>NZ_JADEXE010000416.1 GCF_015207265.1 Nodosilinea sp. LEGE 07298 | reverse complement strand
CCCACTCCCCTACTCCACCCCGCCTTCGGCTGTTCGGTATCCCCTCCTTCAGCGAAAGAGGCTTTGCAAGCACTATAGATATAGCTGTCAAGCCGGAGTAAAGAAAGAAAACATGGGTAAAGTAGTTGGAATTGACTTAGGAACTACAAACTCTGTGGTTGCCGTCATGGAAGGTGGTAAACCCACCGTCATCGCCAACGCTGAAGGATTTCGCACGACCCCCTCAGTAGTAGCCTACGCCAAGAACGGCGATCGCCTGGTGGGTCAAATCGCCAAGCGCCAGGCGGTAATGAACACCGAAAACACCTTTTATTCAGTCAAGCGCTTTATTGGCCGTCGCTTCGACGAGGTTAAAACCGAGTCTACCGAAGTCGCCTACAAAGTAGTGAACGTAGGCAACAACGTCAAAATTGAATGTCCCCAGGCGGGTCAGCAGTTTTCGCCCGAAGAAATTTCGGCTCAAATTCTGCGTAAGCTGGCCGACGACGCCGGTAAGTACCTGGGCGAGAAAGTAACCCAGGCCGTCATTACCGTGCCTGCCTACTTCAACGACTCTCAGCGCCAGGCTACCAAAGACGCCGGTAAAATTGCCGGTCTAGAGGTGCTGCGCATCATCAACGAGCCGACGGCTGCCTCGCTAGCCTACGGTCTCGATCGCAAGAGCAACGAAACCATCCTGGTATTTGACCTTGGTGGTGGTACCTTCGACGTCTCCATTCTGGAAGTCGGCGACGGTGTGTTTGAAGTGCTGGCCACCTCGGGCGACACCCACCTGGGCGGCGACGACTTCGACAAAAAGATCGTTGACTACCTAGCTGCCGAGTTCCAGAAGATGGAAGGCATCGAACTGCGTAAAGACAAGCAGGCCCTGCAGCGTCTAACTGAAGCCGCTGAGAAAGCCAAAATTGAGCTGTCTAGCGTCACCCAGGCTGAAATCAACCTGCCCTTTATCACCGCCACCCAAGATGGCCCCAAGCACCTCGAAATGACCCTGACTCGGGCCAAGTTCGAAGAGCTGTGCGCCGATCTGATCGATCGCTGCCGCATTCCGGTCGAGCAGGCGCTCAAAGACGCCAAAATCGCCAAAACTGCCATCGACGAAGTGGTGCTGGTGGGTGGTTCGACCCGCATTCCCGCCATTAAGGATGTGGTCAAGCGTACCCTCGACAAAGAGCCCAACGAAACCGTGAACCCCGACGAGGTAGTCGCGGTGGGTGCAGCCATTCAGGGCGGCGTGCTGGCGGGCGAAGTCAAAGACATCCTGCTGCTGGATGTCACTCCACTGTCGCTGGGTGTCGAAACCCTGGGCGGCGTGATGACCAAGCTGATCCCCCGCAACACCACCATTCCTACCAAGAAGTCGGAGGTGTTCTCGACCGCCCAAGACGGTCAGACCAACGTGGAGATCAAAGTGCTTCAGGGCGAGCGCGAAATGGCCAGCGACAACAAGAGCCTGGGTACCTTCCAACTCTCTGGCATTCCGGCCGCTCCCCGTGGCGTGCCCCAAATCGAGGTGATTTTTGACATCGATGCCAACGGCATTCTGAATGTCACTGCCAAAGACAAGGGCACCGGCAAAGAGCAGACCATCACCATCTCTGGGGCCTCTACCCTCGACGACAACGAAGTCGACCGCATGGTGAGAGATGCCGAAGCTAACGCCGCCGCTGACAAAGAGCGTCGCGAGCACATCGACCTCAAGAACCAGGCTGACTCGCTGGCCTACCAGGCCGAGAAGCAGCTGAGCGACATGGGCGACAAAGTGCCCGCCGCCGACAAGGAGAAAGCTGAGGAGCAAATCAAGGCGCTGCGAACCGCCATTGAAGCTGAGGACTTTGACACCATCAAAACCCTCACGGGCGAACTGCAGCAGACTCTGTATAGCATCAGCACCAACCTGTACCAGCAGGCGGGTGGCGATGCTGAGGGTGGTGCAGCCCCCGGCCCCGATGCCACCTCTGGCGATGGCTCCGGTGGTGAAGACGTCATTGATGCTGAGTTCTCTGAGCCCGGCTCGAACAGCTAATCGGGCGGCCTAGCCCACGGCTTTGCTCTGGCTAGCTAGAAAGGCGGATAGCGTAAGTGCTATCCGCCTTTTTTTGGCCCTTATTGAGGAGACGCAGGCGCGACTGGTGCAAGGTGTCAGAGAATGGAAGCTGGATGGTTGAGTGGGTGGCCTCAGGTGGGGAGGGCTAGGTATTCAATCCTAATCCCGCACGTTGCCGCGCTGGGCTTTGATCTGGCTACGTTTGGTTTTGCTGTCGAGCCGCTTTCTCTGGGCGCTTTTAGAGGGTTTGGTGGGTTTGCGTTTTTTAGGAGTAACGGTGACGCTTTTGATCAGGGTTTTGAGGCGATCGAGGGCGTCTTCTTTATTTTGCTCTTGGGTGCGGTGCTGCTGGGCTTTGATGATAATCACGCCATCCTGAGTGATGCGGCTATCGTTGAGATTGAGCAGGCGCTCTTTGTAGAGCGGTGACAGAGATGAGGCGTTGATATCGAACCGGAGGTGAATAGCGGTGGCGACTTTATTCACGTTTTGGCCTCCCGCCCCCTGGGAGCGAACGGCGCTCAGCTCAATGTCGCTGAGGGGAATGGCGGTGCGGGGCGTAATTTGCAACATTTGAGGTGCGGGTATCTAGCTACACCATAGCCCCATCCTGAGCGGAAAGAAACGGGATAACGGCGTAGCGGCGATCGCTCAAAAGACTGATCTATCGCGACGGGATACTGAGCACATTGGAGATATCGACCCTTTGATTCGCATCAATGCCAATTCTAAGCTGGTTTAGCTCGACCAATTTAGCATCGACCGAGTGAATGAACCGATTCGTCTGGAGGTCATCAAATTGGTCTGGATGCTCTGGGTTAACGCCGACCCCTTTCTCGGTGGCGGCAAAGGTGTGAATGTTGTTGCGCAGGGTCAAATAGCCCAGGTAGATATCGCGGTTGTTTTGAAAGTTGATTTCGCTTTGCAGCACTCGGGGCAGCTGGTTAAAAAACAGCGCCATTGTCGACAGCAGCGCAAAGGAATAAATCACGCGATTGTCTGATTTGTCCCAACCTTCGCGGCTGATGAGAACGCCCAGCGAACCCGCTGCAATGCCCAGCACCAGCGACACAATGACCGAAGCTTTGCTCTGGCTGTGAAAGTGTAACGCCAGCTGAGCGTGCTTGGCAGCCCCCCGCTTAGAGGCCTCAACTTGCTCTAGCAGTCGGATCTGTTCGTAGGATCGCTTGCGTAGAGAAAGGGCCGTTTCATTAGCGGCTCGCAGCTCAGCATTGCGGGCCACCTGAATACTGAGCTGCTGAACCACATCAGCCAGGTCTAGGGCAGCATCTTCTACGGTAGATTGGGCCGCTAGTGTGGTCAGCTTTTCATCTAAGGTTTTAGAAACCTGAAGGATTTCGGCCTGGTTGGTTTCCAGGGCCAGTAGTCGCTCTCGATACTCTGCTGACTGGGTATCGAAGTAGTCTTTTTTGTCGAGAATGGCCTCTTCAATAGTGTCAATGTCAAGAGTTGAGCGCTGTTGGGCCGGGCTTTCTGGTTGCTCAGCATAGGCCGCCTGGGGCAGGGCAAAGCCGTTCTGGCGCTGCTGCTCCAGGGTCTGAGCTTCGAAGGGGACAGCAAACCATTGTTCGGTACTTTTTTGGGTGACTTGGTAAGTCACCCAGTAGCCCGCCAGGCTCCCCAGCACAATGCCCATGCCTAGCCACCAGGAGGGGCGCTTGGAGAGCGGGGGCTGAGGGCGCGGGGCTGACTCAGTCTGAGGGGCAGGGAAAAGAGGCAAATTGAGTTGTTGCATGGGGCATGGGGGGCTTGCGGCAGAGTTGGAGTGGTCTAAGGAGATCTACAGGAAGAGATTGGCTGATTTCTAAGACAGTTGGGTGCGGTGAGTCAGCGGCAGCGATGATCTCAATCACGGGGCTGAGGGCTGCGATCGCCCCAGCATTCTGCACAGCAACAAGCAAGTGAAGCGGCGACAGAGGGTTGCGATCGCTCTGGCTCTGACAGCCGCAGTGTTAGCCGGGGAATGCTTGAACTAGTCGTTCTCTAAGCACTCTGGTTATGTGTATCAAGTCTGTCGTTGGTAGCCGTTTTTGGACCATGAGGCTGGGCCGATCTCGCTATTGGCTTTTGGCCATGGTCAGCGCGATCGCCCTTTTGTGGCCGGTGCTATGGGGGGTGGGGCCTGCCCAGGCCGCCTATCCAGCCTTTCAAGATGCCTATGTCAACGACTACGGCCAGGTGCTGAGCGCCAGTGAAAAGAGCCTGCTCAAGACCCAGCTAGAACAGTTCCGCGATCGCACCGGGGTGCATGCGGTGCTGCTGACGGTGAACTCAATCTACGACTACGGCACAGGCGATGACGCCATTGAGCCCTTTGCCACCAACCTGTTCAACACCTGGGGCATTGGCGATGTCGCCCGCAACGACGGCATTTTGCTGCTGGTGGCCCCCGGCGATCGCAATGTGCGCATTGAGCTGGGCAGCGGCTACGACCATCGCTACGACCGGGTAGCCCAGGCCATTATCGACGACGCCATTTTGCCCCAGTTCAGGCAGGGCAATATCAGCCAGGGCACGGCGATCGGCGTCAATGAGATCGTCGAAAATTTTGACCCTAGCCAGCCGCCAGCGGTCAACCCGCTGCTCTCCTACATTCCACCCGCGCTAACCGATTGGTTTTCGCCTGAGATAGCGGTGGGG
>NZ_JADEXE010000415.1 GCF_015207265.1 Nodosilinea sp. LEGE 07298 | reverse complement strand
ACCCCTACCCCTTCCCCTGAGATCACGGCAACGCTGATTAGCGGTCTCAGTGCCTATGGGCGACTCTACGATCTGCCCAACTCCCCCGATCAAGTGCAGGGTATTCTGGGCACCCTGCTACGGCTTTACCAGCCCGACTGGCCTACTCCCCTTGTCGATGTCATCGCTCAGCAGGTGCTCGATGGCCTCACCCTTGAAGATCTTAAAAATGCCATTGTCAGCCGCGCCAGCAGCGCCCTGGCCAAAGCAGCCCACCGTTGGCAGCAGCGCCTGAGCGACCAGGCCAAGGGTGTCTTAACCACCTATGTGCAGCGCTACAGGCCGACCGTAACGCCAGATACCTTGAGCAGTATGGCAACCTCGGTGATACCGCTGGTGAACGATGGCGTAATCACGCGCTCAGAGGCGATCGGCCTGGTGAGCCTGGTAGTACAAACCTTTGATTTAGAGAGTGCAATCCGCGGCAGCATTCCGGCAGAACTGGCTGCCGTAGTCAACGCCACCTCCGCTGCGCTGGCTCAAACCCTCGCCATCATCTTGAACCAAAAACCCATGGCTGAGGCCGTCAGCGAAACCGTCACCGCCTACATCGAAAAGTACGCCCCCGGCCTTGTCAACATCGGCTCTGACCTGATTGCCACGGCCCTCAGCGCCGTGCTTAAAAACCAGGTCGATTTTAACCTTGACGTCCAGCTCACCGTCATCGATCAGGCCTTGCTGATTGAGCAGGTCAGCTTTCAGCTCAATGCTTTGCGGCAGTCACCGCTGCCTTCCAAGCCAGCCTGGGCGATCGCAGCACAGGTCAACACCGCTGTTGAACAATACCTGCACAACCGAGGCGACCAGGTTGATCTCACCGCTGGCCTGGTCAGTGACGATGGGCTCTCGATCTCTAGCCCGCTGACCTCTACCCGCCGACCTGCCGACCCGCCAGCTTCAGATTCACCCGCCCTGGGATAGCTCGGTCTCTGCCCGCAGCGTCTCTAAGCCGTGTCGCAGGTCGTTTGTATGCAGCCACCCCACATAGCCTGAGTAGAGGCAGACGCCCTTATCCGAGGCCAAAAACACGTGGTGAATACCCATAGGGCTGCGCCACAGACGAATACTGGTGCCATCGGCAAAGGTATGCCAAGGGGTGGCGCGGGCAAAATCGCGCTGGTGGGCATCGGTCATGCCCGGTATTTGGCGCAGAGGGTCTACCAGAGGGTGGGGCAATAGCGGCGAACTGAGGCGATCGCCCCTCCAAAACTGCTGAATCTGCTCGACTACGCGGGGATGGCAGCGCAGAGCGGCATGGTTGATGCCCCCCAGGCAGACAAACTGCCCATTGGGCACCCGCGTGCTCTCGACGGTAATGGTGCCGTCGCTGCCGCCATCGACATCGCCCGCAATGACCAGGGTGGGAATGACAGCGGCAATGCGGGCCGCGATCGGGCGGCGATCGCGGCCCAGGTCAGTGGCAACCCCTACCCCTACCTTGAGCGGGTCGAGAATGCGGCCCAGATCGGACCCACCCACCGGAGAGCCTACCAGCACCAAAAAGTCTACTCGTGGCCACCATTCGGGGTGTCGGTTCAGCACTTCTAGCCAAATTAGCCCGCCCATCGAGTGACCTACAATGCGCACGGGCAGACTGGGCTGCCGAACCAGGGTAGCCGTAGCCAGGGCGTCTACCTCGTCAACCAAAGGGGCCATGCGCAGCCAGGTCATGGCGTAATTGAGGCAGGGGGCCACAATTTGTGCCTCGTCTGCCGCCAGGCGCTCAGCCAGAGTCATCATCGACTGGTTGGTGTCGGCCCAGCCGTGCTGAGCAAAGAGAAGATAGGTTTCAGGCATCAAGTAAAGCCATTGCTATGGCCCTAGGCCTCTGCTTTGCGAACGGCCAGGGCCGCCCCCAGCAGTGAAGATCCACTCAACAGTAAGCTAATTCCCATATATAAGCCAATTAGCCAAAGGGCACTAAATGGCCATTGGTTGATCACCAAAATTCCCAAAATTAGCGTAATGATGCCGTTAATGGCCACAAACCACGACATGCTGCGCCCGGCTCGATAGCTAAACGCCATGGCAATAGTAAACACACCCTCGACCATAAACAGCAGGCCAAGGGCCAGGGTGAGTACTGCCGTGGCATTGACCAGGTTGAACAAGATATACAGCCCCGCGATCGCGTAAAGAATGCCCACTCCCAGGCTCAACCCCTGCCCCTTAAAGGCATTGGCCTGAAACGCCTGCACAATCTGAAAAACCCCGCTGGTCAACGCGATCCATCCAATGACTGAGGTAAAAACAGCCGAGGCAATGGTGGGCACTAAAATTGCCAAAATTCCTAACCCAATCAACCCAATGCTGAGGGCAATCACCCAGCCTATCGCCGCTTTAGTCGCTTTAATCTCAGTATTCGGAGGAGGTTCCATGGTCATGACAGCACCTCAATGGATAGGATCTGCTGATGGAATAGTCTGCCCAACCAGTCCGTGAGCGTAGTCGATTTGAAGCGAACATCGATGCACCGCAGCGGCTAGTTTTGCCAGTTCAGCAACCTTATACCCTACTTTTATAATGCAGCGCTATCCCCTAGAGGAGATAGCTGCCGTGCCCTAACCGCAGCGTTTTTACCCATGACCTACCCCTGCAATTTAGTAACCGCCGCCTGGCTGGCCCAGCACCTCAATGACCCCAATGTGGTCGTGGTCGACTGCCGCTTTGCCCTGGCCGACCTCCACCAGGGTCAGCAGCAGTACGCCGCTGGCCACATTCCTGGGGCCTGGCACCTAGATCTCAACCAAGACTTGTCTGGCCCGGTGCAGGCCCACGGCGGTCGCCATCCCCTACCCGATTTAGAAACTTTTGGCCAACGACTCTCAGCGATCGGGGTAACGTCTGCCCCGCCTACGTTGGTGGTGGCCTACGACGATTCGCGCTTTGCCTTTGCCGCCCGTCTCTGGTGGCTGCTGCGCTACCTGGGCCACGACCAGGTAGCGGTTTTAGACGGCGGCTGGTCGGGCTGGATGCAGGCAGGTCAACCGACAACGACAGAACGGCCTACGCCTCGGCCAGGTCACTTTACCCCAGCACCCCGCCCAGACTGGATAGTCGATATTGAGGCCGTGCGTCGACGCGACGCAGAAACGGTGCTGATCGACTCGCGATCGCCCGAACGCTACCGGGGCGAAGTCGAACCTATCGACCCCGTCGCGGGCAGCATTCCCGGCGCGGTGAACTATTTTTGGCAGAATATTTCTAGCGAGAACGGCCAGCTTAAATCGCCTGAGGCCCTAGCCCAGCACTGGGCCGCCCTGGATGCCGCCGATCAGGTCATTGTCTACTGCGGCTCTGGCGTCACCGCCTGCGTTAATCTGCTGGCCCAAACCCTAGCCGGGCGACAGGTAGCCAAGCTCTACGTCGGCGGCTGGAGCGACTGGTGCTCTTACCTTTAGCCCATGAGCTGGTTTGAGCCCTAATCTTGATGCAGGCGTAGGGCCGGAGAGGGGTCTTCTTGATCTTGAGCAGCAGAGTCGATGGAAGGGCTGCCCTGGGCCTCTAGCTCCGCTACAGTGGGCACCTTGCCGTGCTCCAGGTGCGCCGAGTCGCTGCTGACGGTCTCAGCCGTACGCTTTGAGAACCCCCAGGCAAAGACCAGGGCGATCACCAGCACCATTAACCATTCAGAGGGCACCAGGGTAGGGTCAATCACCCGTACCAGCAGGCGAATGCCGACAAACGCCACGGTGATAAAACCAGCGTCTTCTAGATGCTCAAATTCTTCTAGCCAGCGAATAAATAACCCCGCCATAAATCGTAGGGTAATAATGCCGATGGTGCCGCCCAGCAAAATCACCAAAACATCCTTAGAAAGGGCCAGGGCGGTGGTTACACTATCGAGGGAAAAGGCTAAATCGGTGAACGCAATCACCGGAATGGCCTGCAAAACGCTGGCAAACCGAGGCCCATGGTGCTGAGCTTCATCGTCGGTTTCAGCTGTGAAATGCTTAAATACGAGCCATAACAGGTAGGCGGCTCCCATTACCTCAAATTGCCAGAACTGCAGCACCCAGCCCGCCGTTAAAATTAGCCCTACCCGCAAAATAAACGCGATTAGCAACCCAAAATTTAACGCCCGACGCTGCATGGTTTCGCTTTCTAGACCCTGCGCGATCGCGGCCAGAGCGATCGCGTTGTCTGCCGACAGCACCGCTTCCAGGGCAATCAGCACCGGCAGCAGCAGCAGGGTATCAACCCCAAAATTGGCAGAAATATCCAGCAGGCGATCTAGCATTAGCTCAGGTCAGCTACCTAAGGCAGCAAAAGTAAAGGTCTTGGGTAAAGGCACAACGCTTGACTGGCTCACGGTCGCAAACTATCCAGGGAAGGATTCCCGCCTGCGACTGGTCAGCGGCGTAATGGTTTTAGTCTAACGTGCCCCACTTCCTTAGAATAGTACGGTTACCAACCATCCGCAGGGGAGACGCCTGGCGTGCTAAGTTCGCTGCTGAGCCAATTTCGACAACGGTATCCCCAGGGCAGCCTAACGTCTGAACTGTTAACTATCCACGACGGGCTGTATGTGGTTCGCGTTTGCGCTGGCGTCAATGGCATCACCCTGGCTAGCGGTCTGGGAGCTAATACCACCCTAGAAACCGCCGAGGATGTCGCAACCACCCGCGCCCTAGAGCGTTTGGGTGCCCCGACCGCCCCACCCACCAGCCTTATTC
>NZ_JADEXE010000414.1 GCF_015207265.1 Nodosilinea sp. LEGE 07298 | reverse complement strand
CCCCTGCCCCCTAGCCCCCGGAGAATAGTATTTAAACTTGCGCCGCAGAGTACTAGGCTGGCTGGCGAATCAGGACTGCAGCGTAAGGCTTTCATCAGAACCGCAGATTTATCTGAAAAAGGCTCTTCTATGCCCTAAACTCGGCAATTTCAAGAAAGTCAGACTACCCTGAATTTAGGGCTCTTTTGCTTTAGGCCAGCCGTTTACTGCCACGCAAACTTACCTGCAGACCCATGGCTTCCATTCTTGATCCAGCCATTTTGACCAAAGTCGCCAAGATGAAGGAGCGCGTCTGTTGGCAGCACCCAGCCTTCAGGGAGCGCCATATCGACCAGACCCGTCTGATTTTAGAGGATGGCCACAGCGAGGATAGAGAATTCTCGTTCTTGGTGATTGGCGATAGCGGCTCCGGGCCACACCCTGACCACCACCCCCAGCGACGCATTGCCCAGCAGATGCTGCCCCACCTACAAGACTGCCGCTTTTTGCTGCACACGGGCGATGTGGTGTACCAGGTTGGCTCTAGCGAGCAGTACCCAGAAAATTTTATCAAGCCCTACCGGGAATGGCTGGTGGGGGGCGATCGCCCCGGTCAGGTCGCCTTCGATGAGATGCTGTTTCGCTTTCCATTTTTGGCGGTACCGGGCAATCACGACTACTACAATCTGCCCAGGCTCTACAGTGTTTTGGTGCAGCTAAGTCGGCCTGTTCGCAAACTGCTGCGGCTCAACCTTAATCCCAATGTGGGCTGGCGTGGCTCTGGGGTGGGTGACGCCTACGCCCGTGCTTTTTTAGACTATTTGAAGACGCTGTCAGACGATGACCTGGCGGCCCACCTCGATCGCCACTACGGCCCTTGGGACGAGACAACTGGGGGGCTGCGCTACCAGCCGGGGCAGTTTACCCGCCTGCCCAACCGCTACTACACCTTTCGCTACGGCAGCATCGATTTCTTTGCCCTCGACTCCAGCACCTTTAACGACCCGGCGCTATCGCCCCAGCGGGCTGGCAGTAGCCACTACCACCAGCAGCTTGTGGCCCAGCGACAGGCTATCTTGCGCGAGCAGCAGCAAGTGCGCGACGAAGCTATTCACCTACAGCCCGGTGATCCCCACACCCAGGAGCGCCTAGACGACCTCCAGGCAAAGGTCGAGCAGCTAGAGGAAATGCTGCTGGACATTGAGAAACAGGCCAACCCAGGGCCAACCACGCTGGTTGACACCGAGCAGTTGCTGTGGCTACGAGACGGGCTGATTGCCTCCTGGCAGGATAAGTCGGTGCGGGGGCGAGTGCTCTTTTTTCACCACCCACCCTATGTGACGGAGGCCACCAAATGGGGGCAGGCGCAGACGATGGCCATTCGCCAAAACCTGCGCTGGGTACTCGATCAGGTGGCGGCGGCAGTGCCTGAAATTAGTACCGATCGCTCCCCGGTCAACCTGGTGCTCAATGGCCACGCCCACTGCTTTGAATACCTCAAAACCGAGGCCACGGGCTATGCCGACAGCCACATGAACTGTGTGGTCTGCGGCGGTAGCGGTCTCAGCCTCAGGCGACAGCGGCCCGAAGGCACCATGCTCTACGAACCCCTGGGTACCGATCCCGATGGCCAGGTGGCGTTTAGGCTGGTGGCCAAATCGCAGCTATATATGGGCTTGACGGGTCACAAAACCGAGCGGCGACGGCCCTATTCGTTTGTGCGGATCGATGTCACCGGGGAAGACTCGCCGCAGTTTGTGCTGACCCCTTATATATCGGAGCGCTTTCACCAGGGATGGGAGGATTATGCAATGGATCCGCTGGTGTTGAGCTAAGCGTGGGTGCGTAGGTGTGTGGGTGGGAGATAGGCAATGGAGCGGGTAGAAGAGATTCTGCGGTTTTGGTTTGGCGATCCGGCGGATCCCAATGGAGAGTATGGCCAGCAGCGCAAGGTGTGGTTTAGGAAAGACCCGGCCTTTGATGATGCGATTCGGCAGCGGTTTTTAGAGGATGTTGACCGGGCAATGGCAGGTGAGCTGGACGTTTGGCGGCAGCAGCCCCGATCCTGTCTAGCCCTGGTGCTGCTGCTCGATCAGTTTCCGCGCAACCTGTTTCGCGGCGATGCTCACTGCTTTGAGGGCGATCGCGCTGCCCTAGACATCGCCTACTATGCTCTCGATCGCGGCTACGACCAGCAGGTGCTGCCGGTGGAGCGCATGTTTTTTTACTTGCCTCTGGAGCACAGCGAGAACCTGACCGATCAGGAGCGCAGTGTGGAACTGACGCGATCGCTCCACGCCACCCAACCCGAAAAATTTGAGTCTGCCTTTGACTATGCCCTGCGTCACCGGGACGTGATTCAGCGGTTTGGCCGCTTTCCCCACCGCAATCAGGTGTTGGGCCGGGAAACGACACCGGAGGAGGCAGAGTTTTTGCAGCAGCCGGGGTCGAGGTTTTGAGCGATTTTGGATTGGCGATTTTAGATTTTGGAGACTTGTCTGTGTGGAGCAAAGAGTTGGGCTATGGCAGCAATCCAATCGCAAATCCAAAATCCAAAATTCCCCTAGCTACCCAACCGATACCCCTTGCCATAGACCGTGTGAATAATGGGCGGCGTGCCTTTGGGTTCGATTTTGCGGCGCAGCAGGCGCATTTGGGCGGCGACTACGTTGCTGCTGGGGGCTTCCTGATCGCCCCAGACGCCCTGGTAAATTTGCTCATGGGTGAGCACCTGGTTAACGTGGCGCAGCAGGTAGGCCAGCAGACGGGTTTCTTTTTCGGAAAGCTCAGCGGGTTGGCCCTGGCGGTGGGCGAGCTGGTTGGCTTCGTCTAGCACCAGGTCTTCATAAATGAGGCGAGGTGAGGGAGAAGCCTCTAGGTTGGGCGATCGCCGCAGCAGCGCCCGCACCCGCGCCAGCAGTTCGCGCAGCTCGAAGGGTTTGACCAGGTAATCGTCGGCTCCGGCATCGAGGCCATCGACGCGATCGTTGAGGGTGTCTTTGGCGGTGAGAAAGAGCACGGGGGTGCTGTCGTGGCGCGATCGCACCTGTCGACAAATCTCTAGACCACTTAGCCCCGGCAGCATCCAGTCGAGAATCAGCAGGTCATAGCCGCCCTGGCTGGCTAGCTCGGAACCCGCTGCTCCGTCAGTGGCCACATCCACCTGGTACCCCTCTCGACCAAGCAATCGGCTCAGCGGGTCGGCCAGTTCTACTTCGTCATCAACCAGCAGAATCTTCATGGTGGGGAAAGTAGTGCGGGGTTAGACAGTGTAGATGAATTGCTCTAAAAATAGCCGTTCCTTCGACTCCGCTCAGGGAACGGCTATAGCTATTTTCATTGTTGAGGGTGCAGCAGCAGCGGTATGGACGTTTGGTGTGTGAACGGGTGGGAAGCAATTCAGTCTAAGCTACGTAGACAGCGGTTGCGCCAGTTTCACACTACCGTTCAACTACAGACAATCGCGGATTGCCTGTTCCAAAATCGCTAGCCCTTCGTCAAGCTCGGCTTGGGTAACGGTTAACGGCGGCGCGATGCGCCACACGCTGCCCATGCCGGGTAGGGCGGTAATGTTCATGCTCAGCCCTAGCTCTAGACATCGACGGGTAATGGCGGCCCCGGTTTCGGGGTCGGGTTCACGGGTGGTTCGATCTTTAACCAGCTCCACCCCTAGCAGCAGCCCTCGACCGCGCACGTCACCGATCGCCTCGTAGCGATCCTTCAGCTTGAGCAATCCATCTTTTAAGTAGGCCCCCATAGTTGCCGCCCGCTCGGCCAGATTTTGGTTGGTCAGCACCCGCAGCACCGCCAGTCCCACCTCCGCTGGCATCGGATCCGAAACGTGGGAGGTGTAGAAAATAAAGCCTTTCTCGTAGCAATCAGCCTCGATCGCCTCGCTGGTAACGGTCGCCGCCAGCGGCAGGCCACCCCCTAGGGTCTTCGACAGCGTGAGAATGTCTGGCACCATACCCAGTTGTTCGAAGGCAAAGAAGCTGCCCAGGCGACCAAAGGCGGTTTGGGCTTCATCCAAAATCAGCAGCATGCCCCGCTCCTGGCAGTAGCCCTGCAGCCGCTGAAAGTAGCCCTCGGGTGGAACCACCACACCGCCCGCGCTGAGCACCGGCTCGGCGATCGCGGCGGCATAGGCCCCCACCGACTGGCTATCGACCAGGTCAAAGCCCACTTCCAGGCAGGTCATGTCGCACTGGTCTTGGCAGTGGCGAATGGGGCAGCGGTAGCAGTTGGGCGTGGGCAGGGCCAGGTTGCCGGGAATGGTGGGGCCATAGCCCTTGCGAGCCGAGACAAAGGTGCTGGCCCCAGCTCCGGCGGTCATGCCGTGCCAGGAGGCGCTCAACCCTAACACCTCAAAGCCACCAGTATGCAGCTTGGCCATGCGGAGAGCGGCTTCGTTGGCCTCGCTACCGGTGTTGAGAAACAGGGCCTTTTGCAGGGTGGGCGGCAGTAGCCGACAGAGCGAGTCGGCCAGTTCTACTACCGCTGGAGACAGCATGCCGCTGAACAGGTGCAGCACGTCTTCGCAGGCTTTGTGAATGGCCTGCACCACATCGGGATGATTGTGGCCCAGGGTGGCGCACATCTGCCCCGAGGTAAAGTCAAGAATCTTGCGGCCCTGGCGATCGTAGAGGTAGCTGCCCCGCGCCCGCTCGATCAGCCGAGGGGTGAAGCTGCCGCCATAGCGCACCAGGTGATGGTCAACAATGGCCCACATCTCCTCTTCTGAGGGAAGATCTGAGGATAGAGAGGACGACGCTGGAGTGGTATTCGCCCCAGGGGAAGCATTGTGGGC
>NZ_JADEXE010000413.1 GCF_015207265.1 Nodosilinea sp. LEGE 07298 | reverse complement strand
GGAGTCACAGGCTCCTGGCGATTTTTCGAGTTTTATCCTGAAAGGTGCGGCGACCCAAGCTACACACGGTTTGCTTAACCTAGGGTGGGACGGTCTGCCACACTTTTTAAGATACAAGGGTGGGCACTGCCCACCATTCGGGAAACTATTTTCCAGAAGTCGCCTCAGGAATGTGGATTTATTAAAGTGCAATTCTTGGGTAGGGGCGAACGGTTGTTCGCCCTAGTTATTCGCCTTTACAGAAGAGCCAACCGTACAAGTTATTGAATATACGATCCTAAACGACAAGAAATACTATGGTTGAGCAAATTATTTGGGCGGTGCTAGGGGCTACATCTGCACCTGCTATGCTGCCACCATCAATCTGTTGCGGCTAGATCAACCGGCTGCGGCCCTGGCTCCTGATCTATCGGTAGCCTTCTACCGCCCCCAAACCGGGGCTAGCGCAGACGCACCTTCTGCCTAAAATGCTCAAGATCTACCACCTTGGGGGGGGGAGGGCCAGCTATGCCCCTAGACAATCCTAAATCCGACGCATCAGCCTCGACAGGAACCAGCACAAACTGTCCCATAAAGCTGCCCCCATAGCTGACCAAATGAATGACCTGGGGAGTGGCGGTTGTGTTGGGCTGTACCCAACTAACCCCGTGGTGGCTAATCACCAGGTGCTTGTCGCGCAGGGTGCGGCCCACACCATGGTCGTCAAAGTACTGTAAAATTTTGCGGATGGTCTGAAACGACAGATGCTGCCGCAACCGACTAATGGCGCGGATTTCGAGGATTTGCTCCCAGGAGTAGAGTATCTCCAGACGGGGCGGGTGCCCGGCTCGCTGGGGCACAATAATGCCTGTTTTTTCGAGATAGGCGAGTCGGCCTAGGCTGCTGCGAGCTAAGACAATGGCATGGCGGCGAGGAAACCAATCCATAGCGGGCGCTCCAACACAAACGCTAGATATGGGGGCAATACAAGCCACTTTACGCCATGGGTATGAAAAAGTCCGGATTGTGGAGAACACTTTTGGACTTTCTGCAATCCTTTAAAAATAGAAAAAATGGGGATCGCCTACCCTACATTGGATGCGGCAACTCTAACGTTTTTTGAAGTTCTCTTGGCAAAACAGGAAACTTGCGTTAGGTCGCTTGTACTGGCCGGGGGCTCGACGGTGCAAGTTAGGCGACTATTGCCAATTGCGGAGGGGCCGGGGAGCTAGGGAGCCTAGATCAATGGGTTTATTTTGACCATGCGGTACTAGCCGCCACTGACGGGCGGAATAAGTACAACCTCGTCGCCGTCGTGCAGCGGGGTATCATCGGCGACAAATTGGAGGTTGAGGCCCAGTCGGGTACGATCGCGCCACGGTTCCAGCTTGGGATGCTCGGCCAGCGCACGATCGCGCGCCGCCCCCACCGTCGCTCCGGCGGGAAACTGCCACTGCACCTCAGGCGTGCCGTAGGCCTCCTGATAAATGGCAAAGAGCTTAACGGTAATGGTAATGGGGTTTGGCACTGGGGGCGATCGCTCCTGTTCTGAAAATCTTGCCCAGTGCTACTGGGCGGCATCGATACCGGCCAGCCGAGACACCACCGTTTGAATGGCCGGGGCAAACGCCTGGAGTACCGGCGACAAAATTACCACACTCCCCGCCGTAATGATGATGGTGCGCGCCGTGGTCAAATTGTCCCGCTGAAACTGAAAGAAGCGTTCGTCCCAGCGCTCTACCTCCGACTTCAGCTCCTGGCGGCTCTGTTCCAAGTCGCTTCTCAGCGCAATAATTTGCTCAACAACGTCGCCCAGGGTGGGTTCTCGATCGGGGGTTGTGGTCATAAGCACTCCTATATTCAAATTTTAAGCCAAGGCCTGCCTGGTGCGCAGAGAACGCTGTAGCTTAGCGTTTCCAACTCGGTTTCAGTATTGGTAACGTCGCACTTGGCCCCGCCAGGCTCAGGCCATAGTAAGGCCATCCGAGTTTGGCTGAGGCAACTTTATGACCCGCTCTGCATCCTCCTTATTGCATACCCATCGTGCGACCCTGCTGGCGATCGCCCTGGGGGCTACCCTGATGGTTGGCTGTGCCGAAGTACCCGAAATTGTGCTCAGGCAAGAGGCCATGTCCACCGAGGCCGATATGGCTATGGGCGGCGCTGCGCCTACGGCGGAAAACCAGGCGATCGCCCCGGCAGCAGAGCCAGGGGCAGCGGATACGGCCAACCGGAGCGGCATTATTGAGCCAGCCCCAAACAATATTGGCCAGCCCACGCCTCAGCTGGTTAAGCAGGCCAATCTGGTGCTGGTGCTAACCGATCTCGACGCGGCAGTCACCCAGGTGCAAAGCATTGTTCAGCAGGTTCAAGGGGATGTGCTGAGTTTGCAGGATCACCGTTCTCCTGAAGGGGCAGCCCAGCAGATTTCGCTGACCCTGCGAGTACCCCAGGCCGAGTTAGACCCGGTGCTAGAGGCCCTGCGTCCGTTGGGAACGGTACAGCAGCAGTCGCTGACGGCGGAGGATGTATCGAGTCAGCTGGTCGATCTTGAGGCCCGGCTAAAGAATTTGCGCCAGTCTGAGGCGGCTCTGCTGAAAATTATGGAGCGATCGGGCGAAATTTCCCACGTGCTGGAGGTGGCGCGAGAACTCAGTACGGTGCGCGAGTCGGTCGAACGGATAGCGGCTCAGCAACAAAACCTCCAGCGTCAGGTGGCCTATTCACAAATTTACCTAACCCTGCAAAGCCCTGTAGCTCAGGTACCGCCTCTGCGCCCAGTCGGCGAGACCCTAGGCAATACCTGGGAATCGGCGACCCAAGCGGTGAAATTATTTACCGTCAGTGGGTTAAAGCTAGGGTTATGGCTGCTGGCCTTTAGCCCCTACTGGGTGCTGCTGGCGGCGGTAGGCTACGGCGGTTACCGGCTCTGGCACAGCCGCCCGGCTCAGCCCGTTGCCGCTGAGACCGACAACGGCTAAGTTTTTCGCGTTAGCAAGAGCCTGTTAAAGAATAGGCACACAGGATAAGCATAAATGCCGAATCTGGCGGTATGCTTGACCCGTTCGGGTTAAACGCTCCAGCGAGCGGTGCATTTGCTATGACATTTTCTCCTACCTTTGCGGCAATGCTGTTTATGCCTGCGGCAATGGGGCTGTTTTACCAGGCGGTGCAGCCTCACCCCTGGCCCCACCGGGTGCTGGCGCTGGCGCTGGCGCTGGCCATTTTTGAGCAGGCCCATATGGCTCGAGTCGATTTACGGAACGTTGAGGTGGTAAGTCAGCGCCTGGGCGATCTGAGACTCAAACAGTTTGACCGCATAGTTGTTTGGACCGTTGTGGGCCAGCTAGTGGGGTTTTATGGTGCAGCGGCAGGCTATTTGGGCTCTGGCATGGCGGTCATTTTGCTCAGCGTAATAGGCTTTAACCTGGCGGCTACCCTGCGCCTTGAGCCGACTGGTTCTCAGCCCATTCAGTCAGCAGGCTGGCGATCGCGCCTCGACGTGCTGACCCTAGATGCGATCGCTCTCATTCTGGCCTGCCTGTGGATCGCCCAGCGGTTTCAGGCCTGGGTGGCGGTAGGCATGTTCGCTATTACCGCTCTTTACGCCGCAAGTAAACTGGTGACCTACGCCAAAGCCCTGGGGCGACAACCCTCAGCGGTCCATATCGCCCACGCCGCTCAAGAGCATCCACAGGCCCCCCAGCAAAATTAGCAGGGCCAGCCCGCCCATTGCAGCATCAAGCCAGGGGGTTGCTTCCATTAAATGTCGTCCTCTCCTTCATACAGGGTCTTTAGAGGCATCGCCTCCAGATTTAACGATTCTTGCAGATAGCGCGACACCACGTCTGACTGACCGTGAGTAACGTACACCGTCTTCGCGCCAGTCTCTTTGACCGTTTGAATGAGCCCTGGCCAGTCGGCGTGGTCAGAGAGTACAAAGCCCCGCTCGTAGCCGCGCCGCCGCCGTGCCCCGCGCACCGCCATCCACCCCGAGGCAAAGGCGGTTTGAGGGTGCTTAAAGCGCTTCATCCAGCTGGAGCGGTGGCCGGAGGGTGGGGCCAGCACCAGGTCGCCCGTGTACTTGTGGCTGCTGGGCAGCTCCGAGGTGCAGATCGTCGGCACCATATCCACCCCCTGCTCGCGGTAAATCTCGGTCAGCACGTGAACGGCACCGTGGACATAAACCGGGCGATCGGTAAATTTCGTCAGCTCGCTCAGCACTCGCTGGGCCTTGCCAAAAGCATAGCAAAACAAAATTGACGGCCGCTCTGAATCGCCCTGCCACCAGTCATAGATGCGGCGCACAGTCTCAGCACCGCTCTCCCAGCGGTAGATGGGCAGGCCAAAGGTGGCCTCGGTAATAAACGTGTCGCAGGGCACCACTTCAAAAGGGGTGCAGGACGGATCGGCGCAGCGCTTGTAGTCGCCCGACACCACCCAAACCTCATCGTTGTGCTCGACCCGAATTTGAGCCGAGCCCAGCACGTGCCCCGCCGGATGAAACGATACCCAGGTTTCGCCCAGCTTCACCGGTTCTCCGTAGACCATTCCCTGCAGCTGAATATCGCTCCCCAGCCGCCGTCGCAGAATACCCTCCGACTGGGCCGTCGCCATGTACTGGGTCGAGCCAGACCGGGCGTGGTCGCTGTGGGCGTGGGTAATCAGCGCGGTCTCGACCGATCGCCAGGGATCGATATAGAAGTCACCTTTTTCGCAGTACAGCCCCTCGGGGCGCACGGTAATCAGCGCCATAGAAACTCGCTAGTCCTTTTTCTCTAATCGAAATAGCACCACCACGAGGGCAATCACCCCCAGCT
>NZ_JADEXE010000045.1 GCF_015207265.1 Nodosilinea sp. LEGE 07298 | reverse complement strand
GCTGGATACTTTCCCACTGCTTTTGCAGAGCTTCTAAGTCTTCAATGATGGCATATTCGCTAATGCCCTCGGCCTCGGTACGCACCAACAGCCCCATACCTGCGGGCTTTACTAAAATGGCCAGCGCTCGCAGACGGTTGCGCTCGCTCTCGCTGCGAATGCGCCTTGACAAGTTAACCCCGCGCCCAGAGGGCATTAGCACCAGGTAGCGCCCCGGTAAGCTGATGTTGCCGGTCAGACGAGGCCCCTTATTGCCGGTGGGTTCTTTCATGATCTGCACCAGCACTTTTTGCTGGGGCACCACTAGCTCGGTGATAGAACCGGCACTGCGCTTGAGCTTCAGGGGGCCAAGGTCGGTAACGTGCATAAAGCCGTTGCGCTCGCTATCGCCAATATTGACGAAGGCGGCATCAATGCCGGGCAGCACATTTTCTACCGTGCCTAAATAAATGTCGCTAACCTGATGGCTACCCGTAGCCACAATCAGCTCTTGGATCTGATCTTCAGAAAAAACCGCAGCGATTCGGTTTTGCTCAGCAATAACAATCTGCTTCGGCATTCAAATTCCTCATACAACGCTCACCGGGGCGAATAAAGTCTGCTTTTCCTGCCCTGAGTGGGTGATTTGGCCATTCACCAGCCACGTCAACACCGCCACCGGGTCGTCGGAAAACTCGTTTGCAAAGGCTTTGCAATAAAGACCACCGCGATACCGCGATGAACTTCTGCTTCCTAAGGGCATGCACAGATCACCTAACTCGCTGGGCGACTCTGGGAATTCTTGTTCGTACTGGATCTCGTTTGCGCTAGATCTGCTTGGGTAAACCGCACAAGCTGAACAAAAATTCTGACAGAAGCCTTGAGCGCTAAGGATGTGTAGCTGCTTAAGACACTTGCTATGCACCTTTGCTCAGGTACATCAGCTCCTGCTGTGTGCATTATAGCGTTAAGCAGAAGCAACAACATGATATTGCGTACCTTTTTACCACAAGTATGCAATATCCGCACCCGCAATGTTGATTTACATTGCCTGAGCATCTCTCTAGCTAGCAAAAAGGAGAGGAGATCGCGATCGCAATCTCCTCTCCCTAGATCCAACTACAACGCTAGCTTAGGATGCCGAAGCCGCCGTGGCCCGAGTGCGGGTGCGTCGTTCGGTTGTCGCTACCTGAGGTTCAGGTTCAGCTTTGGGTTTCGGCTCAGTCTTAGGCTTGGGTTCAGTCTTAGGCTTTACTTGAGCCTTTGGCTTTGGCTCAGCCTGGGGCTGCGATTGCACTGAGCCCTCTACACCAGCTCCCTGAATCAGCAAAATCAGCATGGGGTCGCGCTTGTCTAGCTCCCGCCGCACCAGGCGGCGCAGATCTTGGTCAAGGGCTGCTTTGAGGGCATCTAGATCAAGGGCCGCCTTGCCGTTGCCGTTGGACACCACCAGCTCAGCGCCACGGTTAGACAGCACCTGGGCAATGATTTGCTTCACCTGGCCCTGGAATCGTTCCTGGGAGATCGACTGGGCTACCCCACGAATTTGTACGGAAGGGTCAGCCACCAGCTTGCCGTTATTGCCAACGGTAGCGGCAATGGTAACCACGCCATCTTCAGCCAGCTGCTGCCGCTCTTTGAGCACGTCGCGGCCCACTACGCCAACGCGGGAAGCATCGACTAGCTCAATGCCCGAGGGTACCTTACCCGCTTTGCGAATGCCTGCTGGGTTGACTTCAACGATGTCGCCATTGTCAATAATCACCATGTTGTCAGCGGGTACGCCCATGCTTTGAGCGGTTTCGGAGTGCTTCACCAGCATGCGGTGCTCACCGTGTACGGGCAGGAAGTACTTGGGCCGGGTCAGCGCCAGCATTAGCTTTTGGTCTTCTTGGGCACCGTGGCCGGAAACGTGGATGCCCTTGTCTTTGCCGTAAACCACCTTGGCCCCGCGCATCATCAGCTTGTCGATGGTATTGACTACAGCGATGGTGTTGCCGGGGATAGGGTTAGCAGAGAACACCACTGTGTCGCCCTGCTTGACTTTGATCTGTCGGTGTGAGTCTTCAGCAATGCGGGTAAGCGCCGCCAGCGGTTCACCCTGGGAACCAGTAGTGAGGATTAACACATTCTCATCGGCGGTATGGCCTAGGGATTTGAGCGGCAAAAACAGGCTCTCAGGACACTTGATGTAGCCTAGGTCGCGAGCGTGGGCAATCACGTTGAGCATAGAGCGCCCCACCACAAATACCTTGCGGTTGTGCTTCTGGGCCAGTTCCAAAATCATGTTGACCCGGTGCACCGAGGACGAAAAGGTGGTGACAATTAGCCGCCCGTTAGCTTTGCCAAACTCGCGATCGAGGTTAGGGAATACCGATCGCTCTGAGGGTGTATGGCCAGGCACCTCCGAATTAGTGGAGTCGCTGACTAAACACAGCACCCCTTTCTCGCCCGCCTCCGCCAGCTTTTGAATGTCGAAGGTTTCACCGTCAACCGGGGTGTGGTCAAACTTGAAGTCGCCCGTGTGGATGACAATGCCGACGGGGGTGTGAATAATTACCGAGCAGCTGTCAGCAATGGAGTGAGTATTGCGAATGTACTCAACCAGGAAAGAGTTGCCCACCCGCACGGTTTCACGGGGGCGCACCTGCCGCAGCTCGGTGCGATCGCTCATGCCCGCTTCTTCAAGCTTGCCCTCTAGCAGCGCCATTGCCAGGCGAGGGCCATAGATAACTGGAATGTCGAACTGTTTGAGGTGAAAGGCAATGCCACCGATGTGGTCTTCGTGACCGTGGGTAACAATCATACCCTTGATTTTGTGGCGATTTTCCCGCAGGTAGGTAACGTCGGGCAGCACAATATTAACCCCATGCATTCCGTCGGTGGGGAAAGCTAGCCCTGCGTCGAGCAGCATAATTTCGTCGTTGATCTCAAAGACGCAAGTGTTCTTACCGATCTCGTGCAGTCCCCCCAAGGGAATAATTTTCAGGGCGTTATTGGCAGAATTTGAAGTCATAAACAATCTCGTCAGTAAACAATCGTTGTGAAAATTTGAAAGAAGTAATGAATGCTAGCTCAGACTAAACCGAGCACAGCAGTCGGAAAGTGCACAACACCTCACTTGGTGCAGCAGTTCTCTCGCCGACGGGCATGGTTAAGCGTCAAGCGTTGTTGGTAGTAGAAGCGGTAGGAACCGTTGAAGCCCAGGTCGATGTCGCAACATCGGCAGATAGAGCAGCGAGGGCCATAGACAGTACAGATAAATCCATAGATAAATTCACACAGATAGAGAGGATAAACGGGTTATTCAGTTGTCAGAAAGCTAGAGGAAATCGATAGCTTGCCTTTGATCGCCTGCTTCAAGGGTGTTTTAGCTAAAACTGGGAGAGTACCGTTCTCACTGGGGCTACGCGTTCGCCCCCCTTAACTAAAGGCTCGGGGCTAAAACACCCTGGGCAGAGAGCTGCTGGAGCACCTCTGCGATCGCAATACTTACAGACTCATCGGGCATACACAAGGGCGATCGCACCGCGCCCACCGGCCAGCCCTGCTGAGCCAACGCTACCTTAAGCGGTACCGGATTAGTGGTCAAAAATAGTACCTTAAACAAAGGCAAGAGCTGCAAATGAATTTCAGTGGCCAACCGGGTCTTTCCGGCTTCGTAGGCCTGCACCATGCTTTGAATTTGAGGACCAACTAGGTGACTGGCCACACTCACTACTCCACAACCGCCCACAGCCAGCACCGGCAGAGTTAGCGAGTCATCCCCCGAATAGATGCCAAACTCAGCAGGGGTATGGTAACGAACCTGACTGGCATAATCTAAACTTCCACTGGCCTCCTTAATTGCCACTATATTCGATATTTCGGCTAAGCGGGCAGTGGTCTCAACCGCTAGGGCACAGCCGGTACGCCCTGGAATGTTGTACAGCATCAGGGGCAAATCAGGTACCGCTGCGGCAATCTGACTAAAATGCTGGTAAAGCCCTTCCTGAGAGGGCTTGTTGTAGTAGGGCACCACCTGTAGAGAGCCATCTAGCCCGAGGTCGCAGGCGTGGCGGGTCGCCTCAATAGCTTCTGAAGTAGAGTTAGACCCGGTTCCTGCAATGACCTTAGCACGACCCGCTACGGCCTCTTTAACAACCTTATAAAGCTGGTACTCCTCTTGCCAGCTCAGGGTAGGCGACTCGCCGGTAGTACCACACACCACCAAGCCATCGCTGCCGTTACTTGCCAAATGGTCGGCCAGACGCTCAGCCACGACATAATCGACGGAGCCATCTTCAGAGAATGGCGTCACCATTGCCGTTAGCACTTTGCCGAAATACGTCACCCGAATGCCTTACACCCTACGAAGTCTAAACTAGATTCAATACTAATGTCCCTGAAATTATACCAAGTTCGTCCAGCACGGGCTGATCCTGGCATAAATTATTGACTTGCCCCCACAGCCTGAGGCACCAGCAACAGTTCTGCAATCTGAACGGCGTTCAGGGCTGCCCCTTTGCGAATTTGGTCGCCGCTGAGCCATAGCTCTAGGGCATTGGGGTTCGAGATATCCTGGCGAATACGACCCACCAACACATCATCTTGACCGCTAGCCTCTATGGGCATGGGGAAATAGTTTCGTCCCCAGTCTTCAACCACCTTGACCCCTGGAGCTCTGGCCAGTAACGCCTTTGCATCTGAGGGCGAGAAGGGTGCGTCAAATTCAATATTAACCGCTTCGGAGTGAGCCCGCAGTACGGGAACCCTCACACAGGTAGCCGAAATTCTCAGGTTGACCGCATCAAATATCTTGCGGGTCTCATTCACCATCTTCATTTCTTCCTGGCAGTAGCCCTGCTCGTTGAGCGGCGAGTTATGGGGAAACAGGTTAAACGCCAAGGGATAGGGAAACGCCTCTGTCACTGGCTCTTCTCCAGCCAGAATGGCACGGGCCTGCTGTTTGACCTCTTCCATCGCTCGGGCACCAGCCCCGCTAGCCGATTGGTAGGTAGCCACGACAAGGCGCTGCACGGGCTGCACCTGGTGCAGTGGCCACACCGCCAGGGCCATCAGAATGGTGGTGCAGTTGGGGTTGGCGATAATGCCCTGGTGGGTCTGAGCGGCTTTGGGGTTGACCTCGGGGACAACCAGGGGAACAGTAGGATCCATCCTGTAGGCGCTGGAGTTGTCGATACAGACAGCCCCGGCCGCCACCGCTTTGGGTAGCCACTCCTGAGACACTGAGCCACCTGCCGACGCTAGGACTAGGTCAATGCCATCAAAGGAACTTTCGCTCAGCGCCTGAACGGGAATTTGCTCTCCTTTAAAAGTCAACGTTGTGCCCGCCGATCGGGGCGAGGCCAGTAAAGTCAGGTCTTTGAGGGGGAACGATCGCTGCTCTAGCAGTGCTAAAAGCTCTGCCCCGACGGCCCCCGTGGCCCCTAAAACCGCAACTCTAAGCCCGTTCGACACAGCATTACCTCATCTATCTCAAAAATGCATTGGCATCAGCTGATACTAACACTTTGATTTTGCCCCCAAAAGCCCCGCTGCCTGTCGTGGTTGTGGCAGGTGCGCTGCGAAATATTACGAAATACAAATGTATAAAAACATTACAAACATAAGGGAAAGCCAAAATGGCAGGCGACCATCCTGCCTAAGCCAGCGCCCCAGCCAATACCCCTGGAGCCAAGGGTTATTCACTCCAAAATATGGACTAAAACCAAGGAATGCTCACCAGGCTATAGCGATTAGAGTATGCTTATTAATTGCGTCAAAAGTTCTCCAGGCCACTTTGGAGCGTGCGCAGTCGCCGTCTAGTTAGCAAAAGGCCCCATGAAAGTTACTCAGGAAGTACTGCCCGATAGCCAGGTAGGACTAGAAATTGAAGTTCCCGCCGATCTGTCTCAAAAAACCTATGACAAGGTGTTGAGTAAGATGATGCGGACGGTAAATGTACCGGGCTTTCGCAAGGGCAAGGTGCCTAAGCAGGTCTTTTTGCAGCGGGTTGGGGTGCCTCAGTTTAAGGCGGCAGTGCTGGAAGAGCTGGTGCAAAATGCGGTAGATAAAGCGATCGCCCAGGAAGAAATCGACGCGATCGGCAACTACCAGCTAAAAACCTCCTTTGAAGAACTAGTTGTCGCCTACGAACCGGGCCAGCCCGTCACCATTCAGGCCTCGGTTGATGTGCCGCCTCGCGTCACCCTGAAGCAGTACACGGGGCTGTCAGTGCAGGCTGAAGAGATTTTGCCCGACCCTGAGCGAGTCGATGCCACCTTGGGTCAGTATCAAAACAATTTGGCCACCCTGGTACCGATTGAAGATCGGCCCGCTCAGCAGGGCGATGTCGCCGTTATCGACTTTGTGGGCAAGGTCAAAAATGAGAGTGGCGAGTTTGAAGAGTTTCAGGGCGGTTCAGGTACCGACTTCCAAGTGGAGCTAGAGGAAGGGCGCTTCATCCCCGGCTTTGTGGAAGGCATTATCGGTATGGCCATAGACGACCATAAGGATGTCGAGATCCCCTTCCCTGAAGACTATTCTCAAACCGAGCTAGCGGGCCAGCCAGCGGTATTTTCCATCACGCTGAAGGAAATTAAAGAAAAAGAGCTGCCCGAGCTGGATGATGACTTCGCCCAAGAAATTAGCGAATTTGAAACTATCGAAGAGCTGCGGTCGTCGCTAACCGAGCGCTACCAGGAAGAGGCCGAAGAGAAGACTAAAGCCAACAAAGACGCTGCCCTGATTGAAGCCCTAGTCGAGCACCTAGAGGCTGAAATCCCCAATACCCTGGTACAAAAAGAGGTGGACTTTTTGCTCACCCAAACCATCATGCAGCTCAGCCGCCAGGGCATTGATGTAAACAAAATGCTGACCCGTGAGTTGGTCGATGGCATGCGCCAGCGTACTCGCCCCGAGGCGATCGATCGCCTAAACCGCACCCTGGCCCTGGGCGAAGTAGCCAAGCAGGAGGGCATTAAAATTGAAGAAGAGGCCCTACAGGAAAAAATTAAAGAGGCCATGGCCGAGGTAGAAGACCCCAGCCAGATCGACCCCGATCGCCTCGTGCAGGTACTCACCGAAGAGCTGCTGCAGGAAAAAATTCTGGCTTGGCTAGAAGAAAACAATACCGTTGAGCTGGTACCCGAAGGTAGCCTGCAACCCGAAGCCGCGGAGGAAGCCGTGAGCGAACAGGCCGAAGCAGATGAAGTCGAAGAGCCCGCTGGCACCGCAACCGTAGATATTGAGGCCACCGAAGCTGTCGAAAAAGTTGAGTAACCTGCCCAAGCAGCGCCTGAGAGCAAGACATCTGATCAAGGTAGCTAGGGTTAAATCGCTAGGAGTGCCTTGGGCAGGCTGATTGTGGAGCCGACTCTGGCAACCTCACCCGTGAACCCAAAAAATTGGGGCATAATGTCGATTAGGCCAGTCAGTTGCTCGTTAAGCGAGTCGCCCCTGGTTGGCCTACCCCAAGGTCAAAACTTGGTGCTGCTGTAAAGCAATATCCTTAAACCCTTGAAATCTCGCCCAAACCCACTATGATTGCATCGAACCCTTTGAGTAGCCCGATCTTGAGCTTGAGCCAGTCTGCCCTGAACGCCAACCAGGTTCGCAGCATGCTGCCCGTTGTTGTAGAGCAATCGGGACGGGGCGAGCGTGCATTTGATATTTACTCTCGCTTGCTGCGGGAGCGGATTGTATTTTTGGGCACCCCCGTTACTGACGAAGTCGCTGACTCGATCGTGGCGCAGCTGCTTTATTTAGATGCCGAAGAACCCGAGAAAGATGTGCAGCTTTACATCAACTCTCCTGGCGGTTCGGTGACGGCGGGCATGGCCATTTACGACACCATGCAGCAAATTCGCCCTGACGTGGTGACGATTTGCTTTGGTCTAGCGGCTAGCATGGGGGCGTTTCTGCTGTGTGCAGGAGCTAAAGGCAAGCGCCTATCGCTGCCCAGCTCTCGCATTATGATTCACCAGCCCTTAGGCGGTGCCCAGGGCCAGGCGGTGGATATTGAGATTCAGGCGCGGGAAATTCTCTACCATAAGACTCGCCTTAACGAGCTGATTGCCCATCACACGGGGCAGCCTATCGATCGCATTGAGACCGACACCGAGCGCGACTTCTATATGTCTGCCGCTGAGGCCAAAGACTACGGGATCATCGACGATGTTGTAGAGAGACAAACGCTCTCGGCCACTGTCGCTATGACTGCACTCAACTAGGGTCATTTTTATGTCTAAGTACGACTCCCATCTAAAGTGCTCGTTTTGCGGTAAGTCTCAGGAGCAGGTGCGCAAGCTGATTGCGGGGCCGGGGGTCTACATCTGTGACGAGTGCGTTGATCTGTGCAACGAAATCCTAGACGAAGAGCTGTTTGACTCGGGCACCGCGATCGCCCAGCCGGTGCCCCGCCGCGATACCGCCGCCGCCGATCGCCCCAGAACAGCCCCGGCTATTTCCCTTAGCCAGATTCCTAAACCCCGCGAAATCAAGAACTATCTCGATGAGCACGTCATTGGCCAAAATGAGGCCAAAAAAGTGCTTTCTGTGGCGGTGTATAACCACTACAAGCGGCTTAGCTACCTACAGGGGACCGAGGGCGAAGCCCCCGAAGACATCATTGAGCTGCAAAAGTCGAACATTCTGCTGATTGGCCCCACGGGCTGCGGCAAAACGCTGCTGGCCCAAACCCTGGCCCGCATTCTCGAAGTGCCCTTTGCGGTAGCCGATGCCACCACCCTCACCGAAGCGGGTTACGTGGGCGAGGATGTCGAAAACATTCTGCTGCGGCTGCTGCAGGTGGCCGACCTAGATGTGGAAGAGGCCCAGCGAGGCATCATTTACATTGACGAAATCGACAAGATTGCTCGCAAGAGCGAAAACCCCTCCATTACCCGCGATGTATCGGGTGAGGGCGTGCAGCAAGCGCTGCTAAAAATGCTGGAGGGCACCGTAGCCAATGTGCCGCCCCAGGGTGGCCGTAAACATCCCTACCAAGACTGCATCCAGATTGACACCAGCAATATTTTGTTTATCTGCGGCGGGGCTTTTGTAGGCTTAGAGAAAATTGTTGAGCAGCGGATCGGCAAAAAATCGATTGGCTTTGTGCAGCCGGGTGAAGGCCAGTTTTCACGCGAAAAGCGTACTGCCGATGTGCTGCGCCACCTGGAACCCGACGACCTGGTTAAGTTTGGCCTGATTCCTGAGTTTATTGGTCGAATTCCTGCAACATCGGTAGTGGATCCGCTCGACGAAGAGTCGCTGATGGCAATTCTCACCGAGCCGAAAAATGCGCTGGTGAAGCAGTTCCAAAAGCTGATGCGGATGGATAACGTGCAGCTAGAGTTTAAGTCGGATGCGCTGCGGGCGATCGCCCGCGAGGCTTACCGCCGCAAGACCGGCGCTCGCGCCCTGCGCGGCATTATTGAAGAGCTGATGCTCGACATTATGTACGAGTTACCCTCTCGCAAAGACCTGAAGCGCTGTACGATTACCCGCGAAATGGTGGAACAGCGCTCTACGGCCGATCTGCTGCTGCATCCGTCGTCGATGCCTAAGCCTGAGTCTGCTTAGCCATGGCCTACGTTGAGATTAATCAGGTCAGCCACTACTACGAGTGGGTTGGTACCGATACTCCCCGCGATCCGGCGTCCCCTAAACCCGTGATGGTGTTCATCCATGGATGGGCAGGGTCAGCCCGCTATTGGCAAAGTACGGCGGCGGCGATGAGCGATCGCTACGACTGCCTGCTCTACGACATGCGCGGGTTTGGGCGTTCTACCATTGCCCCCGACCAGCAAGAGGCTATGGAGTTGCGGGGCTACGAGCTAGACACTTACGCCGACGATTTGGCCGAGCTTTTGAAGGCGCTAAATCTGCCCAAGGTTTCTATCAATGCCCACTCTATGGGGGCATCGGTGGCGGTGTACTTCTTGAACCAGTATCCGCACCTAGTGGATCGCGCCATTCTTACCTGCAACGGCATTTTTGAATACGACAAAGCGGCCTTTGAGGCGTTTTACAAATTTGGCGGCTACGTGGTGGCCTTTCGGCCCCAGTGGCTGGCAAAAATACCGCTGGCACCCCGCTTTTTTATGGCCCGATTCCTTAGTCGACCGATTCCTAAGGCTGAGAAAGTTGCTTTTTTAGAAGACTTTTTGGCGGCTGATTATGCCACCGCCCTGGGCACCATTTTTACCTCGGTGAGCAAAAAAGCTACGGAGGTGATGCCAGCAGAGTTTGCCAAAATTAGCGTGCCAACGCTGCTGGTAGCAGGCGAATTCGACAAAATTACCCCTGCAGATTTGGGGCGCACCGCAGCTGACTTGAATCCTAAGATTGACTATGCTCTGGTGAAGAATACAGGGCATTTTCCGATGCTGGAGGATCCTGAGACCTACCTGAGATACGTCAACGAGTTTCTTGCTTAGACGCCTGATTTTGCCTGGGTCAATGCCCTTCTAGCCATGACTTTAGCTAGTTCAACGACCAGATTGTATAAACGTCTTGGTGTCTCTCCCACTCAGCTAGTGGAATTTTGTGAGCACTGGGGTATTGCTGAACTTTCCCTCTTTGGCTCTGTACTACGCGACGATTTTCGAGATGATAGTGATGTGGATTTATTAATTACCTTTGTGCCTAATGCACGTAAAGGACTCCTCACTATTGCCAAAATGCAGAACGAGTTGGAGACTTTGCTCAAGCGCAAGGTTGATTTGGTCAGCAAAAAATCTGTTGAGCACAGTCGCAACTACATCCGTCGTCAAGCAATCTTGGCATCTGCTTTGGTTATCTATGGTGCGTGACCAGCAGTGGATTACTGATATGCTGCTGGCAGCACAAGAAATTTTAAGTTTTGCCGAAGGATTTGATCGAGCTGCCTTAGAGCGCGATCGCCGTACTTGTTCTGCGGTTCTATACGAGATAATCGTTATTGGCGAAGCAGCCAACCGACTATCAGATGCGTTTAAATTGCGCTATTCCCATATTCCCTGGCAAAGCATTGTAGGGATGCGTAACATTCTTGCCCACCAGTATGACCAGGTTGATGTAGACATTGTTTGGGATGCGGTCAGCATCGACGTTCCAGAGCTGATTGCCATTCTAGAACCGTTGTTAGCCGAAGAAAGTTCATGAATGAGCCTGTGCGCCTACCAGCCTTTTAGCCCTATGAAGTCTCTGCCCATCGATCAACTTTTGGCGCTCGATCGCCGCCACGTGTGGCACCCCTATGCGGCGGTGCCAAATACTGGGCCTCTTTTCCCAGTAAAGTCGGCTCAGGGGGCGTACCTGACGCTAGAGACGGGGGAGCGATTGGTCGATGGTATGTCGTCGTGGTGGACCTGCATTCACGGGTATAACCACCCTCGGCTGAACCGGGCGGCACAAGAACAGATGGGCCGTATGAGCCACGTTATGTTTGGCGGGCTAACTCACCAGCCTGCGGTGCAGCTGGCCCACAAGCTGGTGCAGATGACGCCGGAACCCTTGCAGCAGGTGTTTTTCTGCGATTCAGGGTCGGTGGCGGTAGAAGTGGCGATGAAGCTGGCGATCCAGTACTGGCATAATCGGAGCGAGCCGCAAAAGCAGCACTTTTTGACACTGCGAAACGGCTATCACGGCGATACCTTCGCGGCGATGTCGGTGTGCGACCCGGTCAACGGCATGCACCACCTGTTTCGCCGCAGTTTGGTGGAGCAGTACTTTGTTGATGCGCCTCAGATTCCCTTTGAGGGGGTGTGGGAGGAGGACGATATCGCCAGTTTTGAGGCCATTCTGGAGCGCCACCACGGGGAGATTGCCGCCGCCATTTTTGAGCCATTGGTGCAGGGAGCGGGAGGTATGCGGGTTTATAGCCCAGAGTATGTGCGCCGGGCGCGGGAACTGTGCGATCGCTACAACGTTCTCCTAATCTTGGATGAAATTGCCACGGGCTTTGGCCGTACCGGCAAGCTGTTTGCCTGCGAGTACGCAGGCATCAGCCCCGACATTATGTGTGTGGGTAAGGCCTTGACCGGGGGCTTTATGTCGCTGGCCGCCACCCTGACTACCAGCCACATTAGCGAAACTTTTGCCCAGGGAGAAGCCGGAGTGTTTATGCACGGTCCCACGTTCATGGGCAACCCGCTGGCCTGCGCGGTGGCGCTGGAGAACCTGAATCTGCTGGAAAGCTACGACTGGGCTGCCAAAGTAGCCACTATTGAGGCTCAGCTAAAGCAGGAGCTAGCCCCCTGCCGCGACCTGCCAGCGGTGAGGGATGTGCGAGTGCTGGGGGCGATCGGTGTCGTCGAACTGCATAACCCGGTCAATATGGCGGTGGTGCAGCCCCAGTTGGTGGCCTTGGGCGTGTGGCTGCGCCCCTTTGGCCGCCTGATTTACACCATGCCGCCCTATATTGTTGAGCCACCGCAGCTCAGGCAAATTACTCAGGCGATCGATAGCGTTGTAGCCGGGCTTATCTAGCGGCGATCGCGCCTATCTCACCAAAGCGCCCATTTTGCCACTCTGATAATCGGCTACGGCCTGGTAGATTTCTGCGGTGGTGTTCATAACAAAGGGGCCGTGGCCCACAATCGGTTCGTCGATGGGTTCGCCGCACAGCAGCAGGGCTGTGGTGTCTTGCTGGGTGTGAAGAGTGAGGGTGGTACCAGCGGGGTCAAAAATGCCGATCTCAGCTTCTGCGATCGCTGCATCAACTGTCTCAGGGTCGCCCACCTGTACCGATCCCTTCAGCACTACCAGGAGCGTGGTGTAGCCTTCGGGAACTGTCAGTTTGACCTGCTTGCCCCCGGTCAGCCGCAGATCCCACATATTGATCGGCGTAAAAGTTTGGGCTGGCCCCTGGGCACCGTTAAAGTCTCCAGCGATCACCCGCAGGTGACCCTGGCCATTGGGTAGATCCACGACGGGAATGCGATCGCGGGTAATGCCCTGGTAGCGAGGCGCAGCCATTTTGTCTTTAGCGGGCAGATTCACCCACAGCTGCACCATTTCAAAGGGGCCGCCCTGCTGGGCGAAATTTGGTCCGTGGAATTCTTCGTGGACCAGACCCGCTGCCGCCGTCATCCACTGCACATCACCGGGGCCAATGATGCCGCCGCCGCCAGCCGAGTCGCGGTGCTCGACTTCGCCGTCGTAGACAATGGTGACGGTTTCAAAACCCCGGTGAGGGTGCTCACCCACGCCGCGCCGTGCCGCAGTGGGCGAAAAATTGGCTGGCCCCGCATAGTCGAGCAGCAAAAAGGGACTAATGGTTTGCCCCAAACTGTTGTAAGCCATCAGCGTGCGGACTGGAAAGCCATCACCGACCCAGTGGCGATCGCGGGTGCGCTGAATACTGTGCAGAGCCTTGGCGGTACTGGGCTGGTTGAGAGTCGGCATAGTGAAGCGGTGGTGAATGCTGTAATGCTTTCTACTGTAGCGAATTCCTAACTTGGGTTGAGGATGCTCAAACGGGGATTGAGCTTGGGGGCACACCAAATGGTCGCGCAAACGCTGCCTCTACCCGACCACCTAACTCCGCTGATATCCGCACAAGGGCAGGTACTGCTGCGCGACAGCGAGGCGCTAGCCGACTACGTACCGCTTACAAGCCAGTTGTGACGCAGATCAACTAAACCTTTTGCGGGGTGACGAGCATGGCGATGGTGCTAAATGCACTAGGCGTTCCGGCCCCGCTATCTTCACAGCGGGAGCCGAATTATTGGTTAGCGAGGGTTCAGGGGTCAAGGGGCGCTCAAAAATATCACTGAGCCAAGCCCTTACGGGGCCTGAGACCATCAAACGGCTGAGGCATTGCCCATCCATGTCGATGCGATCGCTGCTGTAGTCTTAAAGTCAGACACTGGCCAGTCGAATTTGGTACCTGTGAAGACAATCACTGTTCAACTCAAGGAGTGGATATTGTGGCCCACCAGCAGGTTTACCCCAGAGGCTGTACCTTTACCGAATCAGACTGGGACGCACTGCATCCCTTTTGGTATCCCGTTGCCTTCGGTCGCGATGTTACCGATCGCCCCATCTCCGCTACCCTACTTGACCAACGGCTGGTAATTTGGCGCACCAGTGCTGGGGTTTCGGTCGCCAACGACATTTGCCTGCACCGGGGTATTCCCCTCAGCATGGGCTGGGTATCGGGCGACCATCTGGTGTGCAAGTACCACGGCTTTAACTACGCTGCCGACGGCCAGTGCGTCAAGGTGCCCGCTAACCCCGAAGCCAGCATTCCTAAAAAGCTGTGCCTCAAAACCTATCCGGTCAAAGAAGCCTACGGTCTGATCTGGACGAGCCTTAGCAGTGGCGAACAGTACCCTCTACCCGAGCTACCGACCTGGGATGACCCTGACTACCAGCAAATTTTGCCCGATGCCGTGAATCTAGAAGCAGCGGCAGGGCGACAGATAGAAGGGTTTTTAGATGTCGCCCACTTTGCCTTTGTGCACACCGAAACCTTTGGCGATATCAATAATCCGGTGGTGCCTCGCTACGAGGTGACCCCTACCGAGCACGGTCTGCGGGCGGAGTATCTTAGCACCGTGAGCAATTTCCCTAAAGCGCTACAAGACCGCGCCCCAGCCGATTTCAAATGGCTGCGAGTGTTTGAGGTGTTTTTGCCCTTTACAGCCCGACTAACGGTGCACTTTCCTGGGGAAGGGCGGCTGTGCATTTTGAATGCGGCGAGCCCCGTATCAGCCCGCAAAACCCGAGTATTTGTGCCAATCTGCCGCAACTTCGACCAAGACCTGCCTCTGGAGCCGGTCTACGAGTTTAACTACCAGGTGTTTGAGGAAGATAAAGAAGTGGTAGAGGCTCAATATCCTGAGGATCTCCCCTTAGACATGTCAGCAGAGTCACACATTGGGGCCGACAAGACCTCCATTACCTACCGCCGGGGGCTGCGATCGCTCGGCCTAGGCGCAATCTATACAGCTTGATAGCCAGACTAAGTTAAGCCACAAAAGACGACTCTGCCCAACCCTCGATCGCCGATGGTTCAGCAGAGTCATTTGTATTATCGTTTGTCTTGAAGATGGGCTCCGCCACATCTTTGTCTCCAGTGAGTCTGCAACGACTAAGAGGCTATGGCGATTTCAACCATTTCCTGGAGTTTACCGTTTTGGTATAGCTCGATGAGAATGTCGGAGCCGCCAACGAACTCACCGTTGATATACACCTGTGGAATGGTGGGCCAGCTGGAGTACTCTTTGATGCCCTGACGAATGTCTGGGTCAGCCAGCACGTCAACGGTTTCGAAGGGCACACCCAAAACGTTGAGAATTTGCACCACGTTGTTGGAGAAACCGCACTGGGGCATGAGCTTGTTGCCCTTCATAAACACCATGATGGTGTTGTTTTGAATTAGCTGGTCGAGTCTTTCTTTAGTTGCCGAATCCATAGGGTCGATACCTTTGCAGAATGGGGTGAACGGTTGAAGCAAAGAAAATCCAGGCTTAGGCGCTTTGGGCAGCCCAATCTTCTGGGGTATATGTCTTCAAGGCTAGCGCATGGATGGCTTCGGAGGACATGGCCTCGCCCACGGCCTTGTAAACGAGCTGATGCTGTTGTACCAGGCTGCACCCCTCAAACTGCGACGATACCACCACTACCTGGTAGTGATCGCCACCACCAGTTAAATCTTGCACCTGCACGCTGGCATCGGGAAGCCCAGCTTTAATCATGGTGCTAACCTGATCGGGAGTAATCATGATGCGGTTTCCTTGTGGGATAGGTAGCTGGGGTACTCAAATCCCCTAAACCCATATTGCCAGGAGCAATGCCCACTAGATAACCCCAAGGGCATTGAATCTGACTATGGGTGACCGAGAACAAATGCGCGATCGCCTATTCAGCCGGCGTAGTGGGTTCAGCTGGGGTGGTGGCGGCCCGACCAGCGTAGGGCTCACTGACAAACCCTAATTCATAGAGCTGTTGATAGGCGCGCTGGCCCAGATCGCGAGTGGGCTGCTGGCTGCGCAAGATTTCCATCAGCAGGGGCACGGCTTCGTTGGGCTGGTTTTGGGAGCGGTAGACCAACGCCAGTTGGTACGACGCCTGGTCACGCAGCTGAGCGGTTTCAAGCGCTTTTTCGCGGTTGCTGCGGTTGATCTGGGTATCAACCCCAACAAACATTTGAGCTAGCTCTTGATAGTAGGTTGAAATTTGGTTGAAGCTCTCTCTGGCCTGCTTGAGCTTTTCTTCGGCCAGGTCGTAGTTTTGATTGGCGATCGCAGCGCTGGCCTCAGTCATGAGCTGCTGCCCCGAAGCAATACTCAAGGAGCTGCTGGCTTGGTTGAGCGGACGCACCGGATCAGCCTCGCCGGTTTGGGCCAGGGCTGCTCCAGACACTCCCCCAACTAAGGCTACAGATAATGCCGCAGCGGCCCAACCGCCTAGGGTGTAACGCAAAAAACGAGGAGAAGCGACCATGAATACGAGGGGGTGAGGGACAACTAGACTGAAAAACACTGGGATATCTTATCATCTCGGTATGGTGCAATACTGCCTTGGGGGCCAGTAGGGCAACTGCCCCAGGGTTACTTCCAATGCCATAGCCTTGCCACAGACTATTTTGCTGGCTAAACGTTCCCGCCGCTGGCTCAATCTCCATGACCGCATCTCCTGCCGATCCTCGTATGCCTAGCGACGGCCCCCGCCGTGCTTTTTGGGGAGAAATTTTGCAGCGCGGTGGCGAAGAACTGCTGCTAGAGAAGGTGCCCACTCGCTTTACGACCCGCCTCAGCGCCCCTGCCGCCCTGGAGCCTCTGCGCCAGCGCCTGAACCCCATTGCTCTGCGGGCGGTAGCCGGGGGGCAACTGGTGGAATGGCAAGTGGCTGAAACTGACATCGAAACCGCTCTAACCCTAGCTCGCCGTGACCCAACAGTGCTGTTTGCTAGCCACGTGTATCGTTTGGCCGACAGCCCTCAAACCTGGGTTTACCTGACCGAGCAGCTGACGGTGCAGTTTGCCCCCGAGATAGCAGCCTCAGCTATCGATACGATCCTGGGAGGTCTGGGCCTGGCGATTGAAAAACCCCTGGCGGGCATTCCGAATACCTTTGTGGTGAGAGCCACCTCAGCCGCCACCGAAAACCCGATCAAATTGGCCAACCGCCTGATTGCCCTCAATGGGGTGCTGGCGGCAGAACCCAACCTGGCGATCGAAACCGGCAGCCTCTACCGACCCACCGACGATCGCTACCGCCAGCAGTGGCACCTGTCTCACAGCGGCGGGGCTAATCTGGCGGCAGGGTCGCACATCTTTGCAGAAGCCGCCTGGGACATTACGCGCGGGTCGCGATCGGTGGTGATTGCCGTCAGCGACGACGGTTTTGACTTGAACCACCCTGACCTCCAGGGCGTAGGTAAGCTAGTAGCTCCAATCGATCTGCAAGATAAAGATGCCCTGCCCCTGCCGACCAAACAAAACGAGAACCACGGTACGGCGGTGGCGGGTCTGGCGATTGGGGAAGAAAACGCGATCGGCATTGTGGGGGTAGCCCCCGGCTGCGCTTTTTTGCCGATTCGCACCACGGGCTTTATTGACGATCGCTCGATCGAGCAGCTGTTTGATGAGGCCGTGCGCCGGGGGGCGGCGGTGATTGTCTGTAGCTGGTCGCCCGCGACCAATTATTTCCCGCTGACCCTGCGGCAGACCAACGCGCTCATGCGGGCCGCCACCACCGGACGCAATGGCAAAGGCTGCGTGATTGTCTTCTCGGCGGGCAACGCCAATCGCCCGGTTAGCGGCACGATCAATGAAGTCCAGTGGCCCCCCAACACGCTCAGCGGCCCCACTCGGTGGCTGAGTGGGTTTGCCATTCACCCCGATGTAATAGCGGTATCGGCCTCAACCAGCTTGGGCACCAAGGCCGCCTACAGCAACTGGGGCGAGCACATTGCCGTGGCCGCCCCCAGCAACAATGCGCCCCCCAGCATGGCTCTACCCCAGGTGGGAAGTGTGGCGACAGGGCCGCCGCTGCGCCAGTATTTGCCGGGGTTGGGCATGGTCACCAGCGATCGCACCCAGGCGGCGGGCTACAGCCCCGACGACTATACCAATGTCTTTGGCGGCACCTCTAGCTCTTGCCCGGTGGTGGCGGGGGTGGCGGGGCTCATGCTGTCGGTCAACCCCAACCTGACCGCTCGGCAGGTGCGCGAAATTCTGCAGGCTACCGCCGACAAAATTGTCGATCGCACCCCCGATCCCCAGCTGGGCCTGCAGTACGGCACCTACAATGCCAGCGGCCACTCGCAGTGGTTTGGCTACGGCAAGGTAAATGCGGCAGCAGCCGTGCGTGAGGCTCAGCGACGAGCCTTTGCTGGGCGGCAGCTGGGTCGAGTGGTGCAGCAGCAAAATCAGACGGCGGCGGCAATTCCAGACAACCAACCGGGCGGGGTGGAGAGCAGCGTGGCAATCGCGGCTACCGGCACCGTTACCGATGTGCAGCTAGAGATTAGGGTTGATCACGCCTTTTTGGGCGACCTGAGCCTGACCTTAATCGCGCCCGGTGGCGCTACGGTGCTAGTTCAGGGGCGTACTTTGGGCCGCCAAACGGAGCTGCGCCAGACCTACAGCCTGGCAACAACCCCAGCGCTGATGCGACTGATTGGTCAACCGGCCCAGGGCACCTGGCGATTGCGCGCCATAGATAGTGCCCCCGGTGCTACCGGTACGCTGCTGGGCTGGAGCCTTACCCTGGGAGTTAACTAGGGGAGGCAGCTAGCGCTGCAGCACAAACTCAATCCCGGTTTTGACCGCCTCATAGCCAAACATCAGAATCAGCGTGGTCAGGGCACCCCCCAAAACGCATAGCACCAGACCACCTAGACTAATCAGACCGTCGTCGTCAAGCAGGCCAAAGCCGGTGACAAAAATACCCATGGCGGGCAGCGTATTGGTGCCTGGAATCGGGATCATCATGGAAATAGACATCAGCGCGATCGCCAGGCCCAGCACCGTGCGCCCCACTAGGCTGGTGCACACAGGTGTCAGGCGAGGTCGAGAAACCGCCTCTAGCCGCCGCAGCCACGGAGCACCCGCTTTGACAATTTTCTGTACCGAAACCAGGTCAAACTGCTTGTGGCTCCAGCCTTCTGGCATCCAGGGACGAGTACGGCCAGCAATCAGCTGCACCGCCAGCAAAAACATCACAATGCCAAACGGGACTGAGTAGCCAGGAGCGGGCACCGGCAGGGCTGAGGGCAGGGCCAGCAGCACAAACAGAAAGCCGAAGGTGCGCTCTCCAGCCAGGGTCAAAATCTCTTTGAGACTGACCTGGGGCGTACTGACCTCTTCAAAAAAGTAGCGATTAAGTTCTGTAGAAAGACGGGCCATAAAAGGTTCTATAAAGGGGGGAAATAGGGCGGCAGAGTTGCTGCCAATGAGAGGCCGGAACCGGCCTTAGGGGCACTCCCGGATAGCTAAAAGCGATCGCCCCATACTGCGGCGATCGCTCTATGGTGCTAAAGATAGCAAATTCGGAGGTGTCCCTAGCCACAGGGCGGGCGAGTTTTACCCCAGCTTTGCAGATGGACACTTTCGTCAGTGCTTAACCAGCACATGGTCCTGCAAAAACTGGTGGAGTCGCTGTTCAAACTCCTCGCCAGCCCAGTTGGGTAGGTCATTGTGGTCAGCATTGGGCACTAGCCAAAGGGCTTTTGGTCCGCCGCTGGCCCGATAGAGCGCTTCACTCATAGTGGCCGGTACCGAGGCGTCTGCTAAACCGTGTAGGTACAGGGTGGGCACCTTCAGTCGACTGACCTTGGCCAGCGAGTCAAACCGCTGATTGAGCAGCTGACTGACTGGAAACCAGCGGTTGTACTGCGACAGAGTAGCCATATCGCCCATGGAGGTAAACGACGCTTCTACCACCAGACCCGCCAGGTGAGGAATGTGGCTGGCTAGCTCAATCCCAATTGCCCCCCCTAGTGAGTGGCCGTAGATCACCAGGTGGTGCGGGGCAACCTGCTTTTCGCTCTGCAAAAACTGCCAGGCCGCCAGGGCGTCTTCATAGAGCCGCTGCTCATTTGGGAATGGTCCTGAACTTAGCCCAAAGCCTCGGTAGTCGATGGCTAAGACAGAAGCGCCCAGCGATCGCAGCTGAATAGCTTTGGCCAAATTGCTGGAGACATTCCCCGCATTGCCGTGGAGGTACAAAATGGTGAGGGCATGGTCACTGTCGGCCGGCAGCCACCAGCCGTGCAGCTTACCACCACCCTTAAAATCTATTGGGATCCATACATCGCTGTAGGCCAAGCCAAAGGCACTAGGAGTGGCCCCCATCGTCGGGCTCGGCAAATACATGAGCCGCCGTTGCGCCACCCACAGCCAGCCACACAGCGCAATATAGATAATCCCTACGATGCCCAGAACACCAAAAAGAAATTTGACCATGGACATGGAAAAGGGAGGGTAATGTAGATGGATAGGCGGGGAACAAGCGATCAGCAACGCCATGATCACTTAAATTCTTGCTCTTCATTATGGGGGATACGCCCTATTTACCCATGCCCCTCTGTGACGATTTTTCAGTAGCTAAAGGTTTAGGTAAAGACTCCCTGCGATAGAAGCGCCCCAGCCAAACTCCCTCACCCACCTCCATTTTCACCCCAAGGGAAGGAAAGGAGTACGCACCGCGATCGCATTTATATTCCCTCATCACCTCATCACCTCATCGCCTCATCCCTCCTACCCCGGCACCCGTTGATGCCACTCTGTCGCCTGCTCATAGGCGTATCCCACCTCAAACAGCAGATCCTCCCGCAGGGCGTTGCCGATAAGTTGAAGCCCAATGGGCATGCCCTGGTCGTCAAACCCGCAGGGCAAACTTAGCCCCGGCAGCCCGGCCAGGTTGACCGGAATCGTCATCAGGTCAGTCAAGTACATGCTGAGCGGGTCGTCCACTTTTTCCCCCGCTTTAAAGGCAGTCGTGGGGACGGTGGGGCAAACTAGCACATCCACCTGGCCAAAGGCGGCCTCGAAGTCCTGCTTGATCAGGGTGCGCACCTTTTGGGCCTTGAGGTAGTAGGCGTCGTAGTAGCCCGCCGACAGCGCGTAGGTGCCAATCATAATTCGCCGCTTGACCTCGGCCCCAAAGCCCTCAGCGCGAGTTTTGGTGTACATCGACATCAGGCTGTCGTTATTGTTGCGAACGCCGTACTTGACCCCGTCGTAGCGAGCCAAGTTTGACGATGCCTCTGAGGGAGCAATGATGTAATAGGCAGGCAGGCCATAGGCAAACCGAGGGCAGGAAATTTCTTGGATTTCGGCTCCAAGGTCTTTAAGCTGCCGAATGGCGGTTTCGGTAGCGGCGCGCACGGCGGGGTCAATACCCTCGGCGGCAAAGGTCTCGGTGATAATGCCTACCTTGCGGCCCTTGAGGTCGGTCTTGAGATATTGGGTATAGTCAGGGATGCTGACATCCAGGCTAGTGGAATCCTTGGGATCGTGGCCTGCGATCGCCCCAAGCAGCAAGGCCGCATCTTCTACGGTGCGGGCCAGAGGGCCAATTTGGTCGAGCGAAGAGGCAAAGGCAACTAATCCAAACCGCGATACTAGGCCATAGGTAGGTTTAAGACCCACAATGCCGCAGAACGAAGCGGGCTGACGGATTGAGCCCCCCGTGTCTGAGCCGAGAGCGACGGCACATTCTCCAGCCGCTACGGCAGCGGCGGATCCGCCGGAAGATCCGCCGGGTACGCGGCTAACATCCCAGGGGTTACCGGTGAGCTGGTAGGCTGAGTTTTCGGTCGAGCTGCCCATGGCAAACTCGTCGAGGTTGGTCTTGCCCAGGGCGATCGCCCCCGCATCTCGCAGCCTTCCTGTTACCGTCGATTCGTAGGGCGGTACGAAATTCTCAAGAATTTTTGACGCACAGGTAGTGCGCACCCCCTGGGTACAGAGGTTGTCTTTAAGCGCAATGGGAATGCCTGCCAGCATACCGATATCTTCGCCAGCGGCAATGCGGGCATCTACCTGGGCCGCCTGAACCAGGGCTTGATCGCCCGTGACGGTCAGGTAGCTGTGAATTTGGGGTTCCAGGGCTGCAATCTGGTCGAGGTAGCTCTGGGCAATCTCCACCGCAGAGCGTTCTTTGCTGACCAACTGTTGGTGCAGGGTGCGGATGACAGACATGAGACTCCTTAACAACTGATCCAGACAACTAAGCCAGAACGACGGGTCTGGGGCAACTTTTGAGACGACGGAAGGTAACGGATACCAAGGTATCAGTATAGGAAGGATAGGGCGCGAAACACAGTTTTTAGTTGCCCATAGGCGACTGCCAACCGTCTATGGGCAGAACTACAATGGGTTTGAACTAAATTCACTCCTATTTCTGGTGTGTTGCCCCGGTGCCCCTATTGTTCTAGCGGGGGGAGGGGCAGCAGATCGGCGGTATTTTTATGGCACACACAACGCTATTTCAGCTTTTACAGCGAGCCGTTGCCAAGGCCTCTTCGTCTGAAATACTTTCTTCGACCACTGCGGATGACGCCGATGACGGCGAAAGCGAGAGGCCTCTAACTCGTGTTGCCTTATCACGGCGCAGCTTGCTGCGCTGCTCGGCCCTGGCGGCAGGGGCCTTGGCTCTGGGAGAACTGACTCCCAGGAAGCAAACTTCAGTTCCAGCGCCACGGATTGCCGTAGTCGGAGGGGGGATCGCTGGATTGAATGCCGCCTATACGCTGCAAAAACTGGGCCTATCCGCCACAGTTTACGAGGCTAAACCCTACGTGGGCGGGCGCATCCAGTCTCGCGAAGGGCTAATTGTTCCAGGGTTGGTCAATGATTTGGGGGCGGCATTTATCAACTCCGACCACACCGATCTGCTGGCTCTGGTAAAAGATCTGGGCCTGGAGCTGTTCGATCGCCGCACTCTGACCACGACACTGCCCTTCCCGGAGGTAGCCTTTTATTTTGAGGGCCGCACCCTAGACACATTGGAGTTGGTCGAGGCGCTAATGCCCCTGGCAGCACAAATTGGGCGCGATGGAGCGTTGCTGATTAAGGATTTTGATCGCTATGCGCCCCAGTTTGATGCGCTATCGGTGGCTGACTATTTAGATTTACACCAGGACAAAATTGGGCAGCGGTACGTGCGATCGCTGCTAGAGGCCACCATTCGCACCGAGTACGGCGTCGAAGCCCATGAATCGTCGGCACTACAGCTGATCTACAACCTGCCCCAGGTACGCAACCGCCGGGCTGAGCCGCTGACCGCCGACGAGCTTTTTCTGGTCAAAGGCGGCACCGGGCGCATTCCCCAAACCCTAGCGGCGCGGTTGCAGAACCCGGTGAAGACCGGCTGGCGGTTGCAAACCATCCAGAGTCAGGACAGCGGTTTCCGCTTGAGCTTTAACCAAGGCGCGATCGCAGCCGACTACGTGATCTTGGCCCTGCCGTTTCCGGCCCTGCGGCGGATTGATATGCAGGTCGAGCTACCTACGACCCTGAACGAATTTATTCAAACTTGTGGCCCTGGGCGCAATGAAAAATTATTTGCCGGGTTTACCCATCGGCCCTGGCTACAGCCGCGTGGGTTTACGGGCGGGGCCTGGAGCGACCTGGGCTACAGCGGACTGTGGGATGACACCCAGCGCCAGCCCGAGCACCGCCAGGGGGTGCTGACCTTTTTCTTGGGCGGCGATGAGCTGCACTGCGCTGAGGGTGATGTAGCCGATCGCGGGCGGGAGATGATTGGTCGCACGGTTCCCTATTTGAGAGAGTTGCAGGGGGCGGCGGGCGATCGCTACGCCCGCACGGCCTGGGCCAAAGATCCCGATTTTGGCGGAGCTTACAGCACCTTTGGACCAGGTCAGTACCTCAAATTCAAAGACTTTCTCTACGTCGAGTCTGACAATCCCCTCCAGCAGCAGATCGTGGCGGTGGGTAACCTGGCCTTTGCTGGCGAGCAGTTTAGCGATGAGTACTACGGCTATATGAACGGGGCGGCGCAAACCGGGCGGCTGGCGGCAGGGGCAATTTATGCGGCGATCCTCAACCAACTTGCCACCCGTATTCATCCCGAGATCGCCAGTCAGATTCACCACCAGGTAAAGCCGGAGAGTTTAGCCCTGACCTAGAAAAGGCTCCCTGAAAGATTGGTATTCATGCCCACTCTGCCATCACAAAAGCCCCGAAACCAGGCGATTCCAGGGCTTTTATAACTGAATTTTTCATTCAACCAGGCAAGGTGCAGTTGCACCAGCCGTGCAACCCTAGTCGCGGTTGATGGCAATCAGCAGACGCAGAATGAACACAAACAGGTTGATGTAGGTGAGGTACATCGACAGCGCTGCCGAAAGGTACTGCTCATCTTTATAGGTGCGGGGCAGAACGAAGAAGTCCACCACTGAAGCGCCACAGAACACCAGCACGCCAAGGCCAGAGATGGCGATGTCGAGAAACTGGGGAATAGGGCCACCAAACAAAGAGAAGATAAACTGACCCACTACCGCAATCAGCACAGCGACCACGCCGATGCCAATGGTGCGGGTGAGGGCAAAGCCGTCTTCTTCTGAAAGGTTAGACCCAATTTGGCGTGCCGCAATAAAGACAATGCCGCAGGACAGCGCCGCAAACCCAATGCCGGTGACGCCGACCCCGGAGGTGCCAATGGCCACCGCCAGCAGACCGCTGAGGGTGTAGCCAGTAAGTAGGCTGTAGGTAGCCAACAGAGGCAGAGCAGTGCTGTTGTTGCCCTTAGAGGCCACATTCATCGCCACAAAAAACAGTGCGATCTGGGCAATAAACGCCACCCAAAAGGTGGGCATAAAGATGGCTGGGTTGCTGGCCATCACGCTCAGGCCGCCAAAGGAGCCTAAGGCGGTCAAAATTAGGCCGCCACCCACAAAGGGCAGGGCATTTTTGATCACGTTAGGGCCGACTAAGGATTGGCCCTTGGCCTTGCTAATCGCTTCACGAAAGTTGCTTGTATTACTCAAAGCCCTATCCTCATACAACGAAATAGATTTGGCAAAATAGATTTAGGTGCCCAGTCAGGGCGATCGCATAAGCTGAATTAGACTTCAGAGCTAGCTTAGCCGCTAAACCTGGGTAAACTGTTTTTCCTTGTTTAGATTTTAGTCAACTTTACTGAATTAAGCGGGCTGCCTGGGGTGTGGATATCTACCTACCATTGGCCGCCATTGGCCGCCACTTGACCGCCGCTTGATTAAGAGTCACAGGCTGCTCTAGATAAAAGGCAAAGGCAACTATTATCGAACTAGAGGCCATAGATCAAGGAGCGTTGAGATGGCAGCTGAGGCGTGTAGGGGCGAAATAGGCAGGCAGGAGACAAGAATTGCCCCTGGGGGGTCACAGCGCTGGTGGCGAGCCTTGTTGGGGTTAGCCGTCACGGTCGCTCTACCATGGACACCGATCGCCCAGGCTCAAGAAAACCCTGCCACTGAGACCGATCGCATCATTCGCTCTAACCGCCGCGTGATTATTCGGCAGTCGCCAGTCATTATTCGGCATCCGTCGGTCATCATTGTGCCCTACCCTCGACCCAACCCAGAGGCCGAACAGGTCCGGGTCGAGTTTGACGCCCGAGGCAGCGACTGGGGCGCTGTTTACCTGAACAACCAGCTAGTCTACCGCCCCCACAACTTCGATCGCCAAGAAACACTCTACCTGCCCCCTGGCGGCTACCGGCTCGAAGTTACCGGAGTGGTGCGCTCCGATCGCTGGGCCAGCGGCTACCTTGACCTGGGCCGCGATCACTCTCGCGTGGTGGTGATTCGCTTTTCTAAGACCGAGGGCATTAGCGTGTCAGGCAGCCCCTACGTTTGGATCCCAGACTAGCGTTCGAACGTTTCAACCGGTGAACGTTCGAACGGGCCAGGATTTTGTTCCCCAGTGCGCTGCTACAGAGCCGAGATCTTGATCGCCTCTGGGTGGCCGGGGTTGCCGTGGATGACCAGACTGCGCTGGTTGGCATGGAGGTGGCGCGCGATCGCATAAATCGTCTCCACCTGGTCGGGTGCCCCAGCCTGGGCTGCCAGCTCGCTCAGACTGAGCGGCTGATCGCTCTGAGCCAGGGCGTTAACAACCGCATGCTGCAGGTCGAGCACCCCAGCGGCGGCCAGTTTGCCTGCCTCAACCCCCGGCTGGTGGTAGGCGTTGATATTCACCAGCGAGGCGTAGAAGCCTACCGCCCGCTCATACAGGGCGATCAATGCCCCCACAGTGTGGGCATTGACTTCGGGAATAGTCAGGGTGATAGAGCCTCGGCTGTTTTCGTAGAGGGCTTTGCGGGTGCCCTGTAAGAAGCCAAAGAGAAAATCACCGCTGGTGGCACCGGGCTCCATCTCCACTGAATCGCCCTCACGATCCTTCAGCACTTCGATAAAGGTGACAAAGAAACTGGCCACGCCTTCGCGCAGCTGCTGCACGTAGGCGTGCTGGTCGGTCGACCCCTTGTTGCCGTAGACGGCAATACCCTGGTAGACCAGGTTGCCGTCGAGGTCTTTTTCTTTACCTAGCGACTCCATCACCAGCTGTTGCAGGTAGCGGCTAAACAGCAGCAGGCTGTCTTTATAGGGCAGCACGACCATGTCTTTTTCGCCCTTGCCGTTGCCCGCGTAGTACCAGGCCAGGGCAATCAGGGCGGCGGGGTTGCGGCGCAGATCGGGCACGCGGGTGGCGGCATCCATTTCTTTTGCCCCGCCGAGGATGGAGCGAATGCTGATATTTTGCAGGGCAGCGGGCAGCAGTCCCACCGCCGACAGCTCAGAAGTGCGCCCCCCCACCCAGTCGCGCATGGGAAACGTAGCCAGCCAACCCTCGCTCAGAGCCTGATTTTCCAGCTTGCTGCCCCGCCCGGTGACAGCGACGGCCTGCTTGGGAAAGTTTAGCCCCCGCTGCTCGAACTGGGTGCGCACTTCGACCATACCGTTGCGGGTTTCGGCAGTGCCCCCCGACTTGGAGGTGACAATCACCAGGGTGGTAGGCAGTTTGTCTTGCAGCCGGGCCAGCAGGCGATCGATGCCTTCGGGGTCGGTGTTGTCGATAAAGTGAATCCCTAAGGGCGGAAAGTCTGGCCCCAGCGCCTGAGCCACAAACTGTGGCCCCAGGGCCGAGCCGCCAATGCCAATCGAGAGCACGTCGGTGAACCGCTCTCGGCCGGGAGGGTAAATGCCGCCAGTGCGCACCTGGCTAGCAAACTGCTCAATGCTGGTGAGCGTCTCCAGAATGTCTTGCTTGAGTTCGGGGGTGGGGGCTAAATCGGCATCGCGTAGCCAGTAGTGGCCCACCATGCGGTTTTCGTCTGGGTTGGCGATCGCGCCCGCCTCCAGGGCGGCCATATCCGCAAAGGCCTTTTCAAAGCGGGGCTGTATGGCGGCTACAAAGGCATCGTCAAAGCCCATGCGGCTGACATCTAGGTAAAAGCCCAGACCTTCGTGGTAGTAGAGCCAGTCTTTATAGCGTTGCCAGAGAGCGGCGGCGTCCATCCTGTAACTCCTCGGTCTAAACCGTATTCGCTAACGTCCTGAGGTGCAGTTTAGGATAGGACGGCGACGACAACAAAAAGGGTGGCTAAACATACAGCTCATCATCCGCAAGCCAAGGTGAACAATTTTGCCCTAGGCCTGCCCTAGGCCTGCCCTAGCTATCCTGCCCAAGCTGGCTAAATCAGGCGGCTTTGAGCTTGCGCAGGCGAGTCGAGAGACTGCGAATTACTTCCAGGGCAAACATCGGCGTCTCCTGAACCAAGAACTTAAAGTGAGCCTCATCGACCAGCGCCAGGCGACAGTCGGTCTTTGCCACCGCTGTAGAGGCCCGCAGATGTGGAATTTGTACCAATGCGCCTTCCCCAAACACATCTCCCGCAGAAATGGTTTCAACCACCCGATCGCTAACCCAAAGCTCAACCGTGCCCTCAACTACCCCGTACATCAGCTCTCCAACGGTGCCGATCGCAAAAATCGTCTCCCCGGCCTTGACGTTTTGATGATTGGGGGTCGTCATGAATAGCTCGACGACTTGAATCGGTTTCAGCATAGGTCTTTACTCAAGCAGGCCGCCGCAATTCTATAGCGCTCCTGGCTAGGCCAGGTTAACTCCACTTTAAGCTCTCAGCGAAGTGTTCAGTAACACTTTCGGTGGGGCTACGTTTGTTTATGGCCCAGTCCTTATGGATGCTGTAATAATCTGATCCTGTGCCCTTGTGCATAGATTTGTTTATAAGGAATCAAACCGATGGCCAATGGTGTTGGCGGACGACGCGTTCGGGTAAGAACCCAGAGTTTTTGGGATGACTTTAAGGCCTTTGCTTTGAAAGGGAATGTAGTCGATTTAGCCGTAGCGGTGATTATCGGCGGAGCCTTTGGTGCCATCATTAGTTCCCTAGTGGAAGACATCCTAATGCCCGCTATTATCAATCCCCTGCTGTCGTCGGCTGGTACTGACTGGCGCGAGGCCGTCGTCGGCCCTGGGATTCGCCTAGGCAGCTTCATGGGCACACTCATCGACTTTTTAATTATTGCGCTGGTACTCTTCATCGTCATCCGCACCTTTGAGCGCTTCAAACGGAAAGAGGCTGCCGCCGACCCAGAACCCACTATCGAGGAAAAGCTGAACGATACCCTGACCCGCCTTACCGACTATTTAGAAAGCCGTCCCAAGTAGTCTTTCTTCAGCCAAAAAAGTAGCTGACCCCAGGGCGGAGGCAAAACCTAGTCAAAGCCGCTATAGTAATCGCTAACTATTGGCTTTCCGCCCTGCACACTATGCCCTCTCAACGCCAAAACCAGCTCATTGAGTTTCTCCAGACAGAGTTAGCCGTCTCGTCTGAGGCGATCGCGATGGGATTGCGCAAGGCGGGTCAGACCACCAACCTGCTGCCCATGGCTCTGTGGCAGTACGGCCTGGTAACCACCGAACAGCTCAGCCAAATCTTTGACTGGCTGGAGGATGTTGGCCCGGCTGCCCCATGAGCCTGGGAAACCAGCTAAAAATTAGGTCAAAAAAGATTGGCTAAAATTCGCTATCGCTGTAGGTCATCGCCGACTCGTTGTCGCGGCGAGAGCCCAGCAAATCGAGGCGATCGACTCGTACCACAGGTTTAGAACGGGCCGCACCGCTGGATCGATCTTGCCAGTGGTCAAGCTTCAAAGCCCCACTGATCCCAATTAGGCTCCCCTTGCGCACGTAGTTAGCCGCTACTTCAGCATTTTTGCCCCACAGCTCCAGGTTAAACCAGTCGGGCTTGTCGTCCCGGCTAGAGCGCCGCCGCACGGCCAGCGTCAGATTGCACACCACCGTGCCCGACTCAAAATACTTTACTTCTGGGTCAGTGCCGACTCGGCCTACCAGGGTTACTACGTTAACTGTCATCGTTACTTGCCCAACGCACGTCCCCGCATTGTAGGCGAAACCTCGATCATCCGTCACAGTGATGTCAGCCTCCTCGGGAACCCCGCTCGCCACCCCTACGTCTAAGATCAGGCTGTTGGCTTTTCCAGCATGAGCTGCCATCTCAAATCCCCAAAGCCTCACTGCACCGCAGTTTTCTGCCAAGCCCCATTTTTTTGCTAACAGATACTTATTTCATTACTGGACGCACTGATACGAAACGTAATAGAATCCACTTCGACATCAGCGTTAGTCTTCAGGGTGGCGCTTGGGCGTCGGTTCATTGTCTTTTCTTAGTTTAGGGGCGTTATTGCCTGTGGCTTTCTTCGACAGATTTTCTCGCGATATGGGTATTGACCTGGGCACAGCCAATACCCTCGTATACGTTTCTGGCAAAGGGGTCGTCCTGCAAGAGCCCTCCGTAGTTGCCATCGACCAGGTCGAAAAGAAACCTTTGGCAGTAGGGGAAGAGGCCAAGCGCATGCTGGGTCGTACTCCTGGCAACGTTGTGGCGCTGCGCCCCCTGCGCGATGGCGTCATTGCCGACTTTGACACCGCCGAGCTGATGCTCAAGCACTTTATTCGCCAGGTCCATGAAGGCCGCACCCTGGTGTCGCCCCGTATCGTGATTGGCATTCCCAGCGGCGTCACGGGTGTTGAGCGCCGCGCCGTAATGGATGCCGCTCAGCAGGCCGGAGCCCGCACCGTCTACTTAATTGATGAGCCAGTGGCCGCTGCGATCGGGGCTGGTCTACCGGTAGCTGAGCCGACCGGCAACATGATTGTCGACATCGGCGGCGGCACCACCGAAGTAGCCGTCTTGAGTTTGCAGGGCACTGTGCTGAGCGAATCGGTGCGGGTTGCCGGTGATGAACTCAGCGAGGCCATCTCCAGCTACATGAAAAAAGTGCACAACCTGGTCGTGGGTGAACGCACCGCCGAAGAAATCAAAATCACCATTGGCTCGGCCTACCCCAGCCCCGACGACAACGAAATCGCTATGGATGTACGAGGTCTGCACCTGCTATCGGGCTTGCCCCGCACCGTGACCGTCAAGAGTGCCGAAATCCGCGAGAGCATGGCCGAACCCCTTTCGGTGATTGTAGAAGCGGTAAAGCGCACCTTAGAGCGCACCCCGCCCGAACTGGCCGCCGATATTATCGATCGCGGCATTATGCTGGCCGGGGGTGGTGCCCTGCTCAAGGGTCTAGACACCCTAATTAGCCACGAAACCGGTATTTTGGTGCACGTGGCCGCCGACCCGCTGAGCTGTGTTGTACTGGGCACAGGGCGGGTGCTAGAGAACTTTAGCCAGATGGGGCGAGTATTCAGCGGGCGATCGAGCCTGTAGGGCCGCACCAAAATTGTCATCTACCCAGAACTTATGTTTGCTCTACGCCGCTGGTGGACACGTCACGCCCTCAAGGCGGGAATGGTTACCCTGGCCGTTTCCTCAGCTTGGCTATTGCGGGCCAGCGACGGTGCCCTCATTTATGAAGCTTACAATTGGCTAACTAGCCCCCTGCAGCCTGGCCTTAACCGCGAGCAGCAGTTTGAGAATAGCTATATTCTTGAGCTGCAGCAGCGCATTGTGGAGCTTGAGAACCAAAACCGCTCCCTTCAAACGATGGCCGACTACGAAGCCGCAACTGTCCAGCCAGGGGTTCGATCAGCGGTTATTGGCCGTGCCGCCGACCATTGGTGGCAACAGATTGTGCTAAATCGCGGTAGCCGTCAGGGCGTAGCGGTAGGGCATGTGG
>NZ_JADEXE010000412.1 GCF_015207265.1 Nodosilinea sp. LEGE 07298 | reverse complement strand
CCTCAGGGCCAAAGCCAACGCCGGTACCCACCAGGTTCAAAATGTCGCCGGGTAGTGCCCCCACCAAATCGCGCAGGGGGCCGGGGGTAAAGCCGGGCAGCAGGGCGGTTCGAAAGTTGGGGTGCTGCTTAAAGGCACCGACCATAACGACGCGGGCCTTGGGCACGATCGCCTCGTCGGCCCAGGCTTCGAGCGCCAGGCACAGGCCCCTGGGCTTGGGGTCGGTAGGCAGAATGGGGCGATCGGGGTAGGCTTTTTCGAGGTGGAGGGCGATCGCGGTCGAGTCGGGAATCACCAACTCTCCGTCTTTGAGCACGGGCACCTGTCGCTGGCCCGACATCTGAAAAATTTCTACCTGACCGACGCCGGGGGTAACTTCGACCTTGCGGTAAGGTACCTGCTTGTAGTCGAGAATTAGGCGAATTTTTTCGGCAAAAGACGAGGCTTCAAACTGATACAGCTCTAGCATAACAATCCTTATTGGCCGGGTTCTGGGGGCGGAGTAGGTACTGCTAAGCCCGGTAACACTGTATCGCTATTTGCAGGCGCTGCACAGGCGGAATTAGTCGGCGGCTGAGTGGTAACGGTGACGGTTTCAAACCCGGCGGTAGACAGCAGCTGCCCCACGGTGATCTCGGCGCGGCGGTTGGCCTCGGCCAGCAAGTTCTCCTGACAAGCAGCTTCTTCAATTTTGATGAGAGCTTCCTGCTGAGCTTTCTCCTGCAGTTCAGGCGCTACGTCCGGCCCCAGGCCCAAAAAGCCTCGGCTGTAGTCAAATACATTCGACTTGCTGAGGTCAATTTTGCTGTCGAGAATCTTGGGCGGTGGCAGGGTGACCTGAATCGTATTGTCGCCTGTCACCTGCACATTCTCAGTCGTGAGTTCGGCCAGATCGACCCCGGCCCGCACTTCGCCGTAGGCAATGTAGAGCAGGTTAGTGGAGCCAATCACGTAGCCGGCCAGGGTGCGATCGCTCTGGGTCGGCACCACCGCCTCCATGGCGAAAATCGCCGTAGTCAGCTCGCTTGCCCCTCGCAACTGCTGCACCACTACCGATCGCACATCCACCTGGGGTTCACCGGGAGCCGGGGTGAGCATAATGCGCGCGCCTTCTAGGAAGCGATCGGGCGATCGCCAAAACCCTACCCCAGCCGCAATGCCCACCAGCACTGCGCCACCAATGAGAGCATTGAAAACCGTGCGAATGGGTCGGAAGGGCGATCTAGTCTTCTGCGGCACGGGCTGGGGGGTTGGAATAGGCCAAGGCTCAGCCGGAACGCTGGGGTCTACGTAGCGCGGCGGCAGCGGGTCGGGAAGTTTGCGATTGGGAGGTGCAGGGCGCATGGGTAGTGAATGTTGATGAGCTGTAGGGTGCATTCGCGAAGCCATGCACCATTAAGAGAAACGTGAATTAAAAAGGATTAGTTCAAGTGTGCTCTCTGGAGGCAAGTGCTTCATGTCGAGAGTTTCCCCACATGGTGCACGGCTGGTGCGTTGGCAGAGTCTCGCGTCAGCGTTGTGCGCCTACGTAGACCACTATCCTAGCCCGACCTAAGAATTCCGACCTTCGGTTAATACATTGTACAAACTCCAAATTGCCATCGGCCGCATATAGTGGCAGGCGCGGTAGGTGCCTAGGGCTGCGATCGCTTCAGGAGTGCGAGAAATTGTAAGCCGTAGTTGTGGATTTGCCGAATGACGGCAGCGGCGATCGCCGCAAAGCCATAGCCTACAATGATGGCAACCCGATCGCCCGTTGGAGCTGGTGGCTCCTGCGGTAGGGTGCCATTCGCGGCCCCAAACCCACGCCCATGACCCGCCAATTCTCGCGCCGCAATGCACCGCCCACCCATCGCGAGAATCCTGCATCTGCCTCACACGCCATTGCGGCGGGGCGGCAGGGCGGGGGTGAGGCAGTGGAATCAGATGCGAAACTCCACGGGAGTCGCTTCGCGATCGCGCTGCGAAAGGCACCCTACGATGCCGATAGTCTGAGATTGGCAATCACCGGCAGCTCTAGCAGGAAATCTGCGTTTAGGAGTCGCTTTGAGAAAAACAGAATCTCTAAATTTTCCACTTCACCAGACACTGGATTGAGCCGAGCGATCATTTCATCGCCAATTTCTTCAGACTCTTGCTCCGCGTAGGGCGCACACTTATTGATGTAGAGGATATCGCCTGCCTGGTCGTATTTGAAGACTAGCTTTTCTGCCATCGGGTTTCTCCTCCAGTCAATTTGCGAGCGGTGTAGGCAGTGATGATCCAATGCCTGGATGAGGCTCCATCACGGACGATTACAACCACTATGTAGCGCCCGGTGCGAATGGAATCAAACCACTTGGAAAAGAGCAGGGCAGTAGGGTCGCGATCGCTGCCTCGTACCAGGTCAGGGTTCTCTAGAGTATCGGCTAGCTGGTTCAAATAGTCAGGCAATGTACCCGGATGACTCGCTGTGATGTGGGCTTCCCGCTCACCTGACAGTTCTGCGGTGGTTCCCAGGTATGGACAGTCAAATAAGCGAGTCATGCTCTATCGTAGCCTCTGCTCCTACCGAGCTGGATCGATGCTGGCGGTGAGCACCTCGTACAAGCCCCAGATCGCCATCGGGCGCATGTAGTGACAGGCGCGGTAGGTGCCCAGGGCCGTGATTGCCTCGGGGGTACGAAATTGTAGGCCGTAGCTGTAGATTTGCTGAATAACGGCATCGGCAATCGCCATTGCCTCTTCCCGCTTACCCATCTGGGCCAAAAACGCCGCCAGGCCAAAGTTAATGCCCGTCCACACCTCCTGCTGGTGGGTGCTGTCGGGGTCTTCAGGGGAACCGTCTGGCAACACGCCATTCGCCGCCCCAATCATCATTTTCAGTGTCGCCGCGCTAAAGTTGCCCAACTGCGCCCCCTCAAACTTTTGCTGGGGCGGTCGTTCCTGGGTTTGGACAACCTGGTTGAACTTCACAAAGCAGGCGTCGTAGATGGCATCAAGGGCCGACAGGGTGAATTCATCCTCCACCAAATCCGGCAGGCCCAGGTGGCGCACCATAAACTGGCCGCAGAGCTGGTCGGCCATCACCACATCCGAGCCGCTGCCGGTGTCGAGGCGGTAGTAGCGCCCATTCCACAGTTTGGGATGGTAGGCCTTGAGGCCATTGTCGAGCCAGCGGCGGTACTGGCTGAGCAGAATCGGGGTGTTGCCGGGGGCCAAACCAGCGGTGGTGAGAATGTCGGCGATTGCGATCGCCGCCTCCAGCGCCCCCAGCCACAGCCCGCCGCAGTAGGCGCTAATGCCCTTGAGCTGCCAGTCGTCGAAGGTTTGGTCGGGAGCACCCTCGTTTTCAGGAATGCCGTCGCCATCGCGGTCAAACTGCTTCAGGTATTGCAGGGTGTCAACCACCGCAGGCCAGCAGTCTTTGAGAAAGGCCACATCCGTTGCCCCAGTGAACTGGTAGGCCCGGTAGACCTGGAGCACAAAGTCGCTGCCCAGGTCTTTCCACTGGTTGCAGTCTTGATAGCTGGTGTAGTTGGTTTGTGCCCAGGGGTGCTCATTGGGGGCACCCAGGTCGTGGGGCGTTGCGCCCTTGAGCTTGCGAATGGCCGGGGGCTGCTCTAGCCCCATCGTGACGTAGTAGCCGATGATCCGCCGCCGCTCGTCTTGCGCCGGGATGGCGCGGGCAAAGGCGCGCAGCACTGCTTTCTCTAGCTCGGGCCACAGCAGCAGGGTGGCGAAACCGCCGTAGAGGCGCACGTCGAGGCTTTCGTACCAGCGGTAGTCGATGCACTCCAGTACCGCAAACTGGCCCACCGGGTCGGTCTCGGTGGCAGCGCTCCACAGGGTGCCACCGCTGGCCAGGTCGTATAGCTCGTTAAACAGCGCCATTTTGAAGGTATCGGGCAGATCGGGGCGATCGAGAATCGGCTGCTGCCAGGCGGTAATCTGCCGCTGCCAGGTTTTGTAGTCGCTGAGGGCAGAAAATGCGATCGCCTGCGCATTCCGTCCGGTTCTGCCAAAAAAGTCGGTATAGCGCCGGTAGTTCACCACCCCAGCGGCGAACTCGGTGACGGGTAAATCCCACGCTAGGGCTACGGAAATCTGGCGGGTTTCGCCGGGTTGAAGGGTAAAGCGCAGGGCGATCGCACCCGCAATTTGCTCCCCCTCGCCCGCCGGGGTCGTATCCAACAAATTCATCAGTCGGCCCAGCTTGGCAAACGAGTCCCACAGGTCGCGTCCATCTCCATCTGGGTTCCAGCGCAGATCGTAGGAGACTTCCACATTGGGGTCATCCAGGGTGGCAATACACCACTGGCCGTCGCCTTCGGCGGGTTCATCCTGCCACGCCCCGTCCATAATCAGCGCTTTGAGACCGTCGGCATTGATGAACTGGTTGAAGTTGCCGGTGCTTTGGGCGATCGCAGGTACATAGTCGTAGTAGGGGCTGCCGTCGTCGCGCAGCAGCACCTCTGGCGATTTTTGCGTATTGGTAAACCAGCCCACCAGGTTCTGCCAGCTCACCATGATGCTGAGAGTAATCGGAAAGTTGGTGGGGTTGTGGGCCGTCCACTCAAAAGCCACCACCGGATAGCTGGCTTCTTTATAGTTATCGGGCCAGACGGGGGTGATCTGTTCGCAAGTAATCTGGGCGCGAAACACATTCTCGTAGCGGTACCAGCTGCGCGGATACAGCGCGTGGTAGCTGCCCGTCGTCTGAGTTTTCGTCGAAGCGGGATACCACTGCCACGACGACAGACTGCTGTCCTCGGGCGGCTGGCTACTGAGGGCGTAAGCCTGGGTGCCCGCCCCAGTCTTCTCCCACAGGCTAAACTGACAGGCCGGAAAGTTGCCAAAGACATGCTCGCCGCCATCGAGGTGCCAGAGG
>NZ_JADEXE010000411.1 GCF_015207265.1 Nodosilinea sp. LEGE 07298 | reverse complement strand
CCCCTGCTCCTCTGCTCCCCCGCTCCCCCGCACAGCCCTTTCCTTCGGTCGCAAATCCTGCGCCAGTTCCGCCAGCTGGGCAATGTGCTCAGGCCGGGTGCCGCAACAGCCGCCGATCACCTGCACCCCCAGGTCTTCGATGAAGTGCATCAGCGACATCCGCAGCTCCATTGGCGACAGATGGTAAACAGCATTGCCGCCCACGTTTTCGGGCAGACCGGCGTTGGGAATGCAGGAGATCACGAAGGGCGACTGCTCGGCCAGGTGGCGCACGTGGTCTTTCATCAGGTCGGGGCCGGTGGCGCAGTTGAGGCCCAAAATGTCGATCGGGTAGGGTTCGAGAATGGTCAGGGCCGCCGCCATTTCGGTGCCGACCAGCATGGTGCCCTGCTGCTCCATGGTGACGGAGACCATCAGGGGCAGACGGGTACCGGTGGCGGTAAAGGCTTCTTCAATCCCGTTGAGGGCAGCTTTGATTTGCAGCACGTCCTGGCAGGTTTCGACCAGCATCAGGTCAGCGCCGCCGTCGATTAGCCCCTTCGCCTGCTCCACGTAGGCATCTTTCAGCGTATCGAAGTCAATGTGGCCGAGGGTGGGTAGCTTGGTGCCCGGCCCCATAGAGCCCGCAACAAAGCGGGGCTTTTCTGGGGTGGAATACTCATCAGCGACGCGGCGGGCCAGGGCGGCGGCGGTTTTGTTGAGTTCGTAGGCGCGATCGGCCAGGTCGTATTCGGCCAGCACAATCGAGGTGCCGCCGAAGGTGTCGGTTTCAATCACGTCGGCCCCAGCTTCGAGGAACCCTCGGTGGACGATCTCGACCGCCCTGGGATTTGTGAACACCAGGTATTCGTTACAGCCTTCGTACTCAGGGCCGCCAAAGTCGTCTGCGGTAAGGTTTTGCACCTGGAGGTTGGTACCCATGGCACCGTCAAAAACCATCACCGGGCGATCGGGGCTGTGGAGGCGATCGAGAAAGGTGCTAGACATGGGGCGTTAGAACGGGATTGCGACAGAGATCACCTATTATCAACCATTGCCCCAAAAGTCGGTAGGTGGCGTTCTAGGCCAATTCTAGAATTACCTCTCCTCGCAAACGTTGATGGGCAAGACTTAGCGCAGATCGTTTAGCGCGGATCGATGGCCGGGGCTCGGTCGATGAGGCGAATTTGGTTTTGCCGTTCTACTACCGTGACGAGCGGCAGTGATTGGCGGGCAGGCCCCCGCAGCCGTCGTCCCTGGGCGTCAAACTTAGAGCCGTGGCAGGGGCAGGCAAAGCGGTTTTGGTCAGCCTGCCAGATCACGGCGCAGCCCCGGTGGGGGCAGACGGGGCGAATGCCGTAGGGGGCGATCGCTGGCCCCGATTCAATCACCAAATAGGTAACGCTGGGCAACCCCTGAACCGGCTGCGGCACGCCTGGCGAAGTAGTAGGCAAGAAGGTATCGAGGGCGATCGCATCCCCTTCTGCATCCAGCGCCTGCACCCCCGGTAAGTAGTCGAGGCAGCGAGAATTTTGCGGAAACATGGAGCACAGTTCTTCTAGGTCTTGGCCAGCGGCGGCAGCAGGCCGCAGAAAAACCATGGCGATCGTCCCCAGTCCACCCCCGGCTATGGCCCTGAGCAGATGCCTGCGGCTGTAGGGTAAGGGCTGATTAGACTGGGGATTTGAGGAAGAAGTCATAGTATCCAAAGTAACGATGGAACGGGCTTAGATCTACCTAGAGGTGCCCGGTTGGCTAAAGTTCAGGCTAACGAACAATTCTGAGGATTTACCGCGATCGACCCATTTGGGCGGGTTGGTGTCCTTAAACGGGATATTTTTTGAGATGGGCTCTCTTAGGCCTCCATCCAAGGGCTTCTTACTATATGCTTTGTCTGTAGCTATTTGCCATGATTCATCACCACAATGGGCAGACTCTCCACCCACGTTCTCGACACAGCCCTGGGTAAGCCCGCCGCCTCGCTGCGGCTAACAGTCTGGGCCATTAATAATGAAGCCGACATTAAAACAGCGCTCAAGACTGTAGAAACCAACAGCGAAGGCCGCACCGACGAGCCACTGCTCGATGGCGACGAGCTGCAAAAAGGCACCTATGAAATTACGTTTGATGTGGCGGCCTACTTCGCTCAGACGGGGGCGGCTCTCTCCGAGCCACCATTCTTAGACCAAATTCCGGTTCGCTTTACGGTGGCCGACCCCAGCGGCAATTTTCATGTGCCGCTGCTGGTGTCGCCCTGGTCGTACAGCACCTATCGGGGCAGCTAGCCTGCTCCCAACGCTGGGCTTGCCGGTTCATTGTTCTTGAGCAACAGGGGGACGTTGCAAAGGAACGGCGCGATCGCACAAAGCAACAAGGGGACGTTGCAAAGAAACATCGCGATCGCACAAAGCAACAAGGGGACGTTGCAAAGAAACATCGCGATCGCACAAAGCAACAGGGAGATGTTGCAAAGGAGCGGCGCGATCGCGCAAAGGAACAAGGGGACGTTGCAAAGAAACAAGGGGACGTTGCAAAGGAACGGCGCGATCGCCTAGAGGAACCTCGCACGGTTGCAGAGGAACGTTGCGATCGTCCAGAGGAACTACCGAGCATTACTTTAGATGGGGTGGTGTTTGGCGTCCCTAAAGAGCGGGTTCTTTGAGAGGCCGCCAGGGTTACCGTCTCTGGCCCAGCAACCCGGTTTCTTGGGGACGAGCGATCCGCTCCGGTGTTGTCGTCGTCAGCCACTTAAGGCCGTTGGATCTGAAGCTGCTGCATGATTGTCTCGTATGTGAGGCGATATGAGGGGCGGCAGCTAATACGCTGTGCCAAGGGCGACAAATTTTCTATGAGCTAAGTGCGATCGGGGCTCAAACTGCCCCTTGATGCTGTCTTTGGCATCTATAGCTTTGACCAGCGCGCTTAGGACATAGGCCATGATTCTACAGCCAAAACAAAAACAATTTATGTCAGTGGTCTTTGGGCTGACTGCTGTTATTTACTCAGGCGGTGAAGCAGTAGCCGCCCAAAACCAGGATATGCAGGCAAGACTACTAGCGGATATTGCCTTTCAATACGCCGATTTAGAACAATCCCAGCGATCGCTTGACGTTTTAGATCAGGCACAGCGATCCGTTGCAGAGATGACAGATATTTGCTTTCAGGCCAACCCCTTGACTAAGGTGGCAGGCGGCTATCGCCTAGTGGGACAAAACGAGCAGGGCAAAACGCTACTAGCAAAGGCCATTCAAACGGCCCAGACCCAGGAAGCCACAGGCTGTAGCGGCAGCGCTACCTCGCCGACCGAGTCGTTGGTCAACCGAGCCCATGAGTACGCTGAGGATGGACACCTTGAGCTGGCTATTGAGCTGAGTCAGGGCCTAAAAGAGCCAATGCTGATGGCGGAACTAGCCGGTGACTTGTTTGAGGCCGGTCAGCCCAGGCGGGCTAGAAATCTGCTGAATCAGGCCATTGACCTAGCCAAAGGCATAGAGGATTCGTTTTACGCCACCCAAATGCTGACCGTTATGGCCAATCGGCTGCGACTAGCTGGCCATAGCGATCAGGCTCAGAGGGTGTTAGAGCAGGCCCTAGAGAGCAGCAGCACGTTTGATTTGGCCCAATCAGAGGACGCTGCTTCGTCGCAGCTCAATGCCATCCTGTCGATTTCGCGAGAACTGGTGGCCGCTCAGGCGCAGCCCCAGGCGCTTGAGCTGCTGGCTCAGATCAGGCCCCAAATCGAAACCTTAGCGAGTCCTTTTCCAGCCGATCGGTTTGTCTATTGGGTCGATGCCGCCCTACAGTACGCCGATCTGGGTCAGCAGCCTGAAGCTGAAGCGATTTTGGCCACTGCCCTGGCGGCGGCTGAGGCGATGCCCAAGGGCGAGACGCAAACCCGAGATGACGCCTTGAGCAGAGTTGCTAATGGCTACATCAAGCTGGGCGACATCGACCGGGGGCTAAACATTAACGCCTCTATTCAGTCGGCAAACGCCCGAGCTGGGGTAGTACGAGAGGCTACGATCGCCCATGCTGCCGCCGATGATCTTGACGCAGCGATCGCCCTGGCGCGATCGACAGGCCAAGAAAATTTAAACTTAGCGCTAACCGAGTTGGCCAGATACTACCTAGCCCAAAACCAGCCCGACCAGGCCTGGGAGATAGTGCAGACGCAGTCAGTGCAGGGCGTGGCGTCGGAGGTGGCCGTTGGCTATCTTGAGGCCGAACAGCCTGAACAGGCCCTAGAGGTGGTCAAAACTAGCGAGCTAGAAGGCTTTGCTGCCGATGTAGCCCTGGCTTATGCAAAAGCAGGGCAGCCTGAGCAGGCCGCCGCTGGCCAGTTAGACTATTTGCGACCCGCCATTGCCCGTGAGCTGGCTCAGCAAAAGCAGTTTGACTCGGCCCTTCAAGTCGCGCAGTCCATTACTGACGACATTTACAAGGCCCAGGCGTTGATTGCGATCGCCCAGGCCTACGGCCCTACCGCCCCGGCAGAGAGGGGGTTGTTCCAGAGCCTGCTAGCCAACCTGGCCAGTTTCTTGACCGGGGGTGCTGGCGACTCCGAGCGCCAGAAAGCGATCGAGGTGCTGGAGCAGGCGCTTCAGATTACGCGATCGCTCTGAGCGTGGATTGGCCCTAACGCCCTGGCCGCTGAATAATTTGCTCCATCACCCGCTGCTTGGTCTTGGGATCGATCCCGATTAGCCGCACGTAGTCCTGAGCGTAGTCGCCCAGGCAGCGTTCCACTGCGGTACTGGCGGTGGCAGCATCCTGCCCGGAGATGGCGGGGCCGCTCTGCCAGGCGTTGGTTTGAAACCGCCGCTTATCGACATGCTCTATGCCCAGGCGATAGCCCTGGGAGAGGATGGCGTTGATTTGCTGGCGCACATCAGGGGTGAGGGTGGATG
>NZ_JADEXE010000410.1 GCF_015207265.1 Nodosilinea sp. LEGE 07298 | reverse complement strand
GCTACCGGCGGGGTCAAGGGTTCGCAGGCCGAGCTGCTGACTGCACTCGCTCCACAGCAAATGGGTGAGTTTAGCGTGGGCAATGGTGTTGAGTTCGTCGAGGCGATCGCGCAAAAAATCGGCCTGGGCGTAGGCGGGTACGTTGCCCACCTCGGCTAGCAGCTGGGTCTGGCTGCGGTAGTGCTCCAGCCGCACCTGGCGCTCGGCTAGTACAGACTGGTAGTTGTCAGCAATCAGCGGCTGGAGCAGATTGCCCTGAAGAAGGGCCTCTGGCTCTGGGGTTTTTGCCTTGGCCCCCCGTTTTGGCTGCACCTGATCGAATCGTTCGTCATCGACCCGCACCAGGCCAACCAGGGCGTTGCCCTGGAGTACCGTGAGGGTGAGGTCAGGCAGGCTGGCTAGCTCAGCGGGGCGGCTGGTGTGCTGTACCCCCTGCAGCCACAGCCGCAGTCGAGCCAGTTCTACGGCGGGGGGCCACAGGTCGAGGCCGTAGAGGGCGTGGGTGGCCAGGTGGTGGTAGAGGCCTAAGGTCGGACCTAAGCGAGCCCCATCGGGGGAAAGTTTGGCCCAGTCGGGGATAGTTTTGGCGGAGACGGGTTTGGCGGGAACGGTGGCAATGGAATTTGGGGCTGCGATCGCCCGTAACTGCTGTGCTAAATCAATCAGCTGATTCAGCGCAGCAACCAGAAAACGGCCCGAACCACAGGCGGGGTCGAGCAGAGTGAGCTGCCCCAGTTCGATTAACAACGCCCCGGCCTCGCCGGGAGAGAGCTCCTTCAGCAGCTGATCAGTAGATTTAGGGCGATGCCCAAGCAGCGCCTCAGCGCGATCGAGCAGGGTGGCGTGGATAGTGCGATCGCACAGTGCTTCCAGCAGCGGTTCAGGCGTGGCTACCGCCGCCCCATCGTAGCCATTCACCGCCTGCTCCAGCAGGATGCCCAGGCCCGCGTCGAGCCGAGCGGGAGCTGCCGCCGCCAGGTCGGCCAGCCAGTGAAGGGCGGGCTCAAAGGCCGCATCGGGCAGGGGAATATGGCCCCAGCGCTGGTCTAGGTCCGTGAACCGAAACGGACCCGTGGGCACAAAGGGCAGCGGTCCAAACCGCTGGGCAAAGGTCGGGGAACGTTCTTCAACCGGCAGGGTAAAGCCTTGCTGGTAAAGGGGTTGCAGCACCTGAGCAAAGAAACCATCTAGCTCGCGCTGCTGGCTCTGACCAAACTGGTTGTGCAGATACCACTCGTCGCCGCTCAGGTAGCCCCGCTGTTGCAAAGCCGCTACCGCAATCAGCCGGGTGAGCAATAGCGTGGCGTAATGGCGACGCTGGCTGCCTGGCAACGGACCGAGCGCATCGGTCAATACCTGCCAGCTCTGGTGAAAGCCTGCCGCTAAAGCTGGGGTGGGGGGCTGCTCTACCGTGAGGCCCATAGCGCCTAGTCCGGGGGTGACTGCTTGGCCGCCATAGCGTAGTCGCGAAAGCGGTTGAGATCGTCTTGCAGGGTAGACTCTACCAAGCGGCCCAGAAACAGCCCATCCATCCACTTGATCACGGCGGGCACCGAGTAAGACACGGTGAGCTTGACAGTAGATTGGCCGTCTTTGCCATAAAAGCGAATCGCGCCCCGGTTGGGCAAGCCGTCAACCGCCTCCCACTGAATAATTTGGAGGGGCACCAGATTGGTGATTTTAGAGCGCCAGGTAAACTCTAGCCCGCGTGAGGCCAACTTCCATTCTGAAAGATCGGGGTCGGCGTCGGAGATTTTGACGGAGTCGATCCACTTCATCCAGCGGGGCATTTGCTCCAGGTCAGACCACAAATTCCAGGACGTTTCTACCGGCACATCGACATCTACCAAAACGCTGTGATCGAGCCATTCACCCATGGTTTATCCCTGTCGTTACTGAGGCTGTGCTGGCGGTATGTGGTGGACGACCGTGGCAATCGCAAACTGAGTACCAATGCAAGGTATCCTATGCCAGCACTGAGCCTATTCTACCCGTATTTTTGCGGACGCACTTTATCCTCAATTCCTTAGCCTGGGCGACGGTTGTCGTGACGACGGATGCCAGGGTTACAGATTCTAGGCTGACAGATGCTGCGTTGGGCGTAAGGCTTGCGCCCCTACCGGTCTGGCTTACGCGCCACCAGGGTGCGGTGGCGGGGGTCGCTGGGCACTGTAACGGGCGGCTCAAAGCCAGCGGCTACCAGGGCCGTTTCTAAATCAAAGGTGTAGTAGTCATCGCTCCAGGGTTCTGTACTTTTCATCAGGGTAAACAGTACCGGGGGCAACGCCTGAATTACCGGCGACTTAGGGTTGTTATCGGTAATGGCCAGGGCACCGCTGGGCCGCAGCACCCGCGTAGCCTCAGCGAAAATAGCCTGAGTTGCAGAGCGCGGCAGCTCGTGGGCCACAAACTGCATCGTTACCAGATCAAAGGATGCATCGGGGAAGCCGGTCGCTTCTGCCTGGGCATGCACCCATTCGGCGATTTCGCCCTCAGCATCCTGGTGCTGGGCAACAGCTAGCACGTAGGGCGACAGATCGAGCCCCACGGTACGCACCGGGTTGGTTGGGGACGCTTTCTGGGCGTAGTGGCGATGAAGGCTGAGGGTCGAGAGGCCCACCGAGCAGCCTAGATCGAGAATGTCGTTGACCTGGGCTGGGCCGTATTGGTCAAGCACGGTGAGAAAGCTCTGCCGCAGCCGAGCCTGGGCCTCCTGCCAGGTCAGGTCTTCCTGGGGCCAAATGCGCAGGGCCATGGCGTAGGTAGCGGGGGTGGCCTCAAAGGCGGCTGGCCAGCACAGGTTGCCCTCGCTGTAGGCGTGGAAGGGCACCTGGTAATAGTCGGGGTAAACCACGGCTGGGTTGGTCAGCTGGTCTAGCCGCTGCCGCATTTCGGGCGTATCTAGATCTATGCAGGTCTGCCGCCAGGCTACGCCCTTTTTCTCGGCGGTTTTGATCAGCACCTGCCGGGCCTGACGCTTCATCAGCGCGTAGAGGGCGGGGGTTTGAATGGCGCGATTGACGAGCCGCGAGAGCAAGTCGTCGCCAGCCCAGTCGGGTTTCAGCTTCGTCGTGGTCATGGGTGTGGGGGTGTGGGGGTGTTGCCTACTGTAGCGGATTCGCGGTGGGCCTTGGTCGTGCTAGCCGCACCGCTGCTTGGTCACAGTATGATAACAACGTAGCGCTGGCGATGAGTTGAATGCCTACCAATGTCCTGCCGCTTCACACGCTCAACCCCCTGGGGCGTTTTACTGATCGCGCCCAAGACTACGCCCGCTATCGACCCCGCTATCCAGAGGAGGCGATCGCGGCCATTTTGGCCGACCTAGGCGACCCCCAAGCGCTGGTGATCGCCGATATTGGTGCCGGTACCGGTATTTCGAGTCGACTGCTGAGCGAGTATGGCCCCAGGGTGATTGCCCTGGAACCCAATGCGGCTATGCGCGAGGCCGCCGAGCCTCACCCCCAGGTAAGCTTTCAAACCGGCACCGCTGAGCAAACGGGGCTGGCCGATCGCTCTGTGCATATCGTTACCTGCTGCCAGTCGTTTCACTGGTTCAACGCACCGCTAGCCCTAGCAGAATTTAGCCGCATTTTGCCCCCCGGCGGGCGACTCGCTCTACTCTGGAACGACTGGGATATCAACGATCCGATAACGGGGGCCTATCGTCAGATTATTCAGGCGGCAGCGACCCGCGCCGTTGACCACCACGACCATACCCAGTCGATTAAGGCCGTTGAGCAGCAGGCTGAGTTTTCGCCCGTGCGCCATCTGAGCTTTGCCTACGGTCAGACGCTGACGCTGAGCGAAGTGGTGGGGCGATCGCTCAGCTCGTCTTACATTCCTAAGGAGGGCCGGGCGCACGCACAGTTTTTGGATGCCATTACCGCCTGGCATCGGGCCTGGGCTGCGATCGACGGCACGGTCGATTTGAAGTACGTCACCAACCTTTACCTGAGCGAAAGAGCGAGCTAGTACTCAACGGCTGAAATATGCCCACCATTCCGGCTCGCTTGGCTCCCTAGCCCCCCTGCTCCCTAGCCCCCCAGAGAATAGATCTAAACTTGCGCCGCAAAGTACTAGGGCTAGATCAGGCGCTTCGTAACGGGTTAAACCAGTGCGGTTTGCCCCAGTGGCGAGCGATCGTAGTGGTGAAGCAAGTCGGCGGGGTCGTCGTAGATGGCGATCGCGCCCGCTAGCTCATCATCGCTAAAGCCACCCGAGCGCACGGCAATGACCTTCACCCCAGCTTTTCCAGCGGCCTCGATATCGTAGGGAGTGTCGGCCAGCATAACCACGCGATCGGGCGCGAGCTTGGCTTTTTGCAGGGCAGCCACAATAATGTCTGGATCTGGTTTAGAGTTCTCGGCGTCGCTGGATGACGTCGTTTCGTGCAGCAAATCCTCTACGTCTGCGACCTTAAGCATGACGCCCAGTTCGCGATCGCTGGCGGAGGTGGCGACTATAACGTGCAGGTCGGTGGCCAGCAATTTTTCTACCAAATCTCGCGCTCCGGCGGTGGGTTTGAGCTGCGGACGATATTGGTTTAAAACCAGCTCTTTGTGGTCGCTGGCAATGGTCTTGCCCGGCTCTGCATCCTCACTGAGTTCAGCAAACAGATGGGGGATGAGCTGATCGCCCCCCATTCCCATCAGCGGCCGCACCTGGTCGTAAGGCACCTCGTAGCCCTGGCGAGCAAAGGCCTCGACCCAGGCTCGGGCATGAATATCATTGCTGAGAACCAGGGTGCCATCAATGTCTAAAACAATGCCGTCGAGGACCATATTTGCTTCCTTTAAAGTTTTCCCATGCTGGCACGGCGGCATACTGAGCACATCTACCAGGTGGCTGGTGCTCTGCTAATTGCGGGGGGAGCGGGGGAGCAGGGG
>NZ_JADEXE010000409.1 GCF_015207265.1 Nodosilinea sp. LEGE 07298 | reverse complement strand
GGGCATAGGCACAGGTTACTCTATGGGCCAAGGTGCCCATCCTAAAGCCAAAGTCCATCAGATGAACATTTAAGCGCTCAATTTTTTCAGCCCTAGGGGTGGCTAATTATCCATCCAGCAAAAGGCTGAAGGGCCAAAAAAGGTTATACAGAAAGGGTATACGGTTTAAGGTCAGACCGTGAACCGTATACCTTGCACCGTACACCCTAAACCTGTCACCTTTGCCTTGGCAGACTACTCCGAACCCACCACAAAGTTGACCAGCTTGCCAGGCACCACGATCACCTTTTTAATCTCCTTGCCGGTCAGGTAGCGCTGGGCGGCTTCCGACTCGCGGGCATACTTTTCGAGCGCGGCTTTGTCCGAATCGGCAGGTACCTCCAGAGTGCCGCGCGTTTTGCCCATAATTTGAATCACCAGGGTAATTTCATCCACTACCAGGGCGCTGGGGTCGAACACAGGCCAGGGGGAGCAATGAACTGACTCGCTATGGCCTATCTGGTGCCAGAGTTCGTCGGCTAGGTGGGGGGCAAAGGGGGCCAAGAGCTGGATCAGATCGCGAATGCCCTCGGTGTAGACAGGGGAATCTTTGGCAGCGGAATCAGTGAGGGCATTGCTCAGCTTCATCAGCTCAGAGACGGCGGTGTTGAACTGGTAGTCACCGTCAATGTCTTCGGTGATCGCTTGAATGGCGGTGTGGATGGCGCGGCGCAGGGTTTTCTCGTCTTTGGAGAGATCGGCTGGGGCCAAATCCTTGGAGGGCGAACCACCGTTCGCCCCTACAGTGGCAATATATTCGGTCACCAACCGCCAGACGCGATTGAGAAAGCGGAACTGGCCTTCAACATCGGCGTCATCCCACTCCAGGTCTTTCTCTGGCGGAGCCTTGAAGAGAATAAACATGCGGGCGGTATCGGCCCCGTACTTGGTCAGCACCGATTTGGGGTCAACGCCGTTGTACTTCGACTTCGACATTTTTTCGTAGAACACCTCCAGGGCATCGCCTGTATCGGGGTCTACAGGATTTTGAGGATCGGTAACGTCTTCAGGGGCGACGTACCTACCCGTTTTAGGGTTTTTGTAGGCGGTGTTTTGCACCATGCCCTGGGTCAGCAGCCGCTTGAAGGGTTCATCACAGGAGATCAGACCGCGATCGCGCAGCACCTTGGTAATAAACCGCGAGTACAGCAGGTGCAGAATGGCGTGCTCAATGCCACCCACGTACTGATCGACCGGCATCCAGCCGTTGGCTTTAATTGAGTCAAAGGCCTGCCCAGGATTCTTGGCATCGGTGTAGCGCAAAAAGTACCACGACGAATCAATAAAGGTGTCCATCGTGTCGGTCTCGCGCCGAGCAGGGCGGTTACACGCCGGGCAGGGCACATTCACCCAGTCGCCCAGCTGGGCCAGCGGCGACGCGCCGCGACCCGAAAACTCTACATCCTCGGGCAGGGTCACCGGCAGCTGGTCGTCGGGCACGGGCACAATGCCGCACTCGGGGCAGTGCACCACCGGAATGGGGACACCCCAGTAGCGCTGGCGCGAAATCAGCCAGTCACGTAGGCGGTAGTTCGACTCGCCCTGGCCCTTCTCATTGGCCTCCAACCAGTGAATGGCGGCTGGCACACTTTCAGCCTCGCCCTTACCTGCCGGAATATCGTTCAGCGGGCCAGAGTTCACCATTACCCCTGCGCCCGCCCAGGCGGCAGTCATGGTGTCGCCATCTAGAGTCTCACCCTCGGGCTGCACCACCACCTTGACCGGCAGATTAAACTTGCGGGCAAACTCAAAGTCGCGCTGGTCGTGGGCGGGCACTGCCATAATCGCCCCGGTACCGTAGCCCATCAGCACGTAGTCGGCAATCCAAATGGGGATTCTGGCATTGTTCACCGGGTTCACCGCGTAGCTGCCGGTCCACACGCCGGTTTTCTCGCGGTCTTCGGCAGTGCGATCGATCTCGCTCTTGGCGGCGGCAGATTTGCGGTAGTCGTCTACAGCGGCCACGCGATCGGGGGCAGTCAGCTTTTCCACCAGCGGATGCTCGGGCGAGAGCACCATAAAGGTGGCCCCCCACAGGGTATCGGGCCGAGTGGTAAAGACGGGCAGCGCATCGCCGCCCTCGGTTTTGAACACCACCTGAGCACCCGTCGATTTGCCAATCCAGTTGGCCTGCATGGTGCGCACCCGCTCGGGCCAGCCGGGCAGCTTATCCAGGTCTTGCAGCAACTCTTCGGCGTAGTCGGTAATTTTGAGGAACCACTGGCGCAGCAGCTTCTTCTCAACGATCGCCCCCGATCGCCAGGATTTGCCCTCGCTATCCACCTGCTCGTTGGCCAGCACCGTCTGGTCGATGGGGTCCCAGTTGACCGCCGCCTCTTTTTGGTAGGCCAGCCCCATTTGCAGCATTTGAATAAAAATCCACTGGGTCCAGTGGTAGTAGTCAGGGGCGCAGGTGGCCACTTCACGCTCCCAGTCGTAGGAGAGGCCCAGCTCTTGCAGCTGTGCCCTCATCTGGTCAATATTCTGCTCCGTCCATTTGGCCGGGTGAATACCGCGATCGATCGCCGCATTTTCAGCAGGCAACCCAAAGGCATCCCAGCCCATTGGGTGCAGCACCCGGTAGCCCTGCATCCGCCGCACCCGCGCCACTACGTCGGTAATGGTGTAGTTGCGCACGTGGCCCATGTGCAGGTTCCCCGACGGGTACGGAAACATCGACAGCGCGTAGAACTTGGGCTGATCGGGGTTCTCCACAGCTTTGTCTAGCCCCTGCTCGGCCCAAACCTGCTGCCACTTTTTCTCGATCTCTGCGGGGTTATATTTGGACTCCACCGTCCCTGGCTCCTACTGCTGCACTGCTGCGATGTTCCCCATCATAGCGAGCAGTGGCGGCAGGGAGGCAAGTTGAGGAACAGGCGATCGCTGTTACACCGATCTCACCTCAGCAGAGACCTGTCATAATTTGCCTAACGAAGTGCTGAGGTTAAATGTTTTCTAGGAAAGAAAATTCCAGCATTAATCAGCGACCGTATCCGCTGTAGGGTGGGCACTGCCCATCTCTAGAGAAATTGTTTTCCAGAAGTTGCCTTACCGCAAGTTACGTTCGTAGAACACAGGCCAATGGAACACTTACCGCTAAAGCAAATTGACAAAACCGATGGTGCCCACGGCCAACCCAGCCTGTACGAGAGCGACTTCTACCAGTGGATACAGCAGACCGCTGGGGCACTCAAGGCCAAAGCCTTTGATCAGGTGGACTGGGACAATGTTATTGAAGAAATTGAGAGCATGGGCCGCAGTGAGCGACGAGAACTAAAAAGTCGCCTCATTGTCTTACTAGAGCACTTGCTCAAGCTCCATTACTGGTCTGCTGAAGGGGCCAACAACGAACGGGGCTGGCGGAACACCATCATCGAGCAGCGGCGGCAAATTCAACTCGTTTTAGACGATAGCCCCAGCCTGAGAGCAATGCTGACCGATATCTATCCCGACGCTTATCGGCAAGCCAGGGAAGACGTTTTGCTTAAATCCCAGCTACCAGAAAACGCTGTCCCCAGCGCACCACCTTACGAAGTGGCTGAGGCTCTCAGCTCACAGAGTCTCCTAGCTTGAAGTGCAGCGGATCAAGAGGATTACGGGCGCAACCCATCACCCACCCACTTCATCAGCAAAGCTGGCCCGGCGCTTAAACATAAACGGTCCCGCCAGTGACCCCCACAGGTGCTCGTTCGTCTCCGGGTCGCGGCCTCGGTCCCAGCTGATGAACTGGTCAGCGTCGATTTCAAACTCGCTGTCGAGGTAAGTGAGCTTGCCGTTGCGGGTCACCATACAGGCGTTGCCGGGTTCGACCGCCCCTTTAAATTTGGTGCCCGTCCAGTGGACGATCATGTTGCAGCCGGGGGTTTTTTCGAAGTGGTCGGCGGTGAGCTTGGCTAACTGGGCCAAATCTCGGGACGCTCCATAGAACGCTTCGCCATCTTTAACCATGTAGTTCTCAATTAAAATGTGGTCGCCCTGGGCACTGAGCCGCATGCCACGAGCGCGGTAGGGCTGATTGAGCTGAAAATCGTAGGCCTGCTCGATATAAAAGCCCAGACCGTCGAGGGTGGTGGTGGGCAGGGGGCGCATGCAGACGCGAATGTGGGCAAACAGAGGCGGGTTATCGAAGGCCTGCTGCTGGTTGCTAAAGTCTGCCGCCATCCAGCGGGCCAGGGTGTGAGTATCGGTAGCGTGGGTCATGGATGGGTGTAGAAAGCATCGTGATAAGGTTCTAGTCTACAGGTTTGGCGGTGCTGACTTTTGGGAAATGCCGTGGCGAAGAAGCTCCATATCGCTCTGTCTACTGAGGATATTGCCGCCTCTGTGGCCGATTATTCGGCTCGTTTGGGCTGCCGTCCCGACCTGGTGGTCGAGGGAATTTATGCCCTTTGGCGTACCGACAATCTCAACCTCTCGATTCGTCAGGCGGCCGGAGTGCCGCCGGGTCAGCTGCGCCACCTGGGTTGGGAAGATGATGAGGCAGAGTCATTCTCAATGGATAAAGACGTCAACGGCATCACCTGGGAGCGCTTTGCCGCCCACCATCAGGCTGACGAGATCAACGAGATCTGGCCAGGAGCAAACTACCAAGTTGACGCTGGAGCGGGGGAATGACTTTTGGGCGGTTAAGCAAAATCGAAATTCGGCGCTAACTCAATCCCCTCACGGAATCTTTGCAATGACGACTAAATCAACCGTTGAGACCTTTTGTCTGCATGTCGAACTGCTTGACAGCGAGCCGCCGATCTGGCGGCAGGTTTGCCTATGTAGCGATTCCTCCTTAGAAGCACTGCACCGGGTGCTGGCAGCCGCGATGGGGTGGTCGGGGGAGGCCGACTATGTGGTTAAGGGGC
>NZ_JADEXE010000408.1 GCF_015207265.1 Nodosilinea sp. LEGE 07298 | reverse complement strand
GGGTAGAAAATGGCCCGGCGCTGTTCAGTAGCACCAGCCCAGCCGCTGACTCGGGGTGGTTGGCAGCCACACACAGCGAGGCATAGCCGCCAAGGGAATTGCCCGCTAGCACCACCGGGCGACCAATCACCTCGGTAATAAATTCGTGCAGCTGAGCCTGCCATAGGTCGCCGCTGTACTGCCAGTCGGGCTTGGCCGATCGCCCAAATCCCAGCAAATCAATGGCCCACACCTGAAAATCGGCCTGTAGACCCTGAATATTTTTGCGCCAGTGGTCGGTGGAGGCCCCAAAGCCATGCACTAACAGGATGGGGGGGCGGTTCTCCCCTGGAGAGGCTTCGCCAGCGGGGCGCGATTCTCCGGCCACTACGTAATGAATAGCCTGGTCGCGCCAGTACCAGTAGGTGCCCTCAGACTGGCGGGTAGGGTGGGAGGCAGAGGCAGTGGTCATAGGACTTGGATTGGCAGTTTTGTAAACAAACGTTAATTAAAATGGTAGCGAATCTTGGCGTGACAAGCCTGGTAAGGGTGACAAAACGCTAAATACCAGGCATTGTTTCAGAGGAATGCTCTTAAGCCCGCTCCTATGGCTGCCCTATCTCGCCCCCGAAGATCGTCAAGTCGATCGTCCAATCGTCGCGAATTTTCTAAGTTTGATGCTCGCCGCACTAAATCGCTCTGGTTCGAGCGCCTGATGGCGGCGATCGCGCTGCTTAATCTGGTGTTGGTCATCGGTGACCTCAGCTATATTCCCCTGCGGGATCAGTATTTGCGGCTGCTGCCCAGAGTGACCATCTGGTACGGTGAAACCTTCAAAGGCATTGAACCACACCGGTTTACCACTAACTATCTCGCCACCGTAGACAAGCTTGAGGAGCAGGTGGCTCAAACCGGGCTGACATCTATTCAGGCCCAGTCTATCCTGAGTGATTTGCAGCAGCAGAGCACCGCTATGATCGCCGAGAATCCGTTCCAAATTGCCAATCGCTCCGGCAATCTGGAGCAGATTAAGAATAAAATGCGCGATCGCATGGGGATTGAATCGGCTACCACTGCGTTTACCGAGTTTTGGAGCCCTGACCACCTGCGCGAGGCGGGCTTTTCCTCAGAAATGGGTTTCTTCAACAGTGATGTTCAGCCCCTGATTGAGACCAATTTCTTTCGGCGCATTGCCGTTCATGGTGGATTTGTAGACCTGTTCTGGCGAATTGATATTTGGTTTAACCTGCTGTTTGGCTTAGAGCTGCTGGCCCGCAGTGTGTACCTCGATCGCCGCTACAAAAACTTCACCTGGCAAGATGCAATCCTCTGGCGCTGGTACGATGCGCTGCTGATTATTCCGTTTAGCGCCCTGCGGCTGCCCTGGCTCGCCCTTCTGCGCATCATTCCTGTCACCATTCGCGTCAACCAGTCCAACCTGATTAACCTAGAACCGTTTCAAAGCCGCATCAGCCGTTTTGTGATCAGCAATGTGGCGGTTGAAATTACTGAAATAGTGGTACTACGCATCATCGATCAGATGCAGTCGCTGGTTCGTGACGGCAGTGTGGCTCAGGCGCTGCTCGAACCCAAATCGCGCCGCTACATTGAGGTCGGCGGTGTCGATGAGCTGGAGGTACTCTCAAAACGACTGGCGGCCCTGATGGTCTATAACGTGCTGCCCCAGGTCAAACCTGAAATCGATGCTTTGCTCAAGCACACCGTCACTCAGGCGTTCGATCACGCCCCCGGCTACCAAGGGTTTCGCCAGTTGCCAGGGATTGGTGATCTGCCTGACCAGGTGGCCCAGCGGGTTGTGGCCCAGCTGTCGGCCAACCTCTATGGGGTGCTCAAGGGAACTTTAGAGAACCAGTCAGGTAACGAACTCACCCAAGAACTGGTGCAAAAGCTGATCGCAACGTTCAGACTTCAGCTTCAGGAAAACGAAGATGTTGAAGAACTCGAAACCCTGGTAGTGAACTTTCTCGAAGAATTTAAGCTCAACTATGTCAAGCGCCTCGCCGCCGCCGATGTCGATCGCCTGATCGAAGAACGCTACCAGCTCTACAACGTTACCCAGGGTGGTCCAGGGGGCGATCGCTAGCTCAAAACCCCGGGCAATTTAGCGTTATCTTCCCTCAGCAGACAGGCTGGGTTCATAATCTCTACCCCTCATGCCTCTATCGGGTCTTTATCGGGATAGATGAAACCGTCCCCCTCCAGTTGCTAAATTGGGCAAAGATTATATGAAATCTAAAGGGTGTTTGCCGCAGCCTGCCAAAAAGTTTCTCACTAAACTATCCCATTCATGGGAGAACCAAGCTATGTCTACTCAAAATACTGACCCCCGCAATAATCCCCGCAGTCGAGATTTTGAATCGTCAATCAATACTCGACCGGCAACCAACGATGAAATTGCTTATCGCGATGGCTATGTCAGGGGCAAATCGGCAGAACAGCTAGAGCAAGAGCGACGACGAGCCGCTGAAGCCAGAATTTACGAAGAGAATGCCCGTCTGCAAGCCGATCGCGGTATTTCTACCGGTCTTATTCTCGGTTTGGCCTTAGCTGCCTTAGCCGCAGTAGTAGGCGGCCTGATCTACGTTTATTTAGAAGAGACCGATCCAGGTACGGCAGTGCCCACCCCTGAGGCTGTCACCCCAGAACCCACCAATAACGAAACCACCATTATTGAGCGCACCGTCGAGCGCGCTCAAGAGGTGATACCGGCTCCAAGTTCGGCCCAGCCGCCCGAGGTAGATGTGGATCTGAACAATGCAACTGAGCCAACCCTCGCCCCAGCCGCCCCTAGCCAGCCTGAAGCCAGTACGAATGAAACCCTTGTAGAACCTGCTCAACCAGCCGACGGTTCCAACTAGGCACCCTTAAAACCGCCGTTGGGCCACCCAATCTCTGGCTCGGCGGCAAAGCGAAGGGGAGCTGTCCTATACAGTTCCCCTTCGCTTTGAGTATTCGTGCTAATCATCGCGGCTGCCCCGACGGCATCCCCTGGGTCGATCGATGGCGTAGATTTGCACCTATGCCTGATCCCCACGGTCCCAAGGTTTTAGCCCACGGCGGTATAGCTAGACGATGGATGCTTTAATCTAGTCAATGCTTTGAGCCATTGGCTTTAAGACCGCAAAAGAAGACGCAAGCTTACACTCACCCTATGGCTACTTATCTAATTACCGGCGCAAATCGCGGCATCGGTTACGAATATTGTCGGCAGCTTCAGCAGCGGGGCGATACAGCGATCGCCGTTTGCCGCCAGCCCTCCGATGAGCTCAAAGCCCTGGAGGTGCAAATAGAACCCGGCATCGACATTACCGATGATGCCTCGGTCACGTCCCTGGCCCAGCGCCTTCAAGGCACCCCGCTAGATGTGCTGATCAACAATGCTGGCATTGCCGAACGTGTCACCCTAGATAACTTAGATTTCGACAGCATTCGTCAACAGTTTGAGGTTAACGCGATCGGTCCGCTGAGGATCACCAAAGCCCTATTGCCCAACTTGTCTGAAGGAGCAAAGGTAGCCTTGATGACCAGCCGCATGGGCTCCATCGCCGACAATACCTCCGGCGGTTCCTACGGCTACCGCATGTCAAAGGTGGCGCTGTCGATGGCGGGCAAATCGCTGGCCCACGACCTCAAACCCAAAAACATTGCCGTAGCGATTCTGCATCCGGGGCTGGTGCAGACCCGAATGACAGGGTTTACCAACAGCGGCATTACCCCAGCCGAAGCGGTGAAGGGACTGTTGGCCCGCATTGATGCGCTCACCCTGGAAAGCTCTGGCACCTTCTGGCACTCAAATGGAGAGGTGCTGCCCTGGTAAGGAGTTCCATCTTTACTCTTTTATCCACGGCTGATCCCAAGGGCCACCGCCGACTTCTAACCCCGCTTGGGCACTGCTAGCTGCCACAATTAGATCTAAATTGCCACCTTGCTGCCGCCACAGCTTAACGCTGACATCACCCAAAGCCGTATCGCGGCAGCAGTAGATCATGCCCTCACGAGTGGGGGCACGTAGCGGAATCCCGGCAAGGGCGGTAGTGCCGGTAACTTCTACGACATAACCCAATTTTTCGCAGCGCATATGCCAGTAGCCCCACGGGTCGATGTGCCAGGTGACTCGCGCGTTCCAGGGCACAAACTCGTAGAATTTGCCGCCGTGGTGAAGGCCTACCATGGCCACCGACTCCATCCAGGTCAGCACCTGACGGCGACCGCCCCCAGCAGTTAAGGCAAGGTCGGCTACCCCGTCGAAGGCGTTACAGTTAAGCCAAAACCACTTTTGCGGAAACGATCGCCCCCAATTTTTCTCGCTGTAGGCAGGCGCGTTGGTAAACTCGTACCGCTTTCCCTGCCACTCAATCCACCCTGTAGAGTAGCCGTGGGCCATCAGAATTTGCCAGCCGGGCTCAAAAATTGGCAGACTAGAGAGAAAACCCGCGGTAGATTGCTGAGGCTGCCCCGTACTGGCCCAGCCGTATACAGGCTCTGTGTGGTAATGCCAGGCCACAGCGCCAGCCACCGGGTCATTCAAATAGCCCTGGTGCAGCGTTGCCGTAACCTGATATCCCTCAGCAACGTAATGCTTAAATTCTGACGACGACAGCAGCCGAGGGCTCGTTTGAGGCCGCCCTCGCCAGTGACCCAGCCCTAGCCCCTCCTTCCATGCCCAAAACTGCGATACATCGGGAAAGGTGCGGCAAAAGTAGCCGTCATCAGGGCCAAGAATTTGTGCCGTGCCGCCGCTGTTGGGCTGCCCGCCCGCCGGGTCTTCAATGGAGTACATAAAAGCGAAGGTTTGGCCCGTCTCCGGCAGCGTGACGCGAAAGTACCAGCCCTCGAAAAAGCGATCGGCCTGGCCATCCCAGTGGTAGCCGCTGTGGGGAGTTTGGAGAGGGTGAAGGGGCATGGGGGTGGAT
>NZ_JADEXE010000407.1 GCF_015207265.1 Nodosilinea sp. LEGE 07298 | reverse complement strand
CCAGTGCCGCTGCCCCGCCACCGCTAGAGCCGCCCGGCGTGTAGTCCAAATTCCACGGGTTGCGGGCAGGCGGAAAGCCCGGCGGCTCGGTGTAGGGCAGTGACCCGAGCTGAGACGTCGCGGTTTTACCCAAAATCACTAGCCCGGCCTGGCGCAGCTTGCCGACGATGTAGTCGTCCTGGTTGGCAATGCGATCGCAGGCCGCCTTAAGCCCGTAGGCGCAGGCCACTCCCTCCACCGGGTTCAAATCTTTGACCGACACCGTGACCCCAAACAGGGGGGGCAAATCGTCAGGATTACTCGCTAGGTGCTCGGTTTTGGCCTTGGCATCGGCTAGAGCCTGTTCTGCCACTACTGTTACGTAGGCCCCCAGGGCTGGGTTGAGGCGTTCAATGCGGCTGAGGTAAATCTCTGTGAGCTCTAGGGGAGAAATTTCTTTAGCGCGAATCAGCCGAGCCTGTTCAAGGGCGGGCAGGAAGGCAAGATCGACTGAATTCATAGACAGTCCGTACTGAGGGCAAGCTGCCTTCAGAATATCACTCTAAAAACCTGGGCTGGCCAGTCCCTGAAACAACCAGCCAGCACAGATCAGAAGCCACATTGGCTATAGGGTCAAGGACTGGGGATTGTTTTCAATCACATTGGCCAGATCTTTCAGGAAGGCGGCAGCATCGGCTCCGTAGATGACGCGGTGGTCGCAGGTAATGTTGACCTGCATTTGTCGCTTAACGCCCATCAGACCGTCGGCGGTAGCCACCACCGTGGGGCGCGAGGCCCCGATCGCCAAAATCGACCCCTGCCCCGGCGGCAAAATGGCGTCAAAGCGATCGACCCCAAACATGCCCAGGTTCGACAGGGTAAAGGTGCCCGAGTTGTACTCATCGGGCTGAAGCTGCTTAGAGCGCGATCGCGCTACCAGATCGGCCCAGGTGCGCGAGAGCGAATAAATATCGTATTGGTCGGCATTTTTCAGCACGGGGGTAATTAAACCGCCGCCTTCCATTGCCACCGCCACGGAGATATTAATGCCTGACCGGTACTGAATACCCTGCTCGGTAAAGCCTGCGTTGAGCAGCGGATGCTTTTGCAGGGTGACGGCTACCGCCTTGGCCAGCAGACCAGTCATGGTGACGCCCTTAGATTTGATCTGCTTGTAGAGAGCATCTAAGTTGTCGGTGGTAATGGTGTAGCCCACGTGGAAAGTAGGTACCGCCAGGCTGGCCACCATATTGCGAGTGACGGCCTGCTGCAGGGTGTTGAAAGGCACCACCTGCCCCAGGGGCGCAGTGCTGGGAACAGGAGCAGCTGGGGGCGGCGCGGGAACGGGGGCGGCGACCGGAGGTGCCACAGCAGCTATAGGTGTCGCCACTGGCCCCGAGGTAGTGGGGGTTTTGCCCGCCGCCAGTTCGACATCCTGGGCCACAATGCGACCGTGGGGACCACTGCCCTGGAGGGTGGTGAGGTCTACCTTAAGGTCTTTGGCCAGCTTGCGGGCGCGGGGAGAAATAACGACTCGACCACTTGGGCTGCCGGAGGATGCGCCATTTTGGGCTGCCGGAGCGGGTGCTTCAGCCACGGCAACGGGGGCCGCCGGGGCGGATACAGCATCACCGCCGAGGGCACCGGCCTTAGCGGCAGCCTGCTGCTTAGCGGCGTCAACTTCTGCTTCGGTTTCGGCCAGCAGGGCGATCGCCTCGCCCACCGGGGCCGTCCCCCCTGCCTCCACCACAATGGCTGCCAAAATGCCTTCGTGGAACGATTCCACATCCATGTCAGCCTTGTCAGACTCGACAATCACCACGGTTTCGCCCTTTTCAATCCTGTCGCCAGGAGATTTGACCCAAGACACAATCTTGCCTTCGGTCATGGTCGAGCTCAGGGCGGGCATGAAGACTTCGCGAATCATGGAGTTGGCTTCCGAAACAGGACTAAAAAAACGATAGAGCAGCAGGGATATAGCGCTGGCCAGCTGGTCTAGGACGTGACCAGGTAGCTCAGCCCAGGCTGGGACACTAGCTGGCTCGCAATTGCCACTCTAAAGTATCCCGCTGTTGCCATGTCCTAAGCCAGGTGGCGATTGCTATACCAACGATTTATTCTATCCCCAAGGCTGAACCCTCAGAACGTTTAAACGCTCAAACGTTCAACCGCCGCTGGGACTACAGCTCGCCGCGAATCTCTTGAATCACGCCGTCCTTGATTAGAATCTCGACTTGGAGCTTGCGAACCAGGTTGTCGCCTACCGATACGTTGAAGAAGCTTTCAACCTTACCCTGTTCGACTTCGGCATCGATCGCAATGGTCTGTACCTCCTGAAGCTGCTGTAGGCTCTGGTTTTTTTGCTGTAGCAGCTTGCTTTTGTCTTGGTTCAGCTGATTTTGAATATTGCCCATCTGCTGCTGAATCGCTGGGCTGTTGGGCTGGGTTTCAGCCTGCTTTTGCAGCTCGGCCACCATGCGCTGACCCTGCATTTCGAGCTGCTGTAGACGACCGTCAACCTGGTTAATTTGGGCTTGCAGCTGCTTTTGAGCCTCTTCTTTCCAAAGGGCGGTTACGATCGCCTTAATATTGACTACTCGCTTGAGCAGCAACGATTGATTCTCATCCATAATCTTTGACGTAATAAAGAAATCACCAACACCGACTACGACCACTGGGGCCTGTGACCGGACTATTCCACAGGGCACAGCCGTAGGTTAGTGAAGTCTTTACACCACCCACAGCTACACAAACATCGCGTCAATCATATCGCGATACCGGGCCGTAACCACGGGGCGACGCACTTTAAGAGTTTGGGTGAGCAGGCCGTTTTCAATAGAGAATGGCTCCAGAATCAGGCGGAAGGGGCCGACGCGATCGTCGGGACGGTAGCCGGGACGATCTTTGACCTCGCGGCTGAGTTCACTGCGAAACAGTTTCTGCACTCGCTCGTCGTCAAGGGTAATGGCAATGCAGTTGGCAGGAGCTGAGGTGTCATCTCCAGGTACGGCCACAAAGAGAGATTGAGCCGCTGCCCAGGCCTGTAGCGCTTCCAGATTGGGCACGATTAGCGCGCCCAGCGATCGCTGATCTTGGCCCACCAGCATGATCTGATCGATGTACTTGCTGCGAATGCAGGCATCTTCGATCGGCTGAGGCTCAATGTTTTCGCCGTTGGTGAGCACAATCGTATCTTTGGCCCGCCCGGTCAGCACCAGGTTGCCGTCGCGGCTAATCCAGCCCAGGTCGCCCGTGTCGAACCAGCCCTCGGGGTCGATCGCCTTTTGGGTCGCCTCGGGGTTGCGGTAGTAGCCCTCCATAATTTGTGGCCCCCGTGCCAGCACCAGGCCCTGGCCGCCCTGGGGTAATTCCTGACGGGTGTCGAGATCTACTACCTTAATTTCGGTAAAAGGAATGGGCTGCCCCGCTGCCCCACGCAGGTTGCGCCAGGGCCTGCGGGCCGAGAGCACAGGGGCGGTTTCGGTAAGACCATAGCCCACGATCAGCTGTACGCCAATAATTTCAAAGAAAATATCAATGTGCCGGGCCAGGGAGCCGCCGCCGCTAATCAGCTGCTTGACCTGACCGCCAGTGGCTTCGCTCACCTTGCCATAGACCAGCTTTTTGCCCAGCTGGTGCAGGGGCCATAGAGCCAGCGCCGTCAGCCCTGATCCCAGCCGCTTTGGCGACGGTAGGCTAGGCTCGTCAATTTTCATGTCCTGGTAGCGCCAGAGGTTTTCGACGTAGCGCTGACTGAGGCCAAAGAAGGTGAAAATCAGCTTTTGCTTGCCGGGGCTTTGCTCGCGAAACTGCTTCTGCGCTCCTTCATAAATTGACTCCCACAGGCGAGGTACCCCGACCATGTACTGGGGCTTGGTAGCCTTGAGGTCGGCCTTGAGGTGGCGAATGCTGCTGTAGGTCTGGGTGCAGCCCCGCGACAGTAGAAAATATTCGGCGGTGCGCTCAAAGCTGTGCCAGGAGGGCAAAATACCCACGATGCGATCGCCCGGCTCGGGCTGCACCACCGACTCTAGGGTGTTGATCTGGTGCAGCAGGTTGCGGTGGCTGAGCATGACCCCTTTGGGCTGGCCAGTAGTGCCAGAGGTATAGATCAGCGTAGCCAGGTCTTCGGGCCTGATGGTGACTGGGGTGTAAGGGCGCTCCTGCCCTAGGGCCATCAGCTGACTAAAGTTGAGAATTTTGAGGCGCTCATCGGCGGGCGGTTCTTCGTCGGAAAGCAAAATTACCAGGTTAATTGGCAGGGCATTGAGGCGGTCTTGCAGGTGCTTTAGCAGTGCTAGGGTTTCTACGACTAGCACCGTGCTCTCGCTATGCCCGGCGATATAGACTAGCTCTTCTTTCTCGGCGGTGGCGCTGCGTACGGCATTCATGCCGCCAGCCGTCATAATGCCCTGATCAGCAATGAACCAGCGGTGGCTGTTGTCGGCAAATAGGGCCACGTGGGTACGATTCTCCACCCCTAGGGCCTGCAAGCCGCTGGCAAAGGTGCGAATCGCCTCGGCCATCTGGCGATAGGTCAGGGTAGCGGCGGGCTTGTAGTGAGGATCGTTGAGGGCTACCGTATCGCCGTATTTCTCAGCCACGATTGGCCAAATCTCGTGGAGCGCCTGGAGCTGCTGGTAGGGGTTGTGGGCTTCCAGGCAGGCGCGATCGCGTTGTCGCACCTCTTGCAATGCAGTTGTGGATACGGACATGACGGCCACCAGAAGATTAGAAAAAAGCTTGCGGTCATCGTACCGCAGCCTGACCTTAAGCTAGCCCTAAACCTGATCGGGCTTAACATTCACCCCTAGTTCCAACTTATTTTGTGTCGGCTTTCCTGGGCAACGGCCTTCTGCCATTTAACGAAGAGGCAATCAGCAGGTTGCGCACCCAGTTGTCGTGATAGCGGAAACCGTTGAGTTGTTCAAAGGGGC
>NZ_JADEXE010000044.1 GCF_015207265.1 Nodosilinea sp. LEGE 07298 | reverse complement strand
CCCATGCCCCTCACCCTCACCAACACCCTCACCCGGCGTCAGCAACCCTTTATTCCCAACACCCCCGGTCAGGTGACGATGTACTGCTGCGGGGTGACGGTCTACGACGATTGCCATCTGGGCCATGCCCGGTCTTACCTAGGGTGGGACGTGCTGCGGCGATACCTGCGGTGGCGGGGCTACGCCGTTCGCTACGTGCAGAACTTTACCGACATTGACGACAAGATTCTCAACCGGGCCAGGGCTGAGGGTACGACCATGGCGATGGTGTCTGAGCGCTATATTCAGCGCTATTTCGAGGATATGCGTCGGTTAAATGTGCTCGATGCCGATGACTACCCTTGGGTGACGGAGCACATTGGGGCGATTCACGAGCTGATTGGTCAGCTAGAGACGAAGGGCTATGCCTACGCTGCCGGAGGCGATGTGTATTACCGGGTGGGGCAGTTTGCCGACTATGGTCAGCTGTCGGGGCGATCGCAGTCTACCCTACAGGCCGGAGCCAGCGGTCGTGATCTAGCGGCTACGGCCAAGGCCGACCCGGCTGACTTTGCCCTGTGGAAGGGGGCCAAACCCGACGAACCCGCCTGGGAGTCGCCCTGGGGGCCGGGGCGACCGGGCTGGCACATTGAATGCTCGGCAATGATTCGGGCGCGGTTGGGGGCCACCATCGATATCCACGGCGGCGGCGGCGATCTGGTGTTTCCCCACCACGAAAATGAGATTGCCCAGTCGCAGGCGGCCAGCGACAAACCCCTGGCCAACTACTGGCTGCACAACGGCATGGTGACGGTGAACGGGGAAAAGATGTCGAAGTCCCTGGGCAACTTCACCACGATTCGCGACCTGCTGGATGGGGGCTGGGCGGAGTACCCACAGCCGGTAGACCCGATGGCGGTGCGGCTGTTTGTGCTGCAAGGGCACTACCGCAAGCCGCTGGATTTTACCCAAGCTGCGATCGCCGCCTCAATCAACGGTTGGCAAACCCTGAAGGCTGGACTTTTATTTGGCGATCGCCACGGTGCAAAACTGGGATGGCCCGCCGTTGCTATACAGTCATCCCCTCAAGAACCCAGCCAGGCTAACCCGTGGGTGGAACGGTTTCAAACGGCCATGGATGATGATCTCAATACGCCGGGGGCTCTGGCGGTGCTGTTTGAGCTGGCCAAAGGGTTGCAAAGGGAAGGGAATTGCCTGGTGCACGCAGGGCAGACCCAAGCCAGCCCTGATGTGCTCTGGCCGCAGTGGCAAACCCTGGTGCACCTGGCTCAGGCGTTGGGGCTAGAGGTCACTCCAGAGGTTGATGGTGATGCCAGGGCGATGGGTTTGGATGATGGTGCGATGGCCGCAGACCGGTCTTTGACCATCGCAGAGCTGATCCAACAGCGCCAGGTCGCCCGGCAACAGCGCGACTTTGCCACAGCGGATGATATTCGCGATCGGCTAGCAGCAATGGGGATTGTGGTGGTTGATCAACCGGATGGAAAAGTCCGTTGGCATCGTCAGCAAATCAACGATAGTGAGCCGAACTATTGCCCATAGGTTTGCAAAGAAAAGCTCCCCATTGAATATGTTAGCATCTGCAAAGTCCTCAATTAAACATGAATCTTTCCCGACAATACCGGCGCTAGCAACAATGTCATATCCATCTAAACTATCTGCTGAGCACTGCGTAACGACCTTCGATGAGTTTGCGCGATTGGCGGATTATTCTCTGATGGACACCTTAAATGCCGACCCTAACGCCACGGTCGATGGTGATGATCACCGTGCCCGCCAGGTTTTCTCGGGTCATTTCGTACCTGTGACACCTACGCCGCTGGCAGAACCAGACTATGTAGCCCATAGCAGCACTTTTTTTAAGGAACTTGGGTTGAGCGATGAGCTAGCGCTTGATGAAAAATTTTGCCGTGTATTTTCTGGTGATCTCTCTGCTGCCCATGAGCCAATGCGTCAGTTTGGCTGGGCGACTGGCTATGCCCTATCGATTTATGGCACCGAATATATCCAAAATTGTCCATTCGGTACGGGTAATGGTTATGGCGATGGTAGGGCGATATCTGTATTTGAAGGAATCATTAATGACCAGCGCTGGGAAATGCAATTGAAAGGGGGTGGCCCAACGCCTTATTGCCGTGGTGCCGACGGGCGCGCAGTACTCCGCTCAAGTGTGCGTGAGTTTCTAGCGCAAGACTATATGCAGGCTTTAGGTGTGCCCACATCGCGCTCTTTGACCCTGTATGTTTCTAAATCTGAGACCGTTACCCGGCCTTGGTATTCTCAAGACTCCTACTCCACCGAACCTGATGTTTTGGTGGATAATCCTGTAGCCATTTCAACTCGCGTTGCACCCTCCTTTTTACGCGTTGGTCAACTAGAATTATTTGCCCGCCGCGCTCGCAGCAATGCTCATCCAAAAGCATTAGAAGAGTTGCGCATGATTGTGTCGCATTTAATTGAGCGAGAATATAAAAGCGATATTAATCAAACTCTTGGTTTTGCAGATCAATTGGTTGAGTTGGCAAAGCTATTTCGCCAACGTCTTACGACCCTGGTGGCCAATTGGCTACGGGTTGGTTACTGCCAGGGTAATTTTAATAGTGATAACTGCGCCGCTGGTGGCTTTACCCTCGACTATGGACCATTTGGGTTTTGTGAAATTTTTGACCCTTCGTTTCAACCTTGGACTGGCGGCGGCGAACATTTTTCATTCTTCAATCAGCCCATCGCAGCAGAAGCGAATTATTATATGTTTTGGAAAGCTGTGAGACCTTTGCTGGCAGAAGAGACTGATGCGTTAGAACAGTTCGACCAAGTAGGCCGTGGCTTTGCAGAAGCCATGCAACAACAAATCCAAAAAATGTGGGCGACCAAACTTGGTTTGACTGAATTTAACCCAGAGCTATTTAAGGCATTAATGCAGTTAATGACCCACTCAGATGTGGATTACACCATTTTCTTTCGCGAGTTATCCCATATACCAGGCGATGTCTCACCATTGAAAAAGAGCTTCTATGGTAAAACGTCACAACAACTCGATGAACAATGGCAATCTTGGCTAAAAAGCTGGCGCGACCTCGTCATTAACGATGGCAATTTGGCTGAGATATCAACAAATATGAAACAGACTAACCCGAAATACACATGGCGAGAGTGGTTGATTGTCCCCGCTTACCAACAAGCCATGCAGGGTGACTACACGTTAGTTAAAGAGTTGCAAGCCGTATTTAGCCATCCATATGATGAGCAATCACAAGAAATAGAAGATAAATACTATCGCCTAAGACCTAGCGCGTTTTCTGATGTTGGTGGCGTGTCGCACTATAGCTGTTCATCTTGATGACTACGCGGCGATGGCCGCAGGCCGGTCTTTGACCATCGCAGACCTGATTCAACAGCGCCAGACGGCCCGGCAACACCGGGACTTTGCTAAGGCAGATCAGAGTCGCGATCGCCTGGCGACAGTGGACGTCACGGTGGTAGATCAACCCGATGGCGAAGTTCGCTGGCACCGACAGTAAGTAGGAGCGTTTGGCGGTTTTGGGTTTTCCAGAATCGAGCCGCTGTTAGGCAGCCTATAATCAATGAATTAGAACTGCTGTGGTGCAAAGGTATGATCGCGATCGCACCTATCAAATCTTTACCCGATGGCTCAGTGGCAACTATCCCCATGAGCTGGGCAGATTACCAACAACTGGCTGCAAGTAGAGGCGATCGCAGTACTCCGCGTTTTAAATATGCTGATGGATACCTGACCCTCAAGATGCCGACCTTTGAGCACGGCCAGCTAGATGCCATTGTGGCTGATTTAATTGTCGCTCTCCTCAATCAGCAGCTCCGTGATTACGTTCGCACGACCCCCGTTACCCTGCAAATTCCTGAGCAGGCAGGCATCGAACCCGACCATTGTTTTTGGCTCAGCAACTGGGCCGCTGTGAGCGGCAAAAGTCGAATTGACTTGGTCACTGATCCGCCACCCGACATTGCGGTTGAAGTCGATGTGACTAACTTCACGAATATCGCAGATTACGAACGTTTTAAGGTTCCTGAAGTATGGCTAATTCGAGGGGATGTTTTAGCCATCTTTGGCTTAACATCTGGGGGCTACACTCAAACAGAGTCTAGCCAGCTTTTCTCTGATGCTGCTATACCGAAACTCTATCAGCAGGTGATGGCAGCTATTGCCGAAGGTGCTAGCCCTCCCAGAGCCATTCGATCAATTCTCTAAATCGCAAGAATAACAGGTACAGATCTATCCAGCATAGCTTTGCTCGGTTCGATAGGAATAATGCTTTAGACGAATCACGTCGCGCACTTGGTCAAGCAGCTTTCTGGGTCGGGATTCTATGGCGAAGAAGGTAGATATTGGTAGTATTAATGTACCAAATGCCACATTCCTAGCCTGCGAGCTGACCATGAAGATTTGCTGAAGCTATCGGCATAACACCCCTTGACAAGCATATTATGCAGAACAAGATCCAGATAAACACCTCTACGAGGGTAATTATCACGACTTAATTCAGCATAACTGCCGAATTCGGGTAGATAGCCCGACAGGTTTCTGTATAACACTCAGATTTGTGTAGTTATGCCGATAATGTTCGGTATAACTACCCCAGAAGAGGTGATATGCAACTCTGATTCTGGCTAACTACCCTGCTGCGGGGTGTTAGACGGAATTTAGGAAGGAAAGTCAGTATAAGCAGTAGTTAGCTGGCTTAGACAGTTGATGGGGACACTGCTGAGGAATTTTCTGCTAGTCTTCAAAATTGCTCTCTTGAAGACACGCAAAAGCCCATTCCCGCACAAAATTCTTTCGTCTGAATAATTTATGATGAGTTGAGCGTCAGCCTTTTATCATCAGTTGCCATGCCCGAATCATGTTCCGTTTTAATTGACTTTAGCGAAGCGGGTCTGGATCTGGATCGTGCTGACCTGGAGAACTTTTTATTAACCGTCGCCGACGAAATGGAGTCTAGCGACCTGGCGCAGTCTGCCCGTCTAGCCCGTGATGAGGATATCCCAGAGGCGGCTAAGTCTGGCGTGGCGGCGTTTCTTGTTGGGATTCTCACCGCTGAGATCAACCGTGAGCACCTGGGCAAGGTGATGGACTACCTAGGGAACCTGCGCTACGGCAAAACCCTAACGCTGTCCTTTGAAGTAGACGGCATGACCTCCACCCTTGAGTATCGCAACCAACAGGAACTGGACCAGGCACTAGACGCCACCGAGCGACTGGCAAACTTGCGGGTTAAAATACGGGAACAGCAGACCCAACTTGACAACAAACCATAGCACTCTTAAAGACAGCTTCATGGGAAAGTACGCACTCTTAATCGGCGTTGATACCTATGGTGAAGGGTTGCAACCTTTGCCAGCAGCTTCTAAGGATGTGGCAGCGCTGCGGGAGGTGCTGCTGAACCCTCAGATGGGCGGGTTTGATAAGGCAGAATCGCTGTTTAATCCCACGCAGTCAAAGATGGCGTGGGAAATTGAGTCGTGGTTTCGGGATCGGCAACGAGATGACTTGATGTTGCTGTTCTTTTCAGGTCATGGGGTAAAGGACGCTCGCAACGATTTATACTTTGCTGCTGCCGATACTCAAAAGCAGCGCAATCTCCTGATGCGCTCCACTGCCACCCCGGCCCGATCCATCCGCGACTGGATGCGGGACTGCAAAGCCAAGTATCAGGTGATCATCCTTGATTGCTGCTTTAGTGGAGCCTTTGGTGATCTGATCGGCAAGGATGACGGTGAAATCAACCTAAAAGAGCAACTGGGAGCAGAGGGGCATGTGATACTGGCCTCCACCAGTAGTACGACTTATTCATTTGAAGACAGGCGCGCGGGTTTGTCAATTTACACCCGCTACTTGGTGGAAGGGATTGCGACTGGTGCTGCTGATGACGATGGTGACGGGATCATCACAGCAGATGAACTACATCAATATGCAAAGCGAAAGGTGCAGGAAGCCTCGCCCAATATGAGTCCCAAGATTTCCATTCCGAAAGGAGAAGGTTATCGTATTGAGCTTGCGCGATCGCCCAAAGATGATCCCAGGCTGAAGTATCGCAGAGAAGTAGAGCACCGTATTACCGACAAAGGTGAATTGCCCTCAATCGCTAGGGTGCTTTTAAATAATCGGCGTTTAGAATTGAAAGTGTCAGATGAAGACGCTCAGAAAATTGAGGATGAGGTACGAGAACCATATCGCGAGCGCCAAAGTAAGCGCCAAAATTATGAGAGAGCATTGCGTGAGGATCTACAAAAGGAAAATCCTCTTAGTCTGCCTACAATTGAGGCTCTAGTAGATTGTCGAAATCAACTTGGACTAAGACCAGAAGATACCGGAAATTTTGAGATAGAAGTTCTTGGAGAAGATTTAGATGTATATAGAGGCAAAATTCAGCTAAAAGAGCAAGAGAGCTATCGAACAACTCTGAAAAAATATCTTCTTCACAATCCTCCTCTGAGCTTCCAAAGTATTCAGAAGCTTAAGGAGTTTCGAGCACAGAAAGGTTTAAATAAACTTGTTGAGACGATAGAAAAAGAGACTCTAGGAGGAATCGACTTAAGGGAATACGAAAGGAAAATCGAAAAGGAGAAAGAATTGTATTCCAGCTTATTGAAAGATTGTATAAAACAGGACGGTCAGTTTCTCAGAATAGATACTATCCAAGCACTTATCAAGGAAAGATCGAATAATAAATCGTTAAATATAGAGGATAAGCAATTAGTTGAAAAGCCATTACTTGGAAGTGGTCTAGATGAACTTGAAAAAGAAGTTCATGAGTTTTACCAACAATATAAAACTCTCTTAAAACAACAAAAGCCGGAAAATGAAAAATTTCTTCGACTTGAAGATGTCAAAGATCTTAAAAAGAGACGAGAAGATTTAAAATTGCACTTAGAAAATGTGCAATCGGCTGAGGAAACAACGCTTGGATATAATTTGGATGTGTGTGAGGAAAAAATTCAGGAGTCCTGGCAGGAATATAAAGCCTGCTTAGATAGTTTCAAGGAAAGAGCTGGAGACTTTCCTAAGGTCAAAGATATTCAAATCCTCAGAGAAACACGAGAGCTTGGAAAATTGCATTTAAAAGATGCAAAATTAATTGAGAGGCAAGTGCTTGGAAGTGATTTAGACGAATACGAAGCAAAAATTCATCAGAATCAGCAAAATATTCAAGCTGACTTACTAGATGATAATTATCCTAAAGATATTCTGAAGTCAGAACGTTTTGGAGAAAATTATTACGCCAAGCTACGTGATCTACTGGCTCGACAAGATTGGAAGGCGGCTGACCAAGAAACAGCCCAGTGTATTTGTGAATTAGTGGATCGTCAGGAACAAGGGTGGATAACAGATGAAGATATAAAGAAAATTCCCTATTTTGATTTCCACAGGATTGACAATTTGTGGACAATTTACAGCGAAGGACACTTTGGCTTCAGCGTTCAAGAGGAGATTTTACAAAATTTTTTAAAATCACAAGGCTATTTAAAGTGGGATGAGTTTGGTGAGAAATTAGAATGGCGAAAGAAAAAGGGTCTTTTTAGTAATTCTCAATGGGTTCCTTATTCTCAGTTGCAGTTCAAGAGAAATGCGCCCAGAGGACATCTTCCGTTTTGTGGAATGCTTCTTGAAATTAACGAAGCTCATGCCGAAAAATACCAGACGGCAGAGTTTGTAGAGCCTCTTTTCAAAGCATTGCTACATGAAACTAAGCATTACATAGGGTCGTCTTTGCCCTCATGGAACAAAGATAGATTTTATGCTCAATTGCGTGACCTACTTGCTGGAGAGCACTGGAAAGATGCTGACAAGGAAACCGCTAGATGTATTCGGGCGTTGGTAGGTCGCCCAGAAGATGGAGATGGAGCGATATTAATTGAAGAGATCAAGAAATTGCCACTTAAGGATCTCCATACTATAGACAGCCTGTGGTTGGCTTACAGTGGTGGAAAATTTGGTTTTAGTAGTCAAATAACAGCCTGGAGGAAATCCAATATCTCAAAGGGGATCTGGTTCTGGTGGTTATCTTGTTGGTGGGTTTGGCATAGTACCATTTTTCAAGAGCTTACAAAAGCGCAAAATCAAGGTTTTGAGAAAGAACTAAATAACAGTGATGCCAGTGAGCCACCTTTTTTTCGTGCCTTCATTCCTGTTATTGGAGATTTATTTCCATCCCTGGAAAACTTTTTGTGTACTTATGCTTGGAGAAATGCATTGTTCTATGTCTCTGGTATTTGTATCATTGCCGTACCTCTTTGTTGGAGAGGTTTATCTGTGGGTTGGACACCATCGATATTCTTGTCTATAGGTCCCGTGATTGGTATGTTCATGCTTGGAAACTCTGTCGGTAGATACATAGATTGCTTTTTCGGATTTTGGTCACTTAAGACTTTTTTTGAATATTTCTCTGAAAAGAAAAATTCTTTAGAGGATACTGAATAAATATATTTGGCAATGAGCCTCCCTGGAGGATATGGAAGCGGCTATCTCTGAGGGCGCGAATGATTAGGCTTGATACCAACATCCTGGTTCGATACCTCACCCGCGACGACGAGCAGCAATGGCAGCAAGCCGCCACCGTTATTCAACAGAATCAGCCTTGCTTCGTTACCAATATCGTTCTGTGTGAGCTGGTTTGGGTGCTGAGGGGAGCAACCTACGGCTTTCGCAAAGACGAAATCATCGGTGCTCTAGAGGCCATGTTACACAACGCAGCTTTTGAGTTTGAAAACCGATCGACGGTTGACCAAGCTCTACAGCAATATAAGCAGGGCAAAGCTGATTTTTCTGATTACCTGATTGGGGCAGTAGCCCGACAAGCGGGTAATCAGAAACCGTAAGCTTCGATGACAAATTGAAAGGTGAACGGGGATTTCAGTGCCTGGAGTAGCGATCGCCAGCTAACACTGCGTGGCAGCGGACGGTCATAAGCTTCTGGCTTGGCTCTCAAGGCTGCCTGCCGCCGCTGCACTTCACCGTTAGCCTGTTGTTAAAAATACTTGTCTTGCCCGATCGCTCACCCAGGCATTTGAATCACCTGCTCAAACTGGTGTTGCTTTGCCCTGGGGTCAATCCCCAGCAGACGCACATAATTGCCGGGGTGTGCTGCCAAAAATTGCTCGATCTGAGCCAACACCTCAGCTTCCTGGGTCGCTGCCAGGGTGGGGCCGCTTTGCCAAGACCCCGCTTTAAACCGGCGCGGGTCAGCATATTCCAAGCTCACCCGGTGCCCAAGTCGGAGTTGCTGCCGCACCTGGGCACCAGCTTCTGCACCCAACCGGCCAGCCGTGGGGCTATCACCATTGCTAGAGCCACCGTTTCCCTCCGGGTGCCCATGGGCCGAGGTTTGCCACCGGGTCAGGCAGGTCACATCGTTCGCACAGCGATCGCCCGCCAGCAGCGCCTGGTTGACGGCAACCACATGCTGAGAGAAAGCGCGATCGCTAATATTTCAGCCGCCCTAGCCAGACCAAAATCTCTGTGTTAATCTTTGTAAAGAAGACTTGAAAAAGTAAAGCCCTTACACGTTCGGAGATTAACGATCATGGAAAGCAGCGAAAGCAAGTTTGGGTTTGTTAACTTTGCCGAAACCTGGAACGGTCGCCTGGCTATGTTGGGCTTCGTGATCGGGGTCGCCACCGAGTATTTGACCGGCCAGGGCATTCTGACCCAAATCGGCCTGATGTAAGTTGTTGAACCAGCTCTAAGATTTCTTCAGCCGGGGTGCGGTCGCACTCCGGCTTTTTCAGCTCACTACGCCGCTACTTCCAGTGGCCACGTTTCCCAGCCCTGACTCTGGTGGCCAGTGCCAAACGCCTCAGGGTGGAAAATCTCCGCCAAAATCTCCAAAGACTCCACCAGGCGAGGGCCAGGTCGATTGAAGTACTGATTCCCATCCACCAGGTAGACTTGCTCTTGGCGTACTGCTTTAAGGGTAGACCAGGCAGAATGATGAGTTAGCGTTTGGGCTTCGCGGCGGGTTACCGCCAGGTCGTAGCCGCAGGGCATAATCACGATGATCTCAGGATCAGCGGCAATCAAGTCCTCCCAGCTAATCCAGGGAGAGTGCTGCCCTGGGGTGCCAAACAGCGAGGTGCCACCGGCCAGCTGCACTAGTTCCGGCACCCAGTTACCTGCTGCCATGAGCGGCTCGATCCATTCAATGCAGGCGACGGTGGGCTTAGACCCACAGGCCGCCGCCTGGGTAGCACAAGCCTGCACTCGACCTTGCAACCCAGCCACCAACGCCGCTGTTTGCTCGACCCCCAGCGCCAAACCCACTCGCTCAATGTCGGCCCATACATCCGCTAGATCGTTTGGCTCCAAGGAAATGATCTGTGGCTGGCTGCCGGTCAGCTGGGCCGCTGCCGCTTCTACATCTGCCAAATTGACAGCGCAGACCTCGCACTGCGCCTGGGTGAGAATGTGGGTCGGGCGTAAGGCTTCTAGCACCTCCAGATTCACCCGGTAGACGCTCAGGGCCGAGGTGAGCAAATCGGTCACGCGCTGGTGAATGGTAGCGCTGTCGCCCACCGGGTCAAATTTGGGGGCGGTGCAGACGGGTAGGGACTTTACCGCTGGGGGATAGTCGCACTCGTGGCTGCGCCCCACTAGACAGTCTCCCAATCCCAAGGCGTCTACTATCTCGGTGGCACTGGGAATCAGCGAAACAATCCGCAACGGGTGACTGGCAGAATCAGCAATATTCATCGGGCACCGAGGAAGGGATCTAAGTTGTACACGACAGCCATCTCGGCTATTTGAAAGGGATAGGCAAAATGCTTATCCCACAGGACTTTTAGCGAGTCAACAACACCTAGCTTAAAACACCCCACCCGCAAGGTACAAGGGCAGTTTTTAGTCAAGCGAATGATGACAGGGGCAGTAGGGTAGAAACCCAAATTGGGAATCTCGCACCCCGCACCCGGTAACCGATCCTCTCGCCAATTACTCGGGCAGAATGACGCAATTTTTTTCTGAGTAGCCAATCTTCCCGTTTCGCTCTAGCTCTTGCATCAGGCGGGTGACGGTGACGCGAGAGGTGCCAATGGCATCAGCCATATCCTGATGGGTCAGCCGCAGCTGAATCAAGCGCCCCTGTTCAACCGGGCGACCAAATTTGAGAGCCAGCCAGCCCAATAGCTGCTGCAACCGCTGGGGAACCTGGCCCTGGCGAAAGCGAATTAGCTCTTGCATCTGGTGCAGGTGCGATCGCATCACCGATTGAAAGTTCCAGCATTGCTCGGGGCTGAGCGGCACGGCCTGCACTTTAGTCAAGCACTCAATTTCACCCGGCTGAATGCAGATCAACGGCTGGCCGGTTAAATCGCCACTCTCCCAAAAGCCGAGGGTAATGGGGGTGCCCTCCTCGGAGAGGGTAAGCAGCCGCACTGCCCCGGATTGAATCTGCCAGAGCCGGTTGGCCTCTAGGGGAAGAATGTCTCGTCGCTTGAAGGTCTGCACGAGTGGGCGGGCTGAGGGATTGGCCGGAGCGCTCAGAGTCAACATAAACAATCACCGAAATAGCGAGCAGTAAAGGCTAGCTAGGGCTAATACGCCTTCTTTGCAGAAGGAAATACCAGCCCTACAACCACAGTGCTAATGATAGTGATTCCTAACTAGGTTGACCATAGCGATATCTACATTTGAACGGCCTTGATTACATCTGCTGTAGTGATATCGCCAACCGCTTTGTGGTTTTTGTGCTAGGCAAGACCGGGTCGGGGCAGCCAATGTAGTAGTGGATAATCGGCTCGTCGGAGGGAATGCCGTCGAGAATTTCTAGATTGTAGGGCTCGTGGAGCTGGGCAATTTCTGCTCGCAGCTCATCGCGCTCCACGGTTTCGCGGACAATCGGCAGGTTGGCGCAGATGATCTGCCGCATTTCAGCTTCGATGCGGGTGAGGTCGTCGGGGGTAAAGGCGATGGCCCTTAGGGGCCGGTCTTCGACCATCGCGCGGTCAAAGTCGTAGTAAAAGCCGGTCTCTGTGGATGGGCCGATGGTTACCCGCGTTTCGGGAAACAGCCGCTGCACGGCCATGGCCAGCACATGGGCACAGGTGTGGCGAAGTTGCAGCAATTGCTGAGGGTCGCTGGGGGCAATGCGATCGCTGGGGAGAGGTCGGCTGAGCTGACTGACCATGGATAAAGTATGGAATGATAATCATTCTCAATTTAGCGCAATGCTGAGGGGTTCGAGTTCTGCCGCCGGACTGTTGGTGGGTGGAGGCGGTTAAGGAACTCACGTTACAGGCGGCGATGGCGATCAGCGCTAGCGTGATCGACATCTGCTTCCCGAACCCAAGCCCCGTCATTGAGCAAATCCCTCAGGTTGCCCGTTTTTCTAGGTTGCTTAGCCAGGATTGCATCATTTATAAGCTGTGAGAACGTTGTGAATCGAATAGGATAGCAACCCCCAACTATTCTTCTAATTCGCTAGGGTCGATACCCAGTTCCCGTAATTTTTCCATAGCCCGATCTAATTTGCGCTGGGTCTGGTTCCGCTCCTGGTACAGCTCCTCAGGGTCTTTGAAGCGCTCCCCATTGGGATAGAACAGCGCCAGGCCATCCTCAAACATGTCAAATGTGACCCCTAGCGTCGGGGATCTCCAGGGCAAATTGAGGCGGGTGAGTAGCACCAACCGTTCATCTAGGGCCTGTCGCGTCAGTCCCCAAAACTCAAAATTGTCGGGGTCGTAAAAGAACATTTCCAGCACCCCATACCGATCATAAAACGCCTGCTTCTGAGAAATCTCAGTGGCTGAGTTACTGGGAGAGATAATCTCAAAAACTACCTGGGGCGGGATGTTGTCCTCTTTCCACTGTTTGTAGCTGCCACGGTCAACATTTGGACGCCCCAACACCACCATGGCATCGGGAGCCTGGCAGGGAACGGGAGGAGCATCCACCTGAACCGGATACCAGAGCAAATCCCCTGCGACAAAAGCCGTTTGGCCTTGCAAGAGGTTTCTCAGATTGCTGACCAACCGCACAATCCAACGGTATTGCTTCGTGTTATCAGCCATGGGCTGACCATCGGAGTCGGGATAGAGATCCGTGGTTACCGTTGATTGAGTCATGGTCAGTTGGCCCCATCATCATATGGCTAGCGAACGAGGTGCTGGGCTCTTTGAGATACCTCTCGTCTGAGTCGTTGAGGCACTCGATCGTACTCAGGCGGCATTGACGCTTGATGAACGGGTTCCGCTAAGACTTCTAACAACTGGATCACGGCCTCAAGCTTGTTCTGAGGCGGATGCTCAATGATGGAAATTGTCCGTTGCCGAATATCCACAAAAGACATAACGAAAGATTTTAGGCAAGCTTGCGTCAATTGTAGCAGCGGGCAGGGGTGGCTCAGCTTGAAGGCCGTTGGATCAGCTCCTATCCAGCAGGTAACCGTCAGCACCCCAGAGATCAGGGCGTAGGAATTCTTAACCATGTCCAAATCGGGGTAAGCTTGGGGTAACGCTAAATTCATAGCCCTGAAACCCTTGCCATACAAGGAGTGATTCACAGCTTCCCAAGCTGAGTGCCGACGGTTCGAGTCCGTTCACCCGCTTTCATAGTCTTTGAAATATTGATTTCAGGGGACATTTCAAAGATAGCTGTCCCAAGTCAGAATATCTTTCCTTTGGCTGCGTTTCAAATCATCCTGAGAGTGGAGGTGGTCTGAACTCGCTAGGGGAAACAACTGAATCGCCCCACTACGGTCTAATAGGGAGTAAGGGAGCGAATCTGTTCCCTTACTCCCTAGTCAGTAGACATCGCATTGTGATGGACTAATGGAAAGTAAGCTTAGGCAATTTCACCAGACCCCGGCGCAGTAGCACCGCTGCTCCACCAGCCCCCATCAGCAACACCGCCGCGCTACCTACTCCCATTACTCTAAATGATGCGCCAGATTGATCTTGATTTAGCGCCGTTTGGGTTTTGCTTAGGTAGTCCTGCACGTAGGGGTAGCTGGGGTTGAGCTCGCTGACCTGGCGAAAGCTGGATAGGGCACGTTTGAACTGACCCCGCTCAAATTGACTTACTGCCGTTTGGTAGAGCTGAGAAATGCCGCTGGGGGCAGGCTCTACATTGGCCTGGGTCAAAAATTCGTTGACTACGCTAATGGGCACAACAAAGTTAGCGCCCTGCACCTGGCTGCCGGTGGAGGGATCAACCTTGGCAAAGGTGGCAATGCCGATCGCTTTGCCCGCTTCGTTAAACACCGGGCCACCGCTGTTGCCGCTGCTCATAGCGGCGTCAGTTTGAAGAATATCCCAGCCATCGGCCATGGTTTTGCGGGCGCTGACTAGACCAGCGGTGAGGGAGGCTTCGACTGCTTCTTGATCGTCGATGACGCCAGCGCCGGGGTAGCCGAGAATGAACATGCGATCGCCTGCTGTCAGCGTTTGGTCGTCTCCCAAGGCGACCGTGGGCATATGGGTGGCCTCAATTTTTAGAATTGCCACATCTTTACCGGGGGCGGGTTCGCCGATGGCTTTGACGGTGGCTTTGTGGCCCTGCTCAACGATCTGGTCGCGGGCGGTGGCCCCCATAGCCGCATAGATTTTGGTGTCTAGGGCATCGAGCGACATGTAGTGGGCAAAATACTCGGCGTGAGCTTGTAGACAGAGCTGCACGAATTCCTGGGTGCCCATCAGCGCTCCGATCGCCTCCTGGTAGTAGCCGCCGCCTAGGTCATTCCACAGCGATTGGCAGCTAGAAACCGCCACTTCCTCCAGAGCGCTGTCAGCCAGCAGCTGTTTAATGTCATCTTGCTCAGAAGAAACTACATGGGCGTTTGTCACCAGATAGCCGTCTTCGGTGACCGCCAGGGCCGAGCCGGTGGTGCTGACTTCAGCCTGCTCTTGTACCCGCTGGGACATGGGGGTGAAGTAGGCCAGGGGGTCGGCCAGCACCGTTTGAATGATGGCCACAAACACCTGTTGCTCGGAGGTATATTCGCCGCTGGACACTTTTTGACCCAGAGCCTTGGAAAGCTGGTTCAGCTTATCCTCGTTGAGGTCGTAGTCGGGTACCGAAAACTCGGCTTTGTGGACGGTTTGAATAATCAGCGTGCCGGGCTTGTTTTGCTCGACCAGCTGGCTGGGGCTGAGGGCGGTGGTTTTGCCACAGCCGGTGATGGCCAGGGTGAGGAGGCTGGCTGCGATCGCTAGGGGCTTGAAGAAGCGTTTCATAGAAGTCTTCCTTTAAGTCTGAGTGAGTTGGGGGCAGAAATGCCGGGTTCGGTAGCGCTCACTTAAACCTATGGCTGACCCATCACAGCTTATTCGCCTTTGCGCTTGGGGTACTCAAAGGCCATTGCCAATCAGAATGAAGGGTGCCCAGTAGTAGGGGTGGCTGATAGACCCTTCAGCAGGCAAGGTTTGCCGGGTCTGGCTACTCACCAGATCAAACTCGCCCCGCAGTCCTCCCACCGCCGAGAAATCTCCAGTGATGAGCGCCTTCTGGGCCGCTTGTAGAGCTTCAGCTTTGGTCATGCCCTGGCCCAGGGCGTTGTAGAAGGCAGTCATTAGCACCTGGGTACCCTGGTCGCTCACCTTCCACAGCGACGACATCACCGCCCTGGCCCCGCTGAGCTGAAACTGGTAGCCCAGGCCCAAAATTTCTTCGCCATTGCCCAGGCCGCCGACGCCGGTTTCACAGGCGCTCAGCACCACCAGGTCAACCCCGTTCAGCGTCCAGGTTTCCACATCGCGCAGGGTAGGAGTGTCGCCATTGCCAAACAATATGAACGAGTCTTCGGGCACGCCGGGGACAAAGGCGGCGTGGGTGGCAAAATGCAAAATGGTGTGGTCGGCCATGAGCGGGCGCACGGCAGCCAGGCTGAAGGCATTGTCAATAAACGTGGTAGTGGCATTGGGCAGGGCAGCCACCTCTTGGCCCGCCCCCGGCAGCCCCTCGAAGATGTACTCGGTGCCGTTGACCGTGGGACGGTGGACGAGGGTAGGGTCAGCGTAGGCGGCGGCGAGAATGCGCGGCGCGGCGCTGTCGGTGTGAGTGAAGTCTTGCAGGGAGCGGGCGGTGATGTTGTTGACCTGGTAGCGCTGGGCCAGCCAGCCCTCGCCATCGTGCAGGGCGGCGAGGGGGATGTAGCGCAGTTGGCCGTCCGGGGCGTAGATGATAGTCTCGACCCCGGCGGCTTGCAGGTCGGCCTCTAGAGGGCGGATCAGCCAGTCGTAGAGCTGCTGGGCGGGGGTGGTGATGGCGGGGTCGCCGCTGGTGAGGGCGGTGCGAAAGGCGAGGATGGCTTCGTTGAGCTGGGTGCGAGGCACATAGACGGTGCGCCGTAGAGGGGGCGAGTCGGGGGTGGTGATGATTAGCTCAATGCGATCTTCCAAAATTAGCGGGTAGAAAATAGCGGCGTTGAGCTGGCTCAGCTCGTCACGCAGCCTGTCTAGCTCACCCAGGCTGAGGCTGGCCTCGCGGGCGTCAAAGCTAAGCTGGGCGATCAGATCGCGTACTTCGGGGCTGCGGGAGAAGCTGCGAAAGTCGCCGTTGATCTCGTCGAGCAGAGTGGTGAGTTGGGCGATGCGCTGGGTTTGATCGGCGGTGCGCTGGTCGGGGGGTACGGCTTGGAGGGTGGCCAGCTCTTGGCCAACGGCAATGGCCGACTGCACTTGCTCGCCGTGGCGGGCCAAAATGGCGCTTTCGGGCCGCAAAAAATCGACCCCGGCAGCGGTGACGGCGGTGCGCTGTACCCCTTGCAGGTAGTCGTCTAGTTCTTGCACCTTCAGCAGATCCAGCACCCGCTGGGCTTCGAGTACACGGTTCTGCTGTAGCAGCAGGTCGGCGAGTTCGCGATAGCCCTCGGCAATGCTGTCGGTGTAGGACTGCTGCAAGCCTTGCTCTAAGCCCTGAATCTCACCCCGAATGGCCTCGGTGAGGTTGATCGATTGTTTGTAAAACACGATCGCCAGCTCGGGTTGCCCCTGGTCAGCCAGGGTGCGCCCCAAGTTGCGGAGAGTGGCACTGGTGCGATCGCGCGCACCCAGCGACTCCAAAACCGCTAGCGCCTGCTGATGATACTGTAAGGCTTGCGAGTAGTCGTTGAGCCGTCGATAGGTTTCACCCATGGCCGAGAGGATGACCCCTTCGCTGTACCGATCGCCTACCTCCGGAATAATCGTCAGAGCGTGTTGATAGGCATCTAATGCCTCGCCATAGCTCCCCTGTTCTCTGTGGATGCTGCCAATGTTGGCCCAGGCTCTCCCTGCACTGGGGCGATCGTTAATGGCTTCAAAAATCGCCAATGCCTGCTGCAAATAGTCGAGGCTGAGGGAATAGTCTTTGAGCTTAAAATGGGTTGCGGCAATCGCATTGAGGGAAGCACCTTCTCCCCGACGGTCGCCGATATCCTGTCGAATAGCTAATGCTTGCTGGTAGTATTTTAGCGCCTCAGCATAATTGCCCAGGCTGTCATAAACGGTACCTATAGAACCGAGAGTGTTAGCTTCACTACTGCGATCGCCAATTGCCTGATTCATAGCTAACGCCTGCTGATAATAGTTCAAGGCTTGAGAATAATTACTTTGGCTTTCATATGCACTGCCAAAGTTATTAATCAACGTAGCTACGCCTTGCCGATTGCCCAGCTCTTCAAAAATAGGCAGCGCCTGTTGGTAATAGCTTAAAGCTTTGAGATAGTCACCTTGATCGTTGTAAACAACGCCAATATTATTCAAGGAGATTGCTATGCCCTCACGATCTCCAGTAGCTTGGCGAATATCTAAAGCCTGTTGGTGATAGTCAACTGCCAGGCCATAGTCACCGAAGACTGAATGTATGCTGCCAAGATTACCAAGAACGGTTGCTTCTTCAACACGATTGCCAAGCGCTTGATGAATGTCTAGCGACTGTTGATAGTAGTTTAGGGCCTGAGGATAGTCACCTAAATTAAAGTGATGAGTGCCAATGTTAGATAGGGTTACAGCCTCTCCAGCGCGATCGCCGATATCTCGTCGAATGGTTAAAGATTGTTGGAAGTAGTCTAGTGCTAGGGGATAGTCTCCAAAGCTTGAGTAAACTCTACCAATATTGTTAAGAATGTTAGCAGCGCCGCTGCGATCGCCCATCGCTTGCCGAATACTTAAGCCCTGTTGGTAATAGTTCAAAGCTTGCTCATAGTCACTCATGCGACTGTAAACGCCCGCAATATTGTTTAAATCAGTTGCTTCGCCATCGCGATCACTACCCTCTCGCCTTATTTGCAAATTTTGCTGATAAATCTCAAGGGCTTTAGAATAGTTTCCCTGGACTTCGTAAATGGTGGCCATGTTATTCAAAACGGCAGCCTCACCCTCTGCATCGCCAGCATTTTTGAAAAACCCTAGAGCTTGGCTGTAATACTCTAATGCTTCGGCAAACTGGCTCTGCTCTTGATAAACTAGGCCAATACTATTTAGCGAAAATGCCTGACCATGCTCATCGCCAATATCCTCGCGAATATTCAACGATTCTTGGTAGAGCTCAAGCGCTTTTGGGTAATCGCCTAACCGATAATAAATGCTTCCCATATTGTTGAGAGCCGTCGCTTCGTTGTTACGATCGCCAATTTCCCGCTGAATGCCTAACGCTTGGTGATAAGCCTCAAGCGCCTCAGCGTAGCGGCTGAGATTTCGATACACCAGCCCTGAGTCACTGAGAGAAATCGCTTCGCCTCGGCGATCGCCTACCTTTCGCCACAGCACGATGGCCTGGTTCAACAGTTCCAATGCTGCCTCATACTCCCCGGTACGAGATAGCTCCATGGCTTGACGTTTTAGCCGTCTGGCTTCAGCCTGTTGCAGAGCGGCCTCACTAAACACCGGTACCTCACCCGGCAGCACCGTCAGGGTATAGGCTCCCCCCTCGGTTTCGTAGGCATTGGCTCTCACCCGGTAGGTGCCATCCACCGGCAACGTAACGGTGATGACGGCGTTGTAGTTGCCTGCCTCAAAATCGTCATTTTCGGCCAGCTTTTGCCCGTCTGGGTCGTACAAAAACAGGTAGGCATCTAGCTCCAGGCTTTCCATCACCAAGGTAACGGTCTGCCCTGCTTGCCCCTCGAAGGTATGTTCGGCATAGGGAGTGCCGTCTCCAGAGAGGAGCGGGCTATCTGGGGTCAAGGCCCCCTCTATCTGCAACAGCGGCGTGGGGGAATGCGCCTCTACTTGGGCCAGGGCAGCCAGTGGTAACAAAAGAGCACTGGCCGATAGAAACATAGGAGCTGCCAACCAGCCGACTAAATACTGATGCAGACGCATGGGTGAATATCCTCTGGGTGAGTAGAAGTATATATGGCTGACAGGCGGAAGCTTATTCACTACCCATATTTAAGTAAGGCGCTAACCCATGTCTGACACCACCCAGATTCAAATTGAAAGTGCTCAAGCTGTCGTTCACATTACTCAAGAACAGTCCAATGAAGCCAGACCAGGTATTATCACCATAACCCGCACCACGGGGGGCAGTAGTACTGAGGTGCTACCTCCTATCCCATGTCAGGAGGTATCGTTTGAAGTAGTTTTCAACTACGAAAGCGATAGCAATTACGATGATTATTCGGCATGGTGCAACTACTCTCTTTTGCATGTCTCAATTATTTTTTACGTTAATAAACGGCACTATATCCTAACTGATTTAACTCTCGAAGAAGGCTATCAAGTTTGCGTAGAGCTGAAAGAGTGCCTGGGGTTACCCTTTAATAAGCGCCACGAAGTTGTGTCGCGTAAAAGTGATGGTCTGTACGAATCTCGTTTTGGCGACAACCTTGACCCGATCGCACGGAAATACAATTTGTATTACGAGACTGGGCAAAAACCCTGGCTGAGAAGATAACTCAAATCTCTTTGGCATTCAGTAAACCACTTACTAACTCGTGAAGGTTGTACTCGCCAAAAATGCCTGTGGTGGCAAAGGATTTTCGGGCCAACGAGAATCGTAGCGCGTCATTGTCTAGCGAGGTCATGATGTAGGCAGTATCCCAATCAAACCAATCGTCGAGTACCCAGAGCGATCGCACCACAACGCGATCGCCCTGCTTAATTGCCGCCAGCACCAGCACAAACTGGCCAAACTCAACGTATTCACTGTCGATGGGTATGGCTGCCGCCTCGCCATCCTGACTGAGCGATTCAATGGCTTGAGCCCAGTGGATGAGCAGGGCTTTGTAGCGTTGGCTATCGTTGGCTTCGTGGCCAGCGCGATCGCCATCAATAAAGAAATCCTTGCTGCTGACGCGAACTTGCATAGCGACCTCATCTACGTTTCAGTAGTAAACCAGTCAGGATCGGTACCCCAGTTGATCCAGGTGGCTGCCTCGCGGGCGGAGCGCAGTTTAGGCGGCACCCGCAGCACATAGATGGCCTGGGTGCTGGGGCAGGTCATTTTGAGTAAGTAGGTGGCTTCTATTCCTTCGCTGAAACCTTTTGGCCCGTACCAAATCGCTACTGGGCCGCTCAAGTCATCCCAAATGGGTAACTTTAGCAGAGTATATTCTCGCCAGGTGTCGAGCACTTCGGCCTGGAGTTCCCGACACAGGCGGGCATAGCCAATTTCTTGAATTAAAATGCGCCGAATTTCGGCATTGCGCTCTTCCAGCACCCACTGGGCCTGCCACTGGCTAATGGGCAGACGACTATATTGATAGGGCAGTTGGCGGCCATGATATACCGCGTAGTTGCCGTAGCCATCAGGGAAGTAGATGGCGGGTTCACCAATGCTGTGCAGCGCACCGTCTGGGTCGTAGCGAAACTGGGGGCGATTGCAGACCAGACAAATCTCGCGAAAGGGGCTGATAAAGCCCAACCCTAAGGCGCTCTCTAAAACGGAGCCAAGCACCTCTGGATCGGGTTGAAACCCAATGGAGGTGGCAAAGTCGTAGGCAGCGGCCCTAGCAATTGGGGGATACCAGAGGGCCTGGGGGAAGGACGATTGCCCCCGACTGAAGACCGACGACAGACTGACCTCCACCCCCAGCTGACGGTACAGACTCTCGGAGAGGTAGCGGCGCTCCCGCTGGTCATAGATTTGGCCCTCCCCCTCGGGTGGCGGAAAATGCCAGAGGTTGCGATCGCCGAGCTTGCGGTCAGATCTGGGCTGTTTTCCCAGGAGATAATCTTCGGTAATTTCTAGTGAGGTCAAGGGGCGGCTGTAAAAAGGGTCTTGGTAACCACTTTCTTTCTCGTAGAGTCTGTACAAATCATCGGAGAGCTGCCCCGCCAGGCAATCGACAAAAAACCAGTCATTTCCACTCTTTTGAGATGGGTCAGAACCACAGATCTGCCAAAACAGAGCCTCAAAAAGGTTTTGCTGATCGCGATCGCGCAGAGCCAGAAACTCATCGTGCAGCGTCTGCTCTGATAGCGCTGCATCGTCAAACAACGCCAGAGTAACCAGGCCGATGGCAAAAGGACTGGGTAAAAACACTACCTGGGGCGGTGGATAGCCCAGTCGTTGATAGAGACTGATCGCTATGGCCCTGGCTCGGTTGCGATCGAGGGGCTGCGAAAACATCGCCTGCCATCTTTCTAAATAAGGCTGGGTGAGCGCCTGGGCCTCCTCGCGGCTGAGGGCGCTAATCTTCGACATAGCTCCACCCCCCGGTCAGTGGCTCAGGGTTATATTCCCGCTGCAGGCGTACGATCCAGGTACCCTGAGGAATGGCGATGGGAGCATGTTCTTCGTGGGTAAGTAGTGCTGTTTCGGACAGCACATAGAGAAACATAGTGCCGTCTTTTTCGTACAGCTCAGCCTGGCCTTCGGTAATTTGGTGTTGGTGTCCGCTGGCTTCGCCGTGGGCCAGTACCAGGTGAGATTGCTTGGTGCCTGGGTTGTCGTTAACCGGCGATGCAGCGATCAGCAGTACATCACCTTGTCTAAATCGTGTGGAATAACTTTTCATTGGAAACCTCTAGGTAGTGCCCCAGTGGCCTGTGTTCACAAGGATCTATTTCTACGGCTGCACAACTTATTCTCAAGCTGGAGGCTAACCACGAGAGTCGCCCTAGCGAGCAAAGATGAAGAATGTAACTGCCAAAATGACCAGAATCAGCAGGCCGTAGGCCTGAGCCTGTGAGCCTAACTGCATTGGCGAACTGAGCCAGGCTGAAAACCTGATCTGCTCTAAATCCTGGCGGCTAAGTCTGGTATGTCGACTAATATGGTTCACCCACCAGGTTTGGGTGTGCGATCGCCCCAAATGCAGCCGCAATGCCACGGCCCCTGCAGTCCAGAAATAGTGGTAGGCTAGCACAAAAAAGATATAGAGAATAGTAATGTTGACACAGCCACTCATGTAGCGATTGGGCAATAGCCGCAGCCCTTTCCAAAAGCTCACTCTGGGGCTGCTGGTGGCATAGACAACAACGGCCAAAATAAGGCTGTTGATAACGAGGAAAACGCCCAACAGTAGTGGAGTATTAATCAACGTCATTGGCCACGCCAGTAGTATGACCATAAACAAAACGGCATAGTCAAAACCAGTTGAGCGAATGATCATGGTTACAATCCATTGCCAATGAGAATGAAGGGTGCCCAGTAGTAGGGGTGATCAAGGTTGTCGCTAACGGCGGCGGGCAGTCCCGTACGGGCGGTGATCAAATTAAAGTCGGCGCGAGCGCCTTGACTCTCAATTTCAAGATCGCCAGCGATAAGGGCTTGCTGGGCAAGTTGCAGAGCCTCGGCTTTGGTATAGCCCGCTTGCAGCGCCGCATAGAAAGCATTCATTAGCACCTGAGTGCCGCCATCATCAACTTGCCAGAGGGAGGCGATCGCCGCCTTGGCCCCAGCATCCTGCATCTGGTAGCCAAAGCCGAGGATCTCAATGCCACTGCCCAGTTGTGCTTCACCTACAGCGGTTTCGCAGGCGCTGAGGACCACCAGGTCTGCGTCCAGATTCCAAGATCGCATCTCACTTAAGGAAACTGCGTTGCGGTCGCCAGTCACGATAAACGATTCATTGCCCTGGCCCTGCAAGAATTTGGCATGGGTGGCTAAATGCACGATGGAGAAGTCACGCATGAGGATGCGCAGGTCACTGGCGCTAAAGGCCTCATTCAGCCGCAGTTCTGTATTGGGAATTTGTGCCGCTAGGGTTTCCACCTCCACCCCAGCATGGGGTAGATCCCCAAAGCGATAGCCCTTAACTTCAAAGCTACATTGCACGCAGGCGGCGGCTAGCAGTTGCAGGTTGTCGGGTTGGTAGGTCGGTTCTTGATCAAATCTAAAGATGCTGGCGGCGGTAATGTGGGTAACGGCAAAGCGCTGGGCCAGCCATTGATCGCCATCGTGCAGGGCGGCTAGAGGAATGTAGCGCAAAGCTCCATCGGGGGCATAAATAATAGTTTCGGCATTGGCAGCGGCCAAGTCCTCTTCAAGCTCTGCAATCAGCCATTGATAAAGCTGCTGAGCTGGAACTACGGCGTTGGCCTCAGGGTCTTTGAGCGCTTGGCCTAGCTCGACGATGGCACGATTGAGCTCCCCTGATTCAACCGCTACGGTTCGCCGAATGGGGGCACCATAAGGTGGAATCAGCACCAACTCCAGCCGGTTATCTAGAATCAGCGGGTAGAGCAAAACGGCATTTAGATTAGCCCTACTATTTAGCTCGCGCAGGTCGCCTTGCAGATTGTTGTACTGCTGAATGTTAATAGTTTGATTGTTGGTGCTGGTTTGCAGTTGTGCGATCGCACTTTGCACATCCTGCCGCCCCAAAAGTTGGTTAAACACCGCACGTAACTCATCTTGACGGTTTACTAGGTCTTGCCGTCGCTGCTCTTCTTCTGGGTTAAGTGAGTCTCTATTAGCATCGAGTTGAGCTAGCTCAATACCTTCTTGAATCGTTTGATTATAGAGGTCGAGAATGTATTGCTCTGGTTCCCAAAGGTCTAACTCAGTAGAGGCTTGGACGTTACTACGTACATCATTTAAGTAGTCGTCTAGCTCTTGCACTTTCAACAAATCCAGTACACGCTGAGCTTCAAGCACCCGATTTTGTTGCAAAAGCAGGTCAGCTAATTCACGATAGGTGTCGGCTACTGTATCAACATAAGACTGTTGTAGCGATTGATCGAGCTCTTGCAGACCCACACGAATGCCTTCACGGGTGTTGACAGACTGTTTATAGAAGGCAATTGCTAGTTCTTGTTGGCCGCTCTGGGTTAGTACTTTGCCCATGTCGGCCAGCGCCAGTGCTTCGCCCGCAGGGTTTCCAATGGCGCGATTAATAGCCAGGGCTTGCTCTAGGTAGTCCATCGCCTGCTCAGTATCACCGAGGCCAGCATAGGTTAGCCCCAAACCGTTCAACACAGAGGCTTGCAGAAACCTCGCATCCATGTTGGAGACTAGATCAAGCGCTTCTTGGTAAGCAGCCAATGCCTGCTCGTAGTTGCTCTGGCGTTCGTGGGCAATGCCAATGCCATCTAGAGCACGTACCTGACCCAGCAGATTTCCAGCGTCTTGGTGAATGGCCAGGGCTTGCTGGTTGTAGTCAATGGCTTGGTCATACTGCTGCTGCCGATAGTAGACACCTGCCATGCTGTTCAGTGTTAAAGCTTGACCACCAACACTGCCATTAGCCACATCAAGGCCTAGAGAACGCTGGTAATAATCGAGCGCTGTGGCGTACTGCCCCAATCTGAGGTAAATAAATCCCAAACTGTGCAGTGTTATTGAAACTTGTACTTGAGAATCAATCTCCTCAGCAATTTCTAATGCCTGCTGATAATAGCTCAGCGCAGTACCATAGTCGCCTTTTGCTTCTGCTATATTTCCCAAGCCAGTAACACTGCCAATCTCTAAGTTTCGAGCACCAATGTCTCGGATAATAGCCAAAGCTTCATTATAAGCCTGACTAGAAGAGTCAAGTTGTCCCTGTGAATAGTATGTGCCGCCAATAGTATTTAGGATAATTGCTTCATCGGCCCTGCGTCCTAAGCTACGATCTGCCTCAAGAGTTTCATAATAAGTATTCAAGGCATCTTGAAAATCGCCTCTTATAGACGATGAAGCTGCCATGTTATAAACAATACTATTCCGCAGAGCTGGAGCATCTAACTCATTAGCCACAGCCAAAGCTCTCTGATAATAGTCAAAAGCCTCAGAGTACTGACCTTTGTTTTCATAAGCAATGCCAATGTTATTGAGAGTTCTAGCTTGACTAAGCCTGTTGCCAGCGCGATCATAGATATTCAAAATCTGCTCATAAATGATTAGAGCCCGCTCGTAGTTACCCTGCGATTCATAAACCCCAGCAATTCCTGAAAGAGTTCCACTCATGGCAACCTCTCCAGCTTCATATTCTTGATCAATTGCTAAAGATTGATTATATAAATCCAGTGCTTCTAAATAACGTCCTTGACTGCTATGAATACTTCCCATACTGTGTAATATAGCGCTTTCTGAATACCACGAAGATACTATGCAGTCTTTGCGAGTTTCTTCAAATCGCCGTTCATCAAGGCTTTGCCTATAGTTAACGATAGACAGATCTTCTAAAGGATCATCCTCTGCTGACGAGAGAGGCGAAAAGCCTATATAACAAACTTGATTGAGTAGTTCAGGCGTCAGTTCATTTTCTAGTTTGTTTCTGCCTTCACGGATTAATGCCAATGCGGTTGTAAGTTCTTCCATTGCCTGAGTGTAGTTTCCCTGTGCTGCATAAACCCCACTCAACGAAGTTAGAGAAGCTGTCTGGTATTGAAATATGCTATTGTCTGTTGCAACTTTAAAGGATTTTTCAAATTGTTCTATGGCTTTGTCATACCTGCCCTGATTCGTATAAATCAGGCCCGTCTGCATTAAAGCTAAAGACTGATAGACAAAATCTTCTCTTTCAGATGCAATTTCCTCAAGATTATTATATGATAACAATGCATCGGCATAGCGATTTAAGGAGTTGTAAAGGCTGGCAATTGTTGCTAGGCTATCGATTGTATAGTCAATTCTACCTTCACCCAGTTGTGGGGCCAAATCTAAGGCAATGTAGGCAGATTCAAGAGCTTTTTCGTAAAGCTCTTGACTTTCATAGATTTCTCTGCGCTTCGAATTTATGCGCCATAGCTGATTGAGGGCTTGTTTTATGAAGTTGTCCTTTTCCTCTAGATCATCCAGCTCTTCACTCAGTTCAATGATTTCAAGGCTATGTCTCTCTCCTGTTTCTAGATACGCTAAAGCTTCATCAACTTCATTTTCCTGAAATCTTTGCTCCGCCAACCTCGTATACGAGTGATCTAGTGTAGACAAATAATTAAGCTCTCTTTCTCGATCATCAACTTGCCGAGAAACGTCTAGAGCTTTTAGAATGAATTCGATTGCTTTTTCATGTTTTGCTATGGAGTTGTAGGCAACCCCAATAGCATAGTTGCCGCCCATGAACCCGCCATAAGCTAAGTTGATCATGGTTTCATTATCGGATGCTAGGGCAAAAGGAATTGCTTGCTCATAGAACTCCAAGGCCCTTTTTTCAGACTCCACGGTATCTTGTAATTGAAGAGATGCTGTAAATCCACTCGCTTCGAGCGTGTAGGCCTGTCCTATAGCAACAAATGACAGTGCAACATTGTAGTTGACAGTAGGCAACCAATCGGCAAGGTTTTGAGTTTGCGCGATGTGAAGCAGTTGTTGGGCATAGTTTAAAGCAAGATTTCCGGCTTCTACAGCATCACTAGCTGAATTTCTCGCCGCTTGTGGATCTGATTTCAAATATTCGTCGCCAACCGAGAGAAAATGTTGAGATTGATCTCTATTGAATTCATAGAGTTGATTTAGGGACGCAATGGCCGAATCATAATTTTCATTGTTTTCAGCATTAATCACATTCTCCTGGTGCCAAGCTAAAACCTGAAGACGATATTCTTCTACCTTTTCAAGTTTTCCTAGCTGCTGATAGGTGTCAGCAAGGTTGCCCAGAACTGCGATTTCATTTGCATGATCGCTCACATCTTTTATAGCCTCAAGAGCAGGCAAGAAAAACTCCAATGCCTGTTCATATTGCTCTTGAAAATAGAGCATCAGGCCAATACGGTTCAGTACAGTACCTTCGGCTGTTCGACCTGTGGCTTGAGCATGGGGAAGAGCCGCTTCATAGTAAGTTTGTGCCTGAGCATAATATTTATTTTCCTGATGCAGGTTGCCAATTTGAAATAGAAACTCTAGCTGACCAGCAACGTTGTTTTGTGCTGCAAGGACGGCTAGTATCCGATCAAAAGCTTGAGATGCTTGCTCAAAATCTTGCTGCTCAAAGTAAATTCCACCTATTGCGCTATTAATAAGCACTTCAGTCTCACGATCAAAACCCCACTCTTGAATTAGGGCTATGCTTTGCCGGTAATTACTCAATGCCTTATCCACATCACCCTCCTGCGCAGCAAAAGTTCCTTGAATAAACAGAAGGTAGCCATTAACCGCAGGATGCTGGAGGGATTGATTAATAGCTTGAATTGGCTCAACTAGCACCCTGGCCTGGTCAAATTCCTCCAAACCCATCAAACAAAAAGCCTTAAACATTAAGGCACTGGCCTGGTAATAGCCTTGGCGTAGGGCATCGCTGTCATCCCGCAGTAACGGAAGCGCTTGGTCAAGATGACTCAGGGCATTGGCATAGTCCTCTTGAGTGCCATAGATTGCCCCTATGGATAACAGCGCGATGCCTTGCGTAAAGTCATCTTGGGCTTGTTTGCTCAGTTCTGTGGCCCGTTGCAGACTTGCCAAAGCAGCGTCATAGTTTTCCTCAGAGTCTTGCAGTGCCCCTAAGTTCACCAGTGCTTGGGCTTCCCCGGCTACATTACCTTCGGCCTGGTAGTAGCTCAATGCCGCCTGGATTGCCGCTGCTGCTTCGGCTAGGTTTTCCATAGTGATGTAGACATGGGCGATCGCCACCTGCGCCGCTGCCACCCCATCGGCATTGCCCGCTGCCTCAAACTGAGCGATCGCTTGGCTTAGCCGCTCTAATGCCAATGGTAGCTGCCCCTGGTGATAAGCTTGCTGCCCCTCTACCAGTGCTGACTCAGCCGTACCTGCAAGAGGAGTTTCGGGATTGGTGATCGCAGAACTCTCTGGTTGAGCTACTAGTTCTTGGCTCAACTCGCCCTGGGCAGAGGCCGGTACTACGCCTCCACTCAAAAGCACAGCCAACAAGAATCCGGGGGCGGAGATGCGGTAGTTCATAGACAGTCCTGGTGGAGGTGACATCAGCATATATGTCTCATCCGCCGCCACTTATTCATCTTTAGGGAAACTTTCGACAATCATGGCCGCGATCGCCCTAATAGACGCGGTCTTTGCCTATCGCGTCATCTCAACAGACGTAGCGGCTAACGACTTATACCTGCTGGCGCTTAACTAACTGGCTAAACAGCCCTTCCTCGGCTGCGAGTTGATCAAAGCTGCCTTGCTGAATCAGACGACCTTTTTCGAGCACGTAGATGCGATCGGCGTTGCGAATGGTACTCAGCCGATGGGCCACTACAATGCGCGTCACCCGCAGCCGCTCCAGGCTTTCACTGACAATCGCCTGAGTGCGGTTATCCAGGGCGCTAGTGGCTTCATCAAACAGTAGAATGCGCGGACGCAGGGCCAGGGCACGGGCAATCAGCAGCCGCTGCCGCTGCCCACCAGAGAGATTTGTGCCCCCCTCGCTCACCACCGTGTGCATCCCCATCGGCATCGAGAGAATGTCGTCGGCCAGCCCCGCCATGGAAGCCGCCTCCCAGGCTTCTTCCATGGTGATGCGGGCGCTGCTGACAATGTTTTCAAAAATCGAGGCCGACATCAGGCGGCTGGTTTGCAGCACCACGCCAAACTGTCGCCGCAGGGCATTGAGGTCGAGCCCCGCCATGTCCTGCCCGTCGAAATACACCGTGCCCACCTCCGGCGCATCAAACCCCAGCAGCAGGCGAAACAGCGTCGATTTGCCGCTGCCTGAGGGGCCGACTAGGGCGACAAATTCCCCCGGCTCAATGGCGAGGGTGACGCCGTCTAAAATCAAATCTCCGTCGGAGCGGTAGCGAAAGCCCACGTTGCTCACCGTCACCTGGCCCGAGATCCGCCCTGGGTCGGCCTTGTGGGGGTCAACCTCCGGCTGGGCGGCGAGAATGGGTTCTGCCCGCTGCCAGATGGGCAGCACGTCGAGCACGTCAATCACCGTGCTGCTGAGGCTGGTGGCCCCGCCAATAAACGTACCAAAGGCCGCGTTAAAGGCCAAAAACGTGCCGGTCGAAAAGCTGCTCTCCCCCGCCTGGGACTGCTGAATCATGCCAGTGGCGAAGGCGAACAGCACTGCCGGGGTAAGGGCTGCCAGCAGGTTGTTGATCACGGTCAAATTATCTTCGATGCCCTCCGAGGCCAGGGTCAGCCGCAGCTCTTGACCATACTGGCGGCCCCAGTAGGCAAAGGCGCGGGTTTCGGCCCCAGCCACCCGGAACTTGGCCACACCGTTGATCATCTGCACCATCATGCCGAAGAGCTTGCCCTGCTGGTCGTGGAGGGGGCGAATTTTTTTCAGGGTCAGCACCCCAGAGACTACGGTGACGGCCATATTGAGCAGGGCCACCCCGGCGGCAATCAGCGCCAGGGGCACGCTGTAGTAAAACAGCAGCCCCAGATTCAGCAGCGAGAATAGGCTCGAAAATAGGCTCTTGAGCAGAGTATTGCCCAACCGCTGGCGAATTTGGCTAATTGAGGAAACTCTGGCGCTCAGATCACCAATGGAATAGCCGCGAAAGAAGGAGGTTTTTAGCTTTAGCAGCCGATCCCATACGGCGGCCTGGGTGCTGCTGTCGGCAAAGGACTCAATCCGCATCAGGGCAATGCCCTGGGTGAGCTGAAACAGGGTGGCCCCGAAGGTGGTGGCGAGCAGGGCAAAGGCGATTTGCAGCAGCAGGGTTTGGTCGGCGTTGGGGATGGCCTGGTCGATGAGAATGCCCGTGGCCTGGGGGGTGACCATGCCCAACAGGGTGGCGGCAATGCTGGCCACTGCCACCACTACCAGTTCCTGACGGTGCCCCTGGAGCGCAAACTGAAGCAGCTGCACCGGCTTGAGCTGGTAGGGCAGTGGTCGGTAGAAGGTGTGGGCCGTAGGCGAAATTCCCTCGGCAACAGCTCGACTGCACGGCACCCGCGTACCCCGCTGTGGGTCAACCACTTCGTAGCGAGTTGCCCCCACCGGCAGCAGCGCCAGCGGGCGACCATCCTCGCGGGCGTAGGCCAGCAGGGGGCCACAGTCGCGCCGCCACCAGTCGTCGCGCAGGGCCACCTGGCGAGTGCGAATTTGGGACGAGCGGGCGATCGCCTCCAGCGGATCTCTCACCCGCCGTAAATCCTCCGACTGGGCTAGAGGTTGAATGGCAATGCCCAACGCCCGCCCCACCGCACCAGCGGCAATCAATAGCGCGTCTTGACCGATAGATTGCTGTCCCTGAGATTCCTGAGACAAAGCCGTTGATGGTTCAAACACCCCCGCCAACTGCGTTAGCGTCTGGCTCACAGCCTGGGTATTCAGCCGCGAGCGGGCCTCAAACCGCTGATATTCTTGCACCTGCTGCTGGGCTTCGAGGTGCTGAATGCCCTTGAGCACAAGGGTTTGCAGGTGGCCCAGGCCAGCTAAAACCGGCTCTGCCCGCTGTCGCCCCTGGGGCTGCCAAATCTCCAGCTCCGCCATCGCTGTTGCCTGCAACCACAGATGGCTGCTGAGGGGTATGGGGCCAACCGCCGGAGTCATCGTCAGATGCTCCAGCCCCAGCAGTTGCCCTTCTCCAGCCAGCAGCCGTACCCAGGTAATGCGACCCTGGGGAGGCTGATATACTTCTCCGGGCGACAGCAGCCCGCTGGCTTCAATTGGCGTCGCCAACCGGGCCGATACGGTGTCTGACAGCGCCGCCCCCAGCCGATGCACCCAGTTTGCGATCGCCTCCAAGGTAGCTGTCACCGTCCTGCTATCCGACAACTCGTCTGCCAACGCCGTCAGAGCGATCGGCCTCAAACTCACCGATTCCAACGGCATCGCCATCAGCTGGCAAGGGGTCTCTTGCCCCAGCAGCGCCGCCGGAAACAGCATCGCCCCCGGCTTAACGCTAAACAGATAGCGCCGCCGACTGGTCAGCGCCGTTGACTGCACGCTGACGGAAAATAGCGCCAGCGTACCTGATTCGACCCGCCAGCAGGTCTGAGGGTCGTCGAGGAAGAGAGGTTCGTTACTGCGGAGACGGTGGAGGGGGGAGGTGAGGGGTGTGTGGG
>NZ_JADEXE010000406.1 GCF_015207265.1 Nodosilinea sp. LEGE 07298 | reverse complement strand
CGTGCAGTCGTTCTTCGAAAGGCGACCACTGCTACAGCGCTCATGAACGGGGGTGCTGACCTTCTCTCAGACCCTGCAATCCGCCAATCTAGCTGTCGCGTCACCTCTATGTACTTGACATTTGATAGGATGCACGACGGTCAGGTCGTGGTCAGCGGTTCGCCAGGTCGTGGGGGCATTGAGTTTGAAACAAGCACCATGGATTCGGGGTCGTCCCGTCCCGCCATAGGGTGGCGGCGCACCCCAGAGATTGCGGTTCGAGCGCAGGCGCATCAGCTTATCAGCCTCAATATCTGCAGTCTTCAGCACAAAGCTGGCACAGCCATACTCGCTATCCCAAAGGCTCAACGGTCGGCTTGGCAAGTGTCGGCATACGTGTCTGAGTTGAAAGGCCGCTTTGCTAATGGGGCTCTCCCAACTGGTGATGCGCTCATGGCGTAAGGGCAAGGCCTAACTGCCGCTCTCTTCTGAAATCCAGGCCAAGGTGCTATAGCCCTGGCCTAGACTCACCGGCCCCAGACTCCCACTGCTGTTAGCCTGGTGCTCATGGGTTCGCTCCCGCAACCGTTTGGCCTCAGGGCGGGGCCATCCCGTATGGTCTCCCGCAAGCACTATCGGGGTATTGCTCGGGAGTTGCTCTAGGTACAGTCGCATCAGTCGGTGCCGTTACGGGCGGCTGTCTTGCAGCGCCTCATACGCACTCGACCATTGCCGTCGAAACAGCGGTGATTGCGATAATGCTACAAAGCTGTACACATGCCGGGTCGTCAGCACGGCATCGACCAGTTCAAAGGTGGCGTCGTGGGCACGTCCCAGATATTGATGGGCACGTTCTCGAAATCCGTACAGGCTATCGTAGGTCATAGCAGTCGCCAAGATTGGTTGTGCTTTCTCAGCGTCTGCTAAAAAGCGGCCTGAGCCTCGCTCATGTCGCTTTTTTCTATGGCTGTAGTCTAAACTCCAGTCAATTTCGTGCCACGTTATTTGTCATCAAATCCCTAAACCCTTGTGGGACAAGCCTTACGGACGCGATCGCGACGTTGACCATCGTCTCCCTATTACGTCGCTGATTCAGGCCCAAGATCGCTAGATGTCCCAGCAGGCAACCGTTCTAGCCGCCATGACAATTATCGTGGCACAACTATGACAATTATCGTGGCACGCGACAAGTTTACCAAGACCTACTAACTGCAATAGATTTAACTATAAATATCCTGACTGCTATTGTATATTTGTTGCAGTCAAGCTATTATATAGTAGTCAGCCAAACGGGAGGAACACCCCATGACCACGGCCATCGCTACCCCCCAACCCGAGGTAAAACAGCACCTCGCCCTAGGGCTAGACCCCAGAGATGTGCAATACCTCAGCAGCTACCAGCAGCCCCTCCAACCCCCTGCTGAAACCGTCCACGGCTTCTCCATTGAATAGCTCCTACCGCCTGCCCTCAGCGCCATGAGGGCACCCCACTCCACACGTTGAGGCAATCCCCCCATGAACACCACCCAAGCACTCGTTACCCGCCTGCTGGCCCCCTACGCCACTGCCGCTACCATCCTTGTCACTGCCACTCGCTACACCTGACAGGCTTTGCGATGCGATCGCGCCCTCGACATCTACCTCACGATCTCAATCCTGCTCCAGGTCGCTGGCTGGCTAGCTTTCCTCGCCTGTCTCTATACCCTTCAAGCGGGCAAGGCTGCTCGTCGCTACTACGAGGCCGAATGGGCCGCCGAAGCCAACGCACTGGTTCAACACATCGACAATGCGTTGGCGAAGCCTCTCCACTGGAGAATCGCCCCCCTCGATGACGGCGCTACCCTGCCCCAGGCCGATGCACTGCCCCAAGATTCCCCCAGCAACTCTGCGCCCGATCACGTCGTTGCTTTCCTCGACAATGCGGTGGCCCTCGATGCCGCTGCCACCATCCACCCCGACTCGGTGCAGGCCGTCATCGGCGGCTCTGGAACGTTGACTCAGATCTTGCACCTTGGCAGCGAGGAACGGACTCACAGGAAAATAAGGAACTAGATTGACAAAGCTAATACTATTCGCTTTTAGTGAATAGTATTAGCTAGCTGCCGAGGTTGTCGTGGGGCGTCCAGTCAAAGCAAAATCTCTGACTCAGCGGGATGTGATTGAAGCCGCGATCGTCTGCGTTGAGGCAGAAGGGCCGACAGCCCTGGGAGTCAATCGTGTCGCACGGGAGCTAGGCATCACGCCGCCCTCGATTTACAAACACGTGGAGCATGGCGCGGCACTGCGACGACTGGTAGCGCTAGAGATTTGGCGGCGTTTCCTGGCGCTGTGCTGTCAACCGATTGAGGGCATGGACGATTCATCAGAACTGTTGAGGATCGTGGCCCACACTGCTCGAAATTTTGCGCGATCACACCCCGCGCTCTACGCCGTGATGACAGCTATGCCTCTACAGCCCACCGATCCCGATTGTGCCCCGATCGTTGAAACTATCTTGTCCTTCTACCAACGGGTGCTTCAGCCGTACAGCTTTACTCACTTAGAAACTATCCACGCCGTGCGCATGTTGAATGCTGCGTTTTACGGTTTTGTCGCCACAGAGCAGGCCGGTTTGTTAACCCTAGAGCCGTCCCCTGAAGCCAGCTATAACGTAATTTTAAATGCCTTAATCCAAGCAATTCAACACATTCGACAACCAGCAGGTGAATGATGACCATTACAATGCCAACTGATCGATACATTCAAGTTGATGGCATCAACACGCGCTACTGGGCTTTAGGTGAAGAAGGCTCCCCTGTTTTACTAATTCATGGCCAGGGTGGAGCCATCGATTACTGGTACAAAAATGTCTTTGCCCTGGCGCAGCACCATCAGGTCTACGCCCTAGATTGGGTGGGTTCAGGCATGTCTGACAAGCCCAAAACAACCTACACGGTGGATGATATTAGCCAATTTATTTTTCAGTTTATGGATGCCTTGGGTCTACCCCAGGCATCTTTAATCGCGGGTTCTATTGGCGGTGCCATTGCCCTGAAGATGGCGCTGGCTGTGCCTGAACGCATCGAGAAGCTGGTCTTGATCGGAGCTGGCGGGCTGGGCAAAGAGGTGGCCCTGCCCGCGAGGTTAACCTCCCTACCGGTGGTTGGAGAAGTGCTCAATCACCCCAGCCCCAGGGCAGCAAAATTTATGGTGCAGCAGTGTATCTATGATCCGGAGCCTTACCTGCATGACGAAGCCTTTATGGATTTGGTGCTACGGAACATGGCATCAGATGTTTTGCAGTTTCAAACACGCACCTTTAGAACCATGGGCAATGTCTTGGGCATGAAGCCAAATTTCTGGCGCTCTATCCACGATCGCCTGGCTGAAATTCAGTCGCCTACCTTATTAATCTGGGGAAAACAGGATTGGGCCTTTCCGATCAGCCATGGGGAGCTCGCGGCAAAAGTAATGCCCAATGCCCAACTCCAGGTGTTTGACTCCTGTGGACATTTACCCTACCTAGAGCACGCCGATGTGTTTAATCATGTGGTGCTTGATTTTCTAGTAGCATAAGCACAGCAGTCATGCTCAACAATAGTTAAGCAATCTCGTCCCAGCTATCTGATTTTCGAAGCCTAAGTAGACAGACGCCTCTCCTCGACTGTCTCTCGCACCGTAGGGAAAATAAGCAATGCGCTGCGATCGCCCCTTGGGCCGGTCTTTGTCCATCATGCCCTCGACTTCTACCGCACGATCGCTATCCTCCTCCAGGTCGCTGGCTGGCTGGCTTTCCTCGCCTGCCTCTATAACTTTCATGCAGGCAGGGCCGCTCGTCGCTTCTACGAGGCCGAATGGGCCACCGAAGCCAACGCTCTCACCCTACACATCGACCGATCGCTACTCCCCCTTGATGGCGGCACGGCCCTGCCCCAGGCCGACGAACGGCACCAAGATTCCCACACCAACCCTGCACCCGATCGCGTCGTTGCTTTCCTCGACAATGCGGTGGCCCTCGATGCCGCTGCCGATGCCGCCACCATCCACCCCGACCAGGTGCAGGCCGTCATCGGCGGCTCTGGAACGTTGACTAACAAACTCCGTGCCCTCGCTTCCCTTGCCAATATCCAATGGCGGCACTCCAGAGGAAAGAGCAAGCACATGAGCAACAGCGACATCCGCTCAGCCCTAGCTCCCTTGATCGCCCCTGACCTGCTCGCACAGCTCTCCTAGCCGTCTCGCCCTGGGGGTAGGGCAAAACACACCCCAAAGGCTATTGCGATCGCAACCCCTAGACTCGCTACAGCACCTTGCGATCGCAGCCTCCCCAACCGCTACAGAGACAGCAGATACCCCTATCACCGAAGCACCATGAACACCACCTTTGAAGCGACGAACAGCCAATACTACGCCCTAGAAAAGGCCAGAGAGAGCTTTGGGCGGCAGTGGAAGGCCAAGCTGAGAGTGTGTTGGGAAACCGGTGTCGTAATTGCTCAACTAGGTTGACGGGTAGCGGCGAATAAGAGAGGGTGGTAAACTTTTGCCATGAAAGACCTGCCGCCGTTAGAAGGCCTCAGTTCTGAGGAGAAAGACGCTCTGATACGAGAGCTGTGGGCGGTAGTGCAAGCGTTGCAGGCAGAGGTCGAGAGGCTCAAAGGCAAAGGCGTCAAGACAACGTCGCGCAATTCGAGTTTGCCGCCCGCGAAAGGATTTAAGCCAAACTCAGAGGATGCTAAGCCCCAGCCAAGCGAGCGAGCGGCAAGCGTGGGCCGTGCGGGTGGTGGACGAGAACTCAGTGCATCGCCTGACCAAGTGGTGGTAGCCCAAGTGAACCGTTGTCCCCATTGTGGCAGCGAGGTAGAGCGTGCTCGTCAACAACTCAAAGCGGTCTATGAGCGAATTGAACTGCCCCAAGTTCGGCCTCAGGTGACCCGTGTCGAGCGCTACGGTGGGCAGTGTTCGTGCTGTCAGCAGA
>NZ_JADEXE010000405.1 GCF_015207265.1 Nodosilinea sp. LEGE 07298 | reverse complement strand
TCCTACCTTGGTGAGACTCATCAGCTCGGCCATTACCAGGAGCGAGCGGTCGTACGCTCGATAGAGCAAGGCATTTCAGCATTTTCCCAGCAGCGGTATGGTTGCGTCACGGAGCAGCTATTCAAGTTGGCCAAAAATCGTTGAATGCTTTGCTTCCAGAGCCTTTCGGCTTATTCGCAGTTAATGTGAGCCAAACGTCTTGTTTGCAAGCTGTTCGCACTTAATCTGAGCCCATTCGCAAATAATGTGAGCATCGAGACACTCTTATTCGCACTTAATCTGAGCCCAAAATCGCCTTGTTTGCGAGCATGAGTCTCGCTGTTTGCGAGCCGCTACACCTAGCCGGTTGTGCGCCGTCGCGTTGGTGATCTCATCGGGCAGCAGTGCTAGCTCTGATGGCATCAGCATAAACTGCTCAATTAGCTCCTCTGTTTCCCACTGTCGCTTCATTTCAGGTTCCTCACTGCTTAACTGTCGCTAAACATACCAGGGCTGAAGTATCGCGCTAAAAGGTACAAATGAACTAAATGGCCCCATTCCGCAGCTTCGCTACTTTAGGGCCTTTCAGGCTAGCTCGATGCTCTGGGGAAGATGCTGTATGCAGTAGGCTAAGGCTTCAATTCTCAGCATACGGATTAGCCACGACTACTTGCTTGTACTGCGTACCTGAGCTGGTGGGCTTGGAGGATATCGCCTATACGAGAGGCGAGCTAAACTTAACTGCCTGGTAGTAAAATCTGGTTACCTGTCTAACCAGTAAGTAAGAAAACCAAATAGCCAGCTAACCAGATGAAAATCATCACTGTGACTGGATATAAGGGGGGCTGCGGTAAATCCATGACGGCGATCCACGTCGCGACTTACTTTAGTCGTCTAGGTGATGTGGTGCTGGTGGATGGAGACCCCAATCGAACCGCGATCGCATGGAGCGATCGCGGTCAATTGCCGTTCTTGGTGGCTGACGAGCGCAAGGCTATGAAGGTAGTGCAGGGCCGTGACTTCATCGTGATTGATACCCCAGCCCGCCCTCACTCATCCGATCTTAAGGAATTGGCCGACGGGGCCGATTTGTTGATCCTACCCACATTGCCTGATGTGGTGTCGCTAGAGCCGATGCTGCAAACGGCTAGCGACTTGGGCAATGCCACTTACCGGGCGCTACTTACCATCGTTCCTCCTAAACCCAGTCGGGAGGGCGAGACAATGAGGGCTGAACTCAGCGATAACGGATTGCCGGTATTTAAAACCATGATTCGCCGTGCTGCAGGCTTTCAAAAGGCTGCTCTTGCGGGGATGCCAGTGTCGGCACTCACAGGCCGCGATCGCATGGGTTGGCTTGACTACGAGGAACTGGGTAAAGAAATATTAGAGGTACTAGGCAATGCTTGAGCATCAGGGGGGAAAGTACGGGGCACTAATTCGGCAGGCTAAACAATCAAAACCAGAAAACCAGAAAATCAGAAAACCAGAAAACCAGACTTTTAGTCAGGTAGAGCCAGATGGGCAGGTCAAAGAAAAGCAAGTGAATCTCTGCATTAAGGTGCCTGAGTCTTGGCGGAGACACTGGGCCATTCAGGCCAAGATCCAAGACATCACCATGACTGATGTAATGGTGGAGGCGCTGACCCAGAGGTTTGGCTTACCAGATAACCAGACAGCCAGATAATCAAATTCATGATCGTATGCCTCTTGTCTTTAGCTTGTCATCAATGGGTGAAACTTTGTTGTGTTGGGTCGTTCCACTGCTAACGATTGCAATGACATGAAAATGTCATGCCGATATAAAAAAGGGTGATATTGATGTAGTGTGCACCCTGGGCCGTTAGAGCTTGTATCATGACGGACATGAGTAAACGCATTCAGGTGACTCTGCCTGACCGATTGGCAGAGGAATTAGATCAATGGGCAAACGCAGACGGGCGTGCTGTTGCGAATCTTTGCGCATTCCTTTTAGAGCGGGCGGTTCGGCAGGCTAAACAATCTGGCGACTATCCCTCAGTGGAGGGTAGTAGGTGAGCACCGAGTTTTTCTCGAGACGCTTCAGACCCTGCTGGCGGAGATTTCTCGACTATGGCAACTACCGCAGATCGAGCGGAAACCACAGTTTTCTGTTGCTCGTTAGGAGGCCAATACCAACCTCAAAACACCAATGGAACCCAATTTTTGGCGTTTGCCTTGCCCGGTTTAGACTCCTATACTATGATCCGGCCATGATTGACGCTTCGTTGGGTAGACCCCTAGCGATCGCGTAAATCAGTATTAATCGTCCTGACCAGACCCTTAATACGCAAAAAGAACCGGCAGCGAATGCCACCGGCTCTTTAAAAAGCGAAAACCCGAGAGGACCAGTTCCCGAGTCGCGCAAAAAGCTATGCGACTATGTTAACACCGGATCTCTCTCGGGGCAATACCCATTGCTCTTTTTTAGGAGAGAGAAGTCCCCATGACCGCATCGCTAGGATGGGGCGAGGAGTCGCGTAAGGCTCCCCGTTCCGAACCCCTCCCCGCTGACCCCATTGGCCAGCGGCTGTGCGAAATCTTCGGCCACTACCCCTGGAACTTCATTCGCGCCGACCTGCCGGATGACGCCACTGTCAAAGCCGCCTGGACAACCGTCAGCACCTACCCGCTGCGACCCCGCGTTCTCTGGAACTACTGGCAAGACGCCAACCAGCTGATCGGCGTCCGCTTTACCCACGACACCCGCTACGCCCTGCTCGACCTCGACGCTGGCGGCGACTACTGCACCTCCGCCGGGGTGGCCCAGATCCGCGCTGCCTTAGAGACCATCGGCATTACCCGTACCCTGCTGCTGCGCTCCAGCTGGAGCGGTGGCCTGCACCTGTACATTCCTTTTCAGGAACTTATCAACACCTTCAACCTAGCCGTCACCCTCAAGGAGTGTCTCCAGGCTCAGGGGTTTCGGCTCCAGGCCGGGCAGCTCGAAATCTTCCCCAACGTCAAGGCCTACGGCGTTCAAACCTTCATCGAATACATGGGCCACCGCCTGCCCCTGCAGCCCGGCAGCGGCTCCTGCTTACTCGACGATGACCTTAACCCGATCGGCAGCAGCCTAGCCCGCTTCTTCTGGCTCTGGGATGGCGCAGCTGGCCACCAAGACATGGACACCCTGCGCCATGCGATGAAGATTGGCCGCGACAACCACCGCAAGCGACCCAAGCGCCGCAGTCACCCCGTCGACAGCTGGCGACACGACCTCGATCTTGAGATCACCGAAGGCTGGACTGCCCATGGCCAGACCAACCACTTACTGAAAACCATCGCCTGCTACGGCCATGTCTTCGAGGGCATCCAGGGCCAAGCCCTAATCGACTACACCCTGCGCATCGCCCTCACTCGGCCTGGCTACGATCAGTACTGCCGCCACCAGAGCGATATCGAGCGCAAAATCACTGCTTGGGTCAGGGCTGTCGAAGGGTACTACTGGCCACTGGGCACTACCTCCAGCCGTGACACCAGCCATTCCAAGAACATCCTGGTGCCCTTTAACCAGCAGCAGTCCGAAGATGCCCAGCACCGCATCTGTACCGCCTACGCCGAGCTAGAGCATGCGAGAAATCTGCCCGAGCAGATCACGGCCAGGGCAAAGGCGATCGCCCAACTCGCCAGAGTCAGCCAGCAGACCCTCTACAAACACCTCAGCCTCTGGCACCCCGAGCACCAAGAGGGTGTAATAGCCTCAGTAGCAAGCTTTCTAGCCCCTAAAGAGATAATTTCTGGCCCCGCATCTGAATCGCCAGAACCCCGAGAAATCAAAGAATTACACCCCTCGGAGGAATATATGAAAGGTAAGGCGCTTTGCGCCGGTGATTTGGAGTCGAATTTAAATTCTCCTTCTCCGGAAAGGGGGGTGCGGGGGGAAAAGACCTCTTTTCCACAAGAGTCTGCGTCTGTGGCTTACGACCCAGGCTTGCATAAGCAGATTCAACACCAGTTCAGACATCTAGGTTGGTCTGGGGAGGTGATTTGCCAGTTCATTTCCGACCAGTTAGAGGGGAAGCGGTGGTCTGATCTGACGAATGATGAGCGACTTTTACTCCTTTACCGTCTGCGTGTACTTGATCCTTAGGCTGAGAGGATCAAGTTTGGTTGGTTGACAAAAGATGGCTTTGAAAGCCCGGGTGTTTTGCTGTGCGGAGTTTTTAGCGATTTGAGGGATGAAGGGTGCCAAAAGTTGTCGGTTCAGCAACTATCCTGTTGCCGGAGAACCGCTGAAATGCCTTTCCCCATGGTGAATACGGCCGTTCTCTCATGGCGGGCTGAGCTGATGAGTCTCACCAAGGCAGGACATTTCAGACGTACTACAACATTTCAATTCAGGCCGAATTTAGGCCAAGCACTTTTCAGGTTCTGAGACTCAATTCAAGACCATGAAATAGCAATTCGGCTCTAGAAAGGAGGGTATAGTTCATGAGAACTAAATTGTCCAATTGCTGGGTCAGCCCCAATCGCCAGACACCCCGCAAGAATGACAAGAGGAGAACATCAGTCACCGTTTGGCGAAGCAGCAAGACCACTTGGTGACTTTTCTCGATTATGCCGAGGTGGACGCCACCAATAATGACCTGCCGTACCCAGGGCCTACATATAGTCCCAGGCGGAAGATGGTGACAAGCAATCAACTCTGATCAGCTGACGGTCATTGCGTTGAGATAATCAAAAAACTATTTCTGGAGGCACTGCCAAAAATAAGGCAAAACTTATCTTGCCAAAACAGTTGACAGAGCCATAAATCTACCTTATATTAGCAAAGCGCCTAAGAAAAGCGAGACAAGCGAATTGCTTTTCGAGGGTTAGTAGCGAACCTCGACAACTACATAGTCTAGAAACAAAGCCAAGGTTCCTGTCAAGGATTAAATTGGTTTAACGATAGCACGAGTGTTGTTGTTAGGTCAAGTAAGAAGACAGAATCGGATACTGAGG
>NZ_JADEXE010000404.1 GCF_015207265.1 Nodosilinea sp. LEGE 07298 | reverse complement strand
GTTGAGGCATTGCTTAGCCCAGGCTTCTAGCACGAAGGGTTCCTCAGCGCTGTCAGTTTCCCCCGCCGAGGTCAGGGCCTGGGCCTTGAGGGGTACGTAAATGTCGCTGTAGGTAAAGCTTTCAGCAAAAACCGGTTGATGGGGGCAGGGGGCGATCGCCTCATCCAGATAGCTATCGATGCTGAGGTATTTCTCAAATACCTGGTCGCCGCCTGTGCGGTACCAGTCAGCGATGCGCTGGATGTCAGGGGCGGCATCGGCGATCGCATTCCGCATATGCCGATTGGTATTTTTGGCAACGGCTTCAGAAATTCGGTTGGCCTGCTCAGGTTTCGCTCCCAGCTGCACCAGCCGAGCATTTAGAGCCTCATTAAATGCCTTAGCCAGAGCCGACTGATGAAAGTACAGCATGGCGAAGCGGGCCTCTTTATCCGTTAGCTCAATGTTGCCCAGGGCTTTAACGGCAGGGGTGATGGCCTTGGCCTGGGGAGTACCGTCTTTGGCGATTAACCACTGCTCCACCTTGGGATGTTGCTTAACAAATTCCTGAAAGCTCTCTAAGTAGGCTGCCTGGCTCACCAGCGCCACCGACTGGGCCAGAGTCGGTTTTTGCTTTGTGGCCTCCAAATAAAACGTCAGCAGCCCGGTGCCGATCGAGACAAAGGGCAGGGTTGCGCCCACCAGCTTACCCAGGGGCGAATTGAGGGCATCGAGCAGCGAGTCGAGCTGGGCAACCAGTGGAGCCAGCTTTTGCACGTTGGGGCCTTCGGTAGCCAGCACTTCCGCTAGGCCCAGTACTGCGGCGGCGGCATCGGCGGCACCATCGATAGTCTTGAGCGAAACCAGGTCGCCAATGTCGGTGGTGAGAAAGTTCCAGAGGCGGGTAGCCATAGCGGTGCGCAGTGCTGGTGGATGGGAGCGATGGGTTGCGGCTGGGCTAGGATTGTTGCCTAAAATCCAGAGTTATTGACCAGCCTAACGGTACTCTAGGATTTGATGGCATATTTCTGGCGTTTTCGTCTTCTCCTTCCCCTCATTTCCCAACCCCTCGCCTATGACGGTGATGCCAACCCTTAAGCGCAAACTGCGGCAGCGGCTGATTGCCCTGACTGTGGCGCTCACCCTGGCGGGCGTGGTGGGGTTGCTGGTGTGGCAGGAGGGCCGGGGTGCCGATGGCACCGCCCCCGAGGAGGTGCTCGAAAACATCGTCATTACCCTGATGGGGGAATACCCCGACAAGCCCAAAAGCCCCGTTGGGCGAGTGCTGCAACTGCTGCTGCTAGTTTCGGGCACGTTTATCTTTGGGGCCATTAGCGGCAGAATCTCTGCTCTCTTTGTCACCCGTGCCCTGCGATCGGAGACCCACGTGAGCGTATTTCAAAACCACATCATTATCTGCAACTGGAACGACAAGGCGGCGGGCATCATCGACCAGCTGCTAGAGGGCAACAAAAATAGCCCCATCGATATTGTGGTGGTAGCAGCCTCAGCCGTGGCCGACTTCGGAGCAGACATCCGTTCCAGGGCGGTGCCCAGCCGCTACACAAACCCCAAAGATTTTCCCGATCGAGTGCATTTTGTGCAAGACGACCCCACCCACCACGCTACCCTGGAGCGCCTCTGTGCCCCCCAGGCCAAAGCGGTGATTTTGCTGGCCGACGAAGACACTGAGGCCCCCGACGAAAAAAACGCCCTGATCGCCCTTGCCATCAAGCATCTAGAACGCCTCCCCGGTCTGCAAACAGATATTCATGTCATTGCTGAGCTGGTCAACCTCAGCCGCCGCCGCCACCTGCAAGAGGCCGGGGTAGACGAGGTGGTATCGGCCCGCGACTACAGCGCTGGCATTATGGCCCAGAGCGCCATGTTCAAAAATATGTCGGTGGTCTACCAGCAGTTGCTTACCTACTCCGACGACTCCAACGAGTTTTACTTTATCGACCCGGGCCGCTACCCCAGCCACCTGGAGGGCAAAACCTTTGCCGAACTTAGCCACTGGGTCAGCACCTACAGCGCTACTCACCAGGCCGACAATCCGCTGCTGCTGCTGGGGGTACGGCGAGGCAGCGGCGAGATTTTGCTCAACCCCAAGCCCCAGTCGTTTGCCTGCTTGGCTACAGACGACGCCCTGGTGGTGATGGCTTTTAGAAAGGTTGACCAGATCAATTGACCGAATGAGTACTCAGCATTGAAAATTCGCCAACTGCGCGGGCTGGGCGATGCTAAGGATCCCGTTCTGAGACCATTTATGAGTCTAAACGCCTATTCATATTACGATCCGTTAAGGTTTGTAGGGGGTGGCGATGAGAGCTGAAATCTCTCGCTATAAACTGGTCAAAGATTAGGAAACCCTTACTGTATAGACCGTTTTGACCTAACCTTTGAGGGCCATCCTTAAAGCTGTCAAACCCAGTCGTGACCCACATTGGAGTTTTTATTCAATGTCCCATTCTGTCAAAATCTACGATACCTGCATTGGCTGCACCCAGTGTGTGCGCGCCTGCCCTACCGATGTGCTCGAAATGGTGCCCTGGGATGGCTGTAAAGCCGGGCAAATTGCCTCTTCCCCTCGCACTGAAGACTGTGTTGGCTGCAAGCGTTGTGAAACCGCCTGCCCCACCGACTTCTTGAGCATTCGGGTCTACCTGGGTGCCGAAACCACCCGCAGCATGGGTCTTGCCTACTAAGACCGCCTGCAACGGTTGTCATCACCAAGCCAAAAGGCCCCTGGGAGCACGCTCCTAGGGGCCTTTTGATTTTCTCTGGCGGGTCAGCGTGTCCAGCGTTAGCGGCCTGCTTGAGCCGGAACAGGCTTACCCTTTAAAAGACTGGTGAGCCCAGAGCTACGGGCAAAATCAGCCAGCGCCCCGACTACAGGCAGGTGGTCGTACCAGCTAGGGGTAACATCGCTACGAGAGCTGCGTTGGATACCCAGAACCGGCTTGGCTATAAATCGATTCATTTCGGGGTGTTGCCACTTGATGACGTTCAAGACACCGTCGGGGGACATGGGGCCACCATCGGGGTGCCCGGCAGGGCGGCTGAGCAACAGCTCAAAGAAATCGATCATTGGCTGCAGCATTTTGCCGTTGATGGCATGGAAGTGAGTGCCAATGACTTCTCCCGCAAAGGGCTGGAGAATTGGAAAGCTGATCTCGGCGTTTGGGTCAGTCCAATCAGCCATGTAGCTGAACTGAACTGTGTCCCAATCTTGATTAATCAGCTCTTGCAGCACAGCCTCTTCGTAGTCACAAAAATCTGGCCTAAACTGTAGGTCATCTTCTAGGATGAGCAGGTTTTTTGCCCCTGCATCGCGAGCTTTTTTGAACATTTCTAGATGGCTAAGGTAGCATCCTCGAAAGCCAATCCGCTCGAAGGGACCAGGATCGGCAGGCTTAATGGCTGGAAAGATCTCAACTTTACCAGGCGTCAAGGGTAACCCAACCCGGTTCAGTTCCGTCACCATGTCATTGCGGCGATCGCGGCGCTCTGGCAAGTTGAGCACGTAGACGTGATCAAAATAATCGATGAACTTCATCACTTTTTCCTTCGTAGGTAATATCGGCAGGCCCGCTTAAGAGCCTTTAGACTTCAGGACTCAGTTCTACAAATGTGCCCAAAATTAGCTCAAAATTAAGATGAATACTGCCAATGTTGGTCAGCCTATCTCAGTCGGATTTTGGTCAAACGCTGAGGTTTGACCGATAGAGAAGCTCTGAAGCCCCGATTGAGACAATTAATCTTAGTATCTAGGTTTAGAGTCCAATGGCTATCCTAACGCCAAAACGTTTAGGCAGCCTTGGTTCGGTGTAAGCGTCCCTAACTCTACGCTGGCTGAGCGAAGTCGTAAGCCTTTCGGCAGGCTTCGCCAACGTGCAACGTCTCCCAAAGGGAGAAAGCCAAAGCCCACCGGGGAATGTCCCCTAGCCCGTCTGGGGCGGCTCCGCCGCCGACTCCGTTCAGGAGACGGTTACGGTTCGGTTTGGGTGAAAACACTTACAGGTACCACTCAGACATTTGTAAATAAGGTGCTGAAATAACCAATATGTTTAACACCTCTATCTTATGAGCACTGTCTTGCCAGTGCCAACTACGCATCTGCGCTAGCACAAGTTTCATTAGAACTTTGCACGCTCTTTAATAGTCTCGGTTGGGAAAACGTTGCCCGCCGGTTTCGGTTGAACGTCTCCAGCGGGAGTAGCCTCGCTGTAGCACAAAAATAGAGGCGTTGTTCTAATATCAGCGAACCCAAAAAAAGTCCTGATTCCTATCAGCTACCTGCCTAGCGTTGATAGTTTGTAGCGTAGTCGGGCAGCGCCAGATCGGGCGAGCACTTTGGGTCAGTGACAGGGGCAGCGGCGGTCAGCCCCAGGGGAATTTCCCCGGCCCAGATCGGCAGGGCGTAATCGTCTGCCGCGTCGATAGGTGGGCCGGTGCGAACCTTGGCTGACGCTTCGGCGATCGGCAGGGCCAGCACCAGGGTACCGGCTAGCTCTTGGCGGTTGGGGGGGCGCACGTCATCCCAGCGATCGCGCACAACGTGGTTCGTAAAGGCTTTGAGCGCCATCATTTTTTCGTCGGCATTGTCAACGCGGGTAGCGGTGCCAAACAGTACGACAGAACGGTAGTTCATTGAGTGGTGAAAGGCCGATCGCGCCAGCACCAGGCCATCTAGCAGGGTGACGGTGAGGCAAACCGCAACGCCCTGCTCCAGCGAGGTCAGCATACGGCTAGCGGGGGAGCCGTGGATGTAGACCTGGTCGTCTAGGCGTCCGTAGGCGGTAGGAATCACGAAGGGTTGACCCTCGATTACAAAGCCCAGGTGGCACACCAGCCCTTCGTCGAGAATGTCGTAGACCTGCTGGCGATCGTAATTAGCCCGCTGGGGTACCCGCTTGACCTGGGTGCGAGAGGTGGGAGGTATGGATGATGAGGGAGAGGGGGAGGGTTG
>NZ_JADEXE010000403.1 GCF_015207265.1 Nodosilinea sp. LEGE 07298 | reverse complement strand
CACCCACTCCAGCGCTCGGTTCCACGCCCACCAGGGGTCACTATCCCCCGCCAGGCGCTGACCGGCGCTGCTGCTGTAGTAGCCCACGTGGCCACCGTAGTCAGTCAGCACCAGGTCAATCTTGGGGTTGGCCGCACAAACTCGTTTCAGGTCGGGGATAATCTCAGGGCTAAACAGCGGGTCATCGGTGGCGTAAAGAATCAGGGTGGGAATGCTCAGATCGGCCATGAAGGGCAGGGGGCTGCTGGCATCGTAGTAGTCTTCTACGCTGGTAAACCCTAGCCTAACAATCACCAGCTCGTGGTCAAAGCCCCAAATACTGTTGGCGCGATCGATCGCTGCCAGGTCAAAATGACCAGGGTGCAACTGATGCAGCCGCTGGGCCAGCCGCTTGAGTTCGCGTGCGATCGATCGCTCCAAATATTTACCCAACGGATCCGCCGTTAGATACTTCAGCGATCGATTGGAGTCGAGGCTGGGGCAGACCACCACCACGCCGCCAATATCGCTTGGCCCTAAACCGCTGTCAGGAGGCAAATCCATGGCAGCTTTGGCTCCCCATAGCGCCAGCTGCCCGCTCAGCGAGTAGCCCATAAGCCAAAACGGTGGCGCACAGCCCAAAGCCTTAGCTTGCGCGGCCAGGGCAATATAGTCATGGCCTTCATAGATGCCGTCGGAGGTCAGGGTCGGAGAGAGTTCGGCTGTTTTGCCGTGGGCACGCCAGTCAAACATCACCAGGCCATAGCCCCGGTGGTAGGCTTTGCGGCCTAAAATCTCCAGTTGCCACTGGTCATCCAGGCTGCCAGTAATGCCGTAGGTAGCAATGATGGTGCCCCGAGCGTAAGTTGGCACCACCCAGCGGCCAAAAATGGGCACATCTCCATGCCCCTTAAACACATGATCTCGATAGCTTATCGGCGGCAAATCGGTGTTTTGAGGCCAGTTCTGGTTGGCCACCAGGGCCGTGTAGAGGGTCATGGCCAGGCCATTTTGCAAAAACCAGGGGGGCACAAAGGGAGGCATAGGGTTGCGCAAAGACTGCTCTTAGCATTCCAGAGAAATCCGTTGGGCACCATCCCCCCACCAAAGAAAAACGTACGATGATGGCTACCCTGGCGAGGAGAAATGTCATGACCGCCCCCAAAAATCAGAGCGATGTGGTGCGAGTGGGTCTGGTTGGCACCGGGTTTGTGGCTCGACTCCGGGCCGATGCGATCCAGAGGATGCCCTCGGCTCAATTGGTAGCGGTAGCAGGACACACCACCGCTGAAACCGTAGCCTTTGCCGAACAGTACAACGCCCTTGCTCTCGATCGCTGGCAAGACCTGGTTACCTACGACGACCTGGACGTGATTATGGTCTGCCACGTCAACAGTGAGCACAGCTCAGTCGTGGCGGCGGCCCTGGAGGCGAATCGCCACGTGGTAGTCGAGTATCCGCTGGCGCTAAATGCAGAGCAGGCCCAGGCGCTGCTCACCCTGGCCCAGACCAAACAGCGCCTGCTGCATGTCGAGCACATCGAGCTGCTGGGCGGTACCCACCGTGCCCTCAAAGCCAACCTGGCGGCGGTGGGCCTGCCCTTTTATGCTCGCTACGGCACGCTGGCCCCTCGCCGACCCGCCCCCCTCACCTGGACCTACTGCCCCAGTCTATTTGGGTTTCCCCTGGTGGGGGCGCTGTCGCGGCTGCACCGACTGATCGACTGCTTTGGCCCGGTAGCGCGGGTTTACTGCCAAAACCACTACAGCGGCCTCACCCAAAATTCAGAAGGAACAACCTGCTACACCACCTGCCTCTGCACCGCCCAGCTCACCTTTGCCTCAGGGCTAATCGCTGAAGTAGTCTATGGCAAGGGCGAGGCACTGTGGGAGGCGAGGCGGCGGCTGGAGGTAATGGGCAACGAGGGGTATTTGTGTTTTGAGGGCGATCGCGGCACCATTACCAACATCCAGGGCTCTCGCCCCCTAGACGTTGGCTCGCGGCGAGGGCTATTTGCCGCCGACACTGCTCAAGTCGTTGATCATTTGCTGACCGGTCAGGCGCTGTACTGTAACCCCGAGGCCAGTCTGTACACGCTACAGGTGGCGACCTGCGCCCAGCGATCGGCGGCGATGGGGCGGGCGGTGGACGTGGCACCCCCTGCGTCTGCCTCCTCATAATCTGCTGTCTGAATGGCCTCAGTGAGGGTCGCTAAGGCTAACGGAGTTGACAGCGAGGCCGACGTTGATCAGATGATTTGGTAGCGTTGATGACGGCGGGCGTTTATGCCCCTTGGAATCATAGGTCAGCGAACGGGAGTAACAACGATATGGCCGCATGTGACTACAGGCCCGGTTTAGAGGGTGTACCGGCCACCCAGTCGAGCGTTAGCTTTGTGGATGGCCAGGCGGGAATTTTGGAGTATCGCGGTATTCCCATCGAAGAACTGGCTCAGCGCGGCACGTTTCTCGAAACGGCCTACCTGTTGATTTGGGGTGGGCTGCCCTCCAAGAGCGAGCTAGAAGCCTTTGAGTACGAAATTCGCTATCACCGCCGCCTCAAGTACCGCATCCGCGACATGATGAAGTGCTTTCCTGAGAGCGGTCACCCCATGGATGCCTTACAGGCCTGCGCGGCAGCCCTGGGCCTGTTCTACTCGCGCCGCGCCCTCGATAACCCCATCTACATTCAAAAAGCTGTAGTGCGGCTGCTGGCCAAAATTCCCACTATGGTGGCGGCGTTTCAGCTCATGCGCAAGGGCAACGACCCGGTGCAGCCCCGCGACGACCTTAACTATGCCGCCAACTTTCTCTACATGCTCAACGAGCGCGAGCCCGACCCCCTGGCGGCCCGCATTTTTGACATTTGCCTGACGCTGCACGCCGAGCACACCATCAATGCCTCGACCTTTTCGGCCATGGTGACGGCTTCGACCCTGACCGACCCCTATGCGGTCGTCGCTTCGGCGGTGGGCACCCTGGCAGGGCCGCTCCACGGCGGGGCCAACGAGGAGGTGATTGAGATGCTAGAGCAAATTGGCTCGGTCGAAAACGTGCGCCCCTATGTGGAGCGCTGCATTGCCGAAAAGTCTAAGATCATGGGCTTTGGCCACCGGGTTTACAAGGTCAAAGACCCCCGCGCCACCATTTTGCAGGGGCTGGCCGAGCAGCTCTTCGAGAAATTTGGCCAGGACGAATACTACGCGATCGCCCTAGAGATGGAGCAGGCCGTCTCTGAAAAGCTGGGCACAAAGGGCATTTACCCTAATGTCGACTTCTACTCCGGGCTGGTCTACCGCAAGCTGGGCATTCCCACCGATTTGTTTACGCCAATTTTTGCGATCGCCCGGGTAGCTGGCTGGCTGGCTCACTGGAAAGAGCAGCTAGGCGAGAACCGCATCTTTAGGCCCACCCAGATTTATACCGGCCCCCGCGACCAGGCCTATGTTGACCTTGTCAATCGACCTCAAATTTGGGATAAACAGGGATTTTCCGTATCTCTACCCTCCTACGAAACTCCGTAACCAGATCGGCTCCCTTCAGATTTTTTAGGAACCAAATTTTTAGGAACCAGATCTGAGGGGCTCCTGATGGGTCAGACCCCTCTGGGCACCCTCTCCATAAGCGCCGATCATTGATTTAGTGACGATTTTCAGGAACTCCTGCCCCTCTGGCGCTTGCGCCGGGGGGCTTTTGTTTGGAAGGGTTCTAGGTGTTGGGTGTCGGGGGTATACGGTTCAAGGTATACGGTTCAAGGTCTGTCGCATGCCGTGCACCGCAAACCGTACACCCAACACCTGACACCCCTCATCCCCCAGCGGTGGCCCATACCATCCCAATCACTCCCGCCAGCCCCAGGTAATAAACCACCACCGGCAGGAGCTGGCGCATGAGCAGCCCTTCTCGGCCCAGCAGCCCGACTGTGGCCGCTGCCGCTACCACGTTCGACACGCAAATTACATTGCCTGCCGAGGCCCCTACCGTTTGCAGGGCCAAAATAAGCGGCGGCGGCGTGCCGATGTTTTCCGCCACCCCAAACTGAAACAGCGAAAACATCATATTGCTGACGGTAACGCTGCCCGCCACAAAAGCTCCAATCGTACCTACCCCAGCGGCAAACAGGGGCCAGCTTCCTCCTGCCAGGGCCGACATGCCCTCCGCCAAGGCCAGGGGCATACTGGGTAGCCCGGAGCTATTCACATCAGAATTGATAAAGACCCGCGCCATCAGCACCGCCGACCCCAGCGCCAGGGCTGTTTTTTGCAGCACTGGCAGCGATCGCCCCACTGCCTGACCCAAATCGCTGGGCTTCATCTGGTGCAGACCGTAGGTGACAGCCACCACGAGCAAAAACATCGTGCCCGGCAGGTAGAGCGGGGTAGAGGTCACGGTGATGGTGGTGCCAAAGATTCCGGTCCACGCAGCTCTTGCCCCCTGTAGCCAACCCTTGAGTGGTAATTGGGACAGCCGAGACAGGACCAACAGTCCCCCCAGCAGGACGTAGGGCAGCCATGCTTTCACCACCGTCATCCCCGCTGGTGGTGAAGGCAGCGCTGGTGTTACACCTCCTGACCAGGTCTCTGGCCAGGTCTCTGCGGGCGGGAAATCCCAGGGCTGCTCAGGCTGTAGCCAACCCTGGCGAATGAGGGTGACGACCACGGTCAGTCCCACTAGTCCACCAATCATCGACGGAAACTCTGGCCCCAGGAATGCCGCCGTCAGGCTGTAGGGCACTGTAAAGGCTAGTCCGGCTGCCAGAGCAAACGTCCACACCCCTTGTCCCTCCGCCCGCGCCTGACTCCGACCAAAAATACGGTTGAGCATCACCACCAGCACCAGCGGAATAAACGTGCCGATCGCAGCGTGAATTAAAGCGGCCCGGCTCCCCACCTGGGCAATAAAATCGATCAGATCGAGGTTTTGGGCCGTCAGGGCTGCCTCCACCGCCGCTGCCCCCCCTAGCCCCGCATCCATGCCAAAGATCAGCGG
>NZ_JADEXE010000402.1 GCF_015207265.1 Nodosilinea sp. LEGE 07298 | reverse complement strand
GGGGTGGGTTATCCGGGTATCGGATTTCGGTTTTTGCCTTTTGCCTGACACCCGACACCTGACACCTGACGTCCCCCTAATGCTGGTGTCGATATCGCACAAACTCCGAGCCATACACCGCCACCAAATTGTCGGGGGCTAGCGCATAATCTGGGGTGCCCTGGCAGCGGAGATTGCGGTTGAGGCAGAGGACGCGATCGCAGTGTTTTCTGACCATATCGAGGTCGTGGGAAATTTGTAGAATGGCCCAGCCCTGGTCTTGTTTGAGCTGGTAGAGCAGCTGGTAAAACTCCGATTCGCCCAAAGCATCGAGGCCAGCGGGGGCTTCGTCGAGAATCAGCAGGCGGCGGGGGCGCACCAGGCAGTAGGCCAGAAGCGCCCGCTTCATTTCGCCGCCGGAGAGGCGAGAGATCGGCTGGGGGCCGAGGTGCAGGGCATCGACTTCGGCGAGGGCGCGGCTGACCGCCAGACGGCGGGGTTGGCGGTTGGCCCAGGGGATCTGTGGCCCTAGGGTGTCCCAGCCGAGGGCGACGAGTTCGTTGACGGTGATGGGGATGCGGCGATCAAACAGAAAGTTTTGGGGTAGGTAGGCAATCTGCTGACGCACCTTTCCCGGCAGCACCCCCCTGGGGCTGAGGGCGTGGCCCATCAGGAACACATCTCCCGATCGCCGGGGCAGCACGCCTAGAATCGCCTGAATGAGCGTGCTCTTCCCAGCCCCGTTAGGGCCAACGATAGCGGTATCGGTGCCTGCTTCGAGGGCAAAGGAGACATCCTGCACGGCAGCGTAGGTGTCGCGGTACACCGTCAGCCCCTCAACGGCCAAGACTGTTGTGCTCAAGGCTGCTCCTCCTAAAACCGTAGGCCCACAGGCACCACGGCCAGGGGCTGGGGTGCTTGAGTTGGCCACAGCGGCAGCCAAGACTGCTGGGTGGAGGCCTCAAAGGAAGCCGCCAGGTTGACGGCATTTTGGCGCATGGTGGTGAGATAGTAGTCGGGCATAACCGCTTCGGGACCGCCTACTTCAATCGGGTTGAACATCCCCACTTCAACGCCCAGATCTTGGGCGATGGCACCGAAGGCATCCTCCCCAGCAGTAGGCTCAGTCAGAATGGTCTTCAAGTTAGAGGCCTCAACGGTATCCATCACCCGCTTGACATCCTCAGGAGCGGGGTTGACCGTGGGCACATCCACCAAAAACTCGGCATTGAGGCCATAGCTCTCGGCAAAGTAGGGGGCAAAGTCGTGAAACGCCACAAAGGTTTGCCCTGCGAAGGTCGCTAGTTTATCGGCAATCTCTTCGTCCAGTGCCTCCAGTTCAGCGATGAAGGCGGCGGCGTTAGCTGTGTAAATCTCCTCGCCCTCGGGGTCCACCGCAATCATGCCGTCGCGAATGTTTTCCACCTGCTGAATCGCCCGCTTAGGGTCGAGCCAAATGTGGGGGTTGTATTCGCCGTGGTGGTGGTGCCCTCCATCGGCATGGCTGTGGTCATGGTCGTGATCGGCAGCAGTTGCTTCCCCATGATCGTGGTCGTGGCCATGATCATGGTCATGATCATCAGCTTTGCCGTGGCTGTGGCCCTCCACCGTCTCGTTCGAGAGCACCGCAATGCCCTCGCTAGAGTCGATCATCGCCAGGTCGGGGTTCTCGGCGTTGGCGATCAGGTCATCTAAAAAGAACTCCATCTCCAAGCCATTTTTCACCAACACATCGGCATTAACTAAAGCCTGCACATCGGCGGGGCTAGCCTGAAAATCGTGGGGGTCTACGTCGGTCGGCATTAGGGAAATGACCTCAGCGCGATCGCCCACCACCGCATTGGTAAATTGCGTGATCGGCAAAATCGTCGTCATTACTGTTAAGTCGGTTGCGATCGCACCATCGGACGCTTCAGTATCGGCAACATCTGTCGTACCTGGCGCACAACTACCCAAGGCAACGGCAACGGAAGACACAAGCAGCAAGGCAGTTCGACGGAAAGGGAAGAGTTGGGGCATGGGGGATCTTCTTTTTTGGGTTTCGGGTTTCGGGTACTAGGTTTTGGGCTTCGGGAAATCCCCTCCTGGGAGGGGTAGGGGTGGATTAGGTAGGTTTCGGGTGCTGGGTTTCGGGCACCTGACACCTGACACCCAATCCCCCCATCACCCCTTCATCGCCCTCGCCGCATCCTTAGCGAAGTAGGTCAAAATCACATCCGCTCCGGCGCGTTTGATGCTGGTCAGGGTTTCGAGCATCACGATCTGTTCGTCGATCCAGCCCTGGGCGGCGGCGGCTTTGACCATGGCGTATTCGCCGCTGACGTTGTAGGCAGCGACGGGCAGGTTGGTGTGCTGCTTGATGCGACAGATGATGTCGAGGTAAGCCAGGGCGGGTTTGACCATGACGATGTCGGCCCCTTCGGCAATGTCGAGATCGACTTCTTTGAGGGCTTCGGCGGCGTTGGCGGGGTCCATTTGGTAGGTCTTTTTGTCGCCAAATTTGGGGGCGCTTTCCAACGCGTCGCGGAAGGGGCCGTAGTAGGCGGAGGCGTACTTAGCTGAGTAGGCGAGAATGCCGACATTAATCCAGCCTTCGGCATCGAGAGCTTGGCGAATCGCCCCGATACGACCGTCCATCATGTCGGAGGGGGCAACCATATCGGCTCCAGCTTCAGCGTGGGCCAGGGCTTGTTTGACCAGCACCGCCACGGTTTCGTCGTTGAGAATTTGGCCGTCTTCTACAATGCCGTCGTGGCCCATGGTGCTGTAGGGGTCGAGGGCGACGTCGGTGATCACCAGCAACTGGGGGAAGACCTGCTTGATGGCGCGCACAGTTTGGGGAATTAGCCCAGTGGGGTTGTAGCTTTCGCTGCCCGCGTTGTCTTTTTGGGCGTCGGGAATTAAGGGGAAGAGGGCGATCGCACCAATCCCCAGCCCCACCACCTCCTGAAGTTCCTCCAGCAGCAGATCGAGGGAATAGCGAAAACAGCCCGGCATGGAGGGTACTTCCTGCCGCTGCCCAGTCCCCTCCATGACAAACATGGGATAAATCAGGTCATCTACAGTCAAACGGGTTTCGCGCACCATTCGGCGCAGACCCTCAGTGCGGCGCAGGCGACGGGGGCGATGCACCAGAGGCAGTCTGACAGCTGACGCACTTTCAACAGCATCAGCCATATCCGCCAGTGGAACAGGTGAGGGAGACAGAACCATAGCCTTGCAATATGATAATGATTATCATTCCTGAGCATCCTACCCTATCTTGCAGTGGATCGCGACCATGATTTTGAAAAAAGATGCTGAGAATTCTGTCGAAGCCACCCCTAAGGGGTCGACGAAACCGCACTTAACCGCAGGGCAACAGTCGGTATTAGACGCATTGCAACATCAGCCCCAGCCGTTGTCGGCCCAGGCGCTCCATGGCCTGATGCGCTGCCAGCAGCCCATCGGTTTGGCGACCATCTATCGCGCCTTAGATGCGCTAAAACTGCTGGGGCTGGTGCAGCACCGGGTGACGCTGACCGGGGAAACCCTGTACAGCGCCGTGAAGCATGACCACCACTACCTCACCTGCTTGCAGTGCGGCGTCTCAGTGCCCGTCGATACCTGCCCCGTGAAGGAACTAGAGGCGCATCTCCAGGGAGCCAGGTCGTTTCGGATTTACTACCACACGCTGGAATTTTTCGGAGTCTGCGATCGGTGTGAGGCGTGACGGACGATTCGCCCCAGCGGAGCCCCCCAGTTTGGAAACCCTTGACATTGTCATAGGAACTTTTAATAGTCGGGTACAGGGGCGTTGTTCGCTCATGCTGAGCTGCCGTTTTTAAGCCTAATCAGGGCCACTCGACCGTAGCGAGGGTCGATCTCTATTCCAAAAATTTCTAAACTGTAGCCAGGTTGATTGAGCCGTTGGGAAATCGGATAGTGCCCTGCCTCCCAATGGTTGAGCGTCAGGCTGCAATCAAAGATGGCGCGGCGATGTTCTAAGGGCAAAAAGATCGTTTCGCCCAAAGCCAGGGCCGCCTGGTTTTGAAACGACAGCCGTCCGTCGTGGGTGAGAATGCCCGCCGGAGTATCACAGCGATCGCACCAGTTAATGGCCAAAAACCAGCGAGCGTCGGCAATGCGGTCAAACCGCCGCTCGGGGCGAGGGTGTTGCAACACCCGGTAGCCGCCCTCCACGGAGAAGATGGTGCCACCGAGAAAGCCGCAGGCGACATCGATAGATTGGGACATGGGAAATAGCTATTTCGGGTATCGGTTACTGGGTATCGGGTAACGAGGATTAGGCTTCTTCCTCACACCTGACATCCTCCTTACAATCTCGCCTCAATCACCAACCCTGCATTGCGCAGCGGCGGCAGCTGGCTGAGCCAGGGCACCCAGCGAAATGGACCGATGCGATCGCGGTAGCGGCAGTTTTCTTGCAGCAGCGACCGCACCTCCACTAGCTTTAGCCCCATCGCTGCTACATCGGCTTCGGTGTTGATAAACCACTTCAGGGGTGCTCCCATCTTCGCCAACTGCTTAGCGCCATTCCCTTTGGTCACGCCACCCACCGCATCAAACGCCAGGGTCGCCCCTGGGAAGCGCTGTTTCAATTGATTAATCAGCGTTTGAACCTGGGCCTTGTCAAAATACATCAGCAGTCCCTCAGCAATAATCAACCGCGATTCGGGTAGGTCATCGGGCACAGATTCCATCCAGCTGGGGTCGAGGGCCGAGGCGCTGACAAAGCGGTGGCGATCGCTCTCGCGATCAAAGTTGCGCCGCAGCTCCGTCACCTCAGGCAAATCTAGCTCGATCCAGCGACGGCAGCTCTGCCCCACCCGGTAATAGCGGGTCGATAGCCCCGCCCCCAGCTCGACTACCGTGGCATCAGCGTAGGTGCCCAGATGGCGCTGCACAATTTGGTCGAAAAGGTGCGCCCGCACCGCCCAGGTGAGCTGGCCAATAGGGTTATACATCGAGTCCAGGGCCGCATCCCATGGGAGGGCAGGCC
>NZ_JADEXE010000401.1 GCF_015207265.1 Nodosilinea sp. LEGE 07298 | reverse complement strand
TTCTTTGCCTACACCATATATCTGGGAGCAGGGGAGCAGGGGAGCAGGGGAGCAGGAGAGCAGCTTGCTTCGGAATCCAGCAGCCCATCGGTATCCTCCCTACCTTCCTCATCCATCCATTCACCCATCCACCCATCCACCCAATGGGCCGCCCTCGAACTCCTCCAGGCCCTCGGCTTTCGCGTCAACCCCAATCGCCAGCTCTGTCAGTCCGCCGAAGATGTCCAGAATTACTACGACCAGTGGGCCACCCGCCGCCTTCAGCTCTCGTACTTGACCGATGGCGTGGTGGTGAAGCTCAATGATTTTGCTCTCCAGCAGCAGCTGGGCTTTACTCAGAAGTTTCCGCGCTGGGCGGTGGCGCTGAAATATCCTGCCGAGGAGGTGCCCACCCTGCTCGAATCCGTCAGCTTTCAAGTGGGGCGCACCGGGGCCGTTACCCCCGTGGCTGAGCTGCGTCCGGTGCAGCTGGCGGGCACCACCGTGGCCCGGGCCACCCTGCACAATGCCGATCGCCTAGCCGAGCTGGACATACACCAGGGCGACACCATCATCGTGCGCAAGGCCGGAGAAATTATCCCTGAAGTGGTGCGGGTGCTGGCCGAGCTGCGGCCCGAGAACGCGATCAAAGTCACCATGCCCACCCACTGCCCCCAGTGCGCCAGCGCCCTGGTCAAGCCCGACGACGAAGCCGTCACCCGCTGCATCAATAGCTCCTGCCCGGCGATCGTGCAGGGGGCGATTATCCACTGGGCTAGGCGCGATGCCCTCGACATTGAGGGGCTGGGCGAAAAGTGGGTGAAGCAGCTAGTCGAGCAGGGGCTGGTGCATTCTGTGGCCGACCTCTACAGCTTGACTGAAGCAGATCTAGAACCCCTCGATCGCATGGGTAAGCGGCTGGCCGAGAAGCTAGTTGGGGCGATCGCCGCCTCCAAAGCCCGCCCCTGGCCCTCGGTGCTCTACGCCCTGGGCCTTCGCCACGTGGGTACCGTCAACGCTAAAACCTTGGCCCAGCACTTTCCCACCGTCGACGCCCTGGCCGCCGCCAGCCCTGAGGAAATTGCCACTGTTCACACCATTGGCCCCGAAATTGCCCAGGCCGTGGCCCAGTGGTTTGAGGTGCCCGCCAACCAAACCCTGATCGATCGCCTGCGCCAGGCCGGTTTGCAGCTGGCCGCTGACGAAGATCAAGCCCAGGCTGCCGAGGCTGGTGCTCTAGGGGGCAAAACCTTCGTGCTCACGGGCACCCTGCCTACCCTTACTCGCCCTGAAGCCACCGCCCTGATCGAAGCCGCTGGGGGCAAAGTCACCAGCAGCGTCAGCAAAGCCACCGGCTACCTGGTCGCTGGTGAAAAAGCCGGGTCAAAGCTGACTAAAGCCGAGGGTTTGGGCATTGTTATTCTCAGTGAGGCCGATCTACTGGCGCTAATTGGGCAAGATTAGGTTGCTTTCGTGCAGCTTTGGGGCATCACCACCCGGTTGTCACTGGAATCTCCAGGCGTCCTACGGCTGAAACCTACGGCTGCCAACTATAAAAGCAGGTTGAGTTATCGGTAACTGCTTCAGTAAAGCTACAGATTGAGAATCCTCTCAAGGCAAATTAATATGGGGCAGTCATGGCTTTATAGATGATAATCGGTTTCGGTTTGGGTGCTTTTAGCCCTTTTTTAACGTGCATTACCTCCTTTTATGTGAATTGAGCAGCATAAAAATGCTCATAATGTATAGGAGGCAGATGGCCGTAAATAATGCTTTCTGCCTGGTCATTGTGCTAGAGAATAATTGCTTTAAAGTGGTATGGCTTGTTGATTGTGGTGTTGACAAAATGACCCCTATTGGCAAGCGCTGGCCCGATAGTACTGCTTGGTTGGATTCGACTAGGGGCAGCGTTTAGAACCATGACTCTGAAATCGTCTGAAATACTGCGGTTGAATGCTGATTGGAGTACGGGTGGAGTATTGCTTAATGGACGAACAATCGATTTTCGACTCAACGGCAACCCCTAGCCAGCTCAGCCTGATCCCCTATCTTTTTTTATCGACATATAGTTTGGGAACTGGGTCGATTGATGAGGTCGTCATCGACGCGCTGTGCGCCATTCGCTTACACCTCGATATGGAGGTGGCGTTTGTATCGGAGTTTTCCGAAGGCAAGCGCCGGTTTCGCTACGTTAATTCATCTTTAGAGAATGTACCGATTGCCGTAGGAGCCTCAGACCCGCTGGAGGAGAGCTATTGCCAGCGCGTTGTCGATGGTCGGCTACCCCAGCTAATTCAAGATGCCACCAAAATTCCGGCTGCCCTGGAGATAGCGGCTACCACAGCCCTACCGGTGGGAGCGCACCTCAGCATTCCTCTACGGTTGAGCAATGGGCAGGTCTACGGCACCTTTTGCTGCTTTAGCACCCGGCCCAACCTCTCCCTGGGCGATCGCGATCTGTCGATCATGCAGCTGTTTGCCGACTTCACCGCCCGACAAATTGGGCGAGAGCTAGACAGCGTGCAGGCCCATCAAGCCATGACTCAGCGAGTTACAACCGTGCTAGAGTCCAGTGCGTTTACCCTGGTCTACCAGCCCATCGTTCGCCTCGCAGACCGTAAGATTATTGGGTTTGAGGCCCTGACCCGGTTTTGGTCGCGGCCCATTCGCGGTCCCCATATCTGGTTTGCCGAGGCCGCTGAGGTAGGCTATAGCGAACAACTCGAAATGGCGGCGATCGCCAAGGCCCTAGAGGGCCTCGCCGTCATCCCTGAAGACATCTATCTCTCGGTCAACGTATCGCCAGACAACATTCTTAGCGGTGCCGTCGAACGCGTGCTTCAGGGTAAACCCCTGCACCGCATTGTGCTAGAAGTAACTGAGCATGACCCCATACCTGACTATTCAAACTTTGGCGAACGGCTCGCTTCCCTACGCGATCGCGGCGTGCGCCTGGCCGTAGACGATGCTGGGGCGGGCTACGCCAGTTTTCTCCATATTCTTCAGCTCAATCCAGATATTATCAAGCTCGATATCAGCCTCATTCGCGACATCGATACCGACCATACCCGCCGCGCCCTGACCGCCGCCCTAGTCGGGTTCGCCCAAGAAACCTATAGCTCCATCGTCGCCGAAGGTGTCGAAACCCCCTCCGAGCTAACCGCTCTGCAACAGCTCCAGGTCAAAACCGCCCAAGGCTATCTGCTGGGGTATCCTCTTTCCCTAGGCGAAGCCACTGCGCTGTTTTAGCCTAGCTGCCAGGGGCTGAGCAAACGCCGCTTGCCCCGGCGCAAGCGGTTTACCTGTGGTCGGGGCGATTGAAGGTGAATTTGGCGGCACCGTTTATTTAGACTCAGTTTGCTCGGGGTTGGGCCGGTTGGCGGTGGGCAAATCGCTGGCCTCAGGGCTCGATTCGGCGGGGACGTGATCTTCGGCAGTACTGGGGGTTTCTCCGCCAGCGGCATTGGGGCCTTCGCCAGCGTTGGCGTTGCGGGCCTCTTCCTGGCCGATTTTGGGGTTGTTTTTGGTGGCAACCTTTCTAGCTCCAGGGTTTTGGGCGACGGAGTCGGAAAGGTTTGTCTCTTGGGAGGACTGGGAGTTAGCCATGGTGCTACCTATCGGTGATAGTGGATTTTTAGTCTAGAAAAGGGAGGCCCTAGCGGCCTCGATAGGAGGGCAGACATTGACGTTTGGCGAAGTTTGGCTCAGGCCGGGTGGGCGGCCCCTACGGAGTCGGAGGAGAGCAGCCGCTGATAAATATCCTGGTGGCGATCGCAAATGCCGTCCCAGGTAAAGGCCTGAACGAAGCTGTGCCCCGCTGTGGCCAGGCGCTGCTGTTCAGTCGAATTTTGCAATAGGGCGGCGATCGCATTTCCTAGGGCGGCACTATCGCGAGGGGGTACCGGGGCGATCACCCGTTTTTCGCTGAGAATGGCGTCAGTTTCGGCAGTGCAGGTGGCGATCGTGGGCAGGCGGTGGGCCAGCAGGGCCAGCAGCGAGCCGCTTTTGAGCGAAATGCCGGGGTTAAAGGGCAGCACGCCCAGGTCTGAGCCGGAGAGGTAGCGGGAGGCGAGATCGGCGTCGATATAGCCGGTGCAGTGAACGTAGTCGGTGAGGCCCAGGTCGCGGATTTGGCCCTGCACCTTTTGCCAGTACTGCTCGGCGTCTTGGCCGCGCAGGGCCAGGGTTTCGACACCGCCCATCAGCAGTAGGCGAGCCTGGGACTGAGCCTCGACCACCTGCCGAAAGCCCTGCACCAGTGGCTCAATGCCTTTGACCGGGTGCAGAAAGCCAAAGAAGGTGACGACCTGGGCTTGCTCGGGCCAGCCGCAGTCGTGGCGCAGCTGCTGACAAGCGGCGGCGCGGTCAGCGGGGGCGACGCTGAGGTTGGCGGCGATGGGAACAGTGGTGATGCGATCGCGCCGACTGGGCAATCGCTCTTTCATAATTCGCGTAATGTTCTCATTGGTGGTGAGGATGGCGTCGCTGCCGGTGAGCAAAAAGCCGTCCTCGCGGTCCCACCAAATACGGGCCTGACCCCATTCTTTCAGGCTCTCCAGCCAAGGGGCCGGAAACCAGCTGGGCTGCCAGTCCCACCAGCCGTACTCGTGGGCGGTGGTGACGATGGGGCGACGATAGCCCGCTAGCCTCAGGAGCAGGGGCAGCAAGAACACCGATCGCTCAAAGCGGTAGCTGCCCGCCGCGTGCTGAATGTGCAGGATGTCGGTGGGGGTGGCCAAAATGCGCTGCACCAGCGGCACCAGCTGCGGTACCTGCCACTGCGCGATCGCCCCTTGCACAGTGGGGTCAGCCATGGCGCGAGCCGAGTCGTGGGTGGTGAGCACCGTGGAGGTGATTTGGCGCTGGTGGAGGTGCGATCGCAGGTTGGCCAGGTAGTCGGCGACACCGTCTTGGTCGGGGCGGTAGCTGCCGGTGAGGTAGGTGATGTGCATGGGTGGGCGGGTAGGCGGGTAGGCGGGTGGATGGGTGGATGGATGGGTGG
>NZ_JADEXE010000400.1 GCF_015207265.1 Nodosilinea sp. LEGE 07298 | reverse complement strand
GACGTCGAATCAAGATTTCAGGAGCTCACTGGAACGCAGATAACGTGCAACAAGTGCTGCAACAGCGATGTGCTTATCTAAATGGCTACTTCTCAAAATGAGTCTTGCAAGACTGGGATGCACCCCAATGCTTACGCTTCTCGCTATATACAGGCCAGCTTTTTTATTCCATTGGTGTTGCAGGTTGGTCTGGCTCGGCTGTGCGGGACTGTAACAAAGCCTCGCGGCTTATACAATCTTCACTGTTGTACTCTACTTCTACTACAACCTCGTACAGGGTGTTGATAGCTATTAAACTCTCTTCTGTATCTGCCTGCTGAAGGTCTTGCAGAGCTTGTTCAGCCGCCTGGTTTAAGAATGGATAACCTGTGCTCTTGAGTACTGCGGTCCAGAGGCTTAAACCATCAGCTTCATTGGGTACGCCAACGACGCCCAGCATTCCATCAGCAGGCTCAGGTTCTAGGCACAGCCGACCACTGTAGGGCACCTCAATAATTAGAGGTTCAGGGGCTTCAACCACAGTATCGCCTAACTTAGCTTTGACCGATTGCAGCCAGGCTGCTTTCGCAGTTTCGACCTCTGCTGTGCTGGTTTGATCATCGCTAAATTCAACCCGGGCTAGGAGATCACTGGCTTGTTCAGTATCATCTGAGGCGTTGGGGGCAGAGGGGTTAAGCGGGGTCGAAGGAGTACTGCTAGCCGTATTGCCCTGATTGTTATCCTGACGCAGTTCTAAATCAGCAGCTCCAGGTGCGTTAGCGTCTTCTGGAGCCGTAGCTGTAGGAGTCGAGGCTGATTGGGATGTAGACCCTTGGGTAGGCGTTTCGGGTCGTCGTCCTAAGGAATTGTTATTGGGGATAGCAGGTAAGGTAGAGCGGCGGGGAGATAGCCTAATGGTGGAACGCCCAGGCGATGTATAAGGAGAAATACCGGATGGGAAGGAGTTAGAGGGCAATTGAGGCGTTGGTATTCTAATAGACGCCCCAAAGTCTGAGCCAGGCTCTAAGGGCAAGCTATCGCCTGAGGGTGGGAAGAGGCTAAATAAATCGTCGTTGCTGCCTGGCAATAATGAGTAGGTGGAAGTAGAAAAGTCTGGGAGACGGTCCTGTTCTTCAGGCGTAAGCTCGATTAGCGGCACTCGACGCTCTTCTAGTTCTGGATTACTGCCGCCTAGGGTGGTCGCATTTAAACTCGAAAAGGAAGGGCCTGCCGCAAATAAGGCACCGTGAACTCCCAACGATACAATGGCGGCAATCCACTGAGGTTGGCGAAGAGTGGTGAGTAACTGGCTGAACTTGGGTGCAGTAAGTGGGTTCATTCCGAGTGCGCGCCTGCTGTGGACGTAATGTGTTGACTTAACCCCATAGGCTTGGGTTCCTGCTCTTTTCTAGGGTAGCGGATTTGCCCCCGACCTAATGACCATTAAAGAGAAGTAGGGTAAATCGAGATCAGGGTAAGGCGTAAGAGGGCGATAAATAGCCTGATGGGGTTGGGTGGCGTTGACGATGACCCAGCTTTGCTCAAGCAGTTGCCACTGGTTTAGGAGCTGCCATATCTGGTTGTATACCGACCCTACTTTAAGCAGCACTACCACATCAGCCCAGCCCAGAGCGGATTCGAGGTCAGCAACAGCATAAAGGGCCGGAAGTACTACAAGCTTGTCAGACTGTACGGTGAGGGGAAGGCCTAGAGTGCTTACCGCCGCTAGGGGTGAGCAAATGCCTGGGACTCGATGTATTCTTGCTGCCGGATAGCGTCGTTCTAGGTCAAGCGCTAAATAGTTAAAGGTGCCGTAGAAGCTTAGGTCTCCTTCGCAGGCAAACACTACATCTTGCCCCTGACTGAGGTGCTGCCAGACGCGATCGCCCGCCTGCTGCCAGGCATTCGAGAGCTGGTGTTGGTCTAGAACGTAGGGAAACTCTAGGGGCAGCAGCAGCTGTTGACCTAAGTGCGGCGCAATAATACGCTGCGCCAATCCTGGCTGGCCGTTGCGTCCCTGCGGAAAGGCCACTACGTCAGTACTTTGTAGGCACTTTAGGGCTTTGAGCGTAAGCAAGTCAGGGTCGCCGGGGCCGACACCAATGCCGGTAAGGGTGCCTAGCTGAGGGGAATGAGCAGATGAAGATGCCATACACTGGATAAAACTACGTAGCCAGCCCATTTAGAGCTGAGCAGCCACCTGAGCTTGAAAGGGAAAATGCTGATCTTTGCCCCCAGCGATCGCAGGTCATTCGTCTAGGCATCAGCCGCCGCCGAAGCCCCATCGTTGGGAATATTCTTTGGACTTTTCGTGGCTGGGCCAGTCGGAGTTTCTGGAGTAGACCCGTTGGCAGACGCTGCCACATGAGGAAAGATGGTTGCTAGAGCCTCAGTTTCTGGCAGTGGGCCTTTAGATTGAGGAGGAACCGCCTCGACGGCCGGTATAGTTTCTAGGGTCAGGCGAGTGGGTTGAATACCGCCTGCTAACTGCTTGAGCAGCTTGGGCTTAGAGTCGTGCCACAGGTAAATAATGCGATCGCCCACCTCCCACGTATCTTGCCCTGGCATCACCCGCAACGCATCACCGCGCTCAACCAGCAGAGGTACCATGCTTCCGTTCTGCACGAGTGTGGCTAGATGGGCCTTTTGCCGGTCAATATTCTCCTGCCGCAGCTGGGTCTCACCCAGACGCACCTCCCCGTCATTAAGGTAAGTATTCCACTGCTTGAGGGAGAGACGGGGGGTTTGGGCACCCTTCAGCTGTCCCTTATCAGGTAGTTCACCTAAGCTTTTATCCTGGGGTACTACAGCAATGACTCGGGCGGGCTGAAAATCCTCTAGAGCGCGCTGGGCGACTACCGCATTGACCTCGCCATTTTTGGTAATGGCCAAAAAGGTGCCAGCCTTATCTAGCCCAGCTTTCTCTAAAACATCGCTATCGAGGGCACTGCTGATCAACAGCTCAATGCCTTCCTTCTCAGCGGCTGCGCCAGTCGATTCGTTAGTGTCGATCATCACCACCGGGTCGCCATACTCTTTGATTAAGCGGGCAATTAGCAAGCTTAGAGGGCTGCATCCTACGATTACCGCGCCCACAGCATCGGCTTTAGTAATACCTAGCCAGCCAGCGACTAACCGCGCTGTTAGCCCCTGTACCATCACGGTCAAGATAATAGTGAGAAACACCAGGGCCTTAATGGCATCGCCGCCGCTAATGCCTCGTTCGGTGAGCAAAATGGCAAACAGGGATGCTACCGAAGCGGAAACAATACCGCGCGGGGCTACCCAGCCCAAAAACAGTTTTTGTCGCCAATTTAGGTCGCTAGAGCGAGTACAAATCCAAATATTGACTGGGCGTACTACCACCATCAGTACCAGTACCGTCAATACGGCTCCTCGGCCTAAGGCAAATACACTAGCAATCGACAAATCAGCGGCCAGCAAAATAAACAGTACCGATACCGCTAGCACGGTCAGCTGTCCCTTGAACCGGCGCAGTAGCCGCTCATCGGGCACCGAAAGCCAGCGCACCATCATGCCCGCCACGACTGTAGCCATTAGCCCTGACTCGCTGCGAATGCTCTGGGCCAGCCCAAACAGCCCCCATAGCCCGGCTAACACCACCAGGTTGCGCAGATCTTCGCCTAAAAAGTTGGCTCGCTTGAGCAAAAGACCGATTAGTCCACCACCCACTACCCCAATCAACGTGCCGATTCCCAGCCGCAAAATTAGTCCGCCTACTACTACCGTTAGGGGGTCGGCGTCGCCATTGAGAATAATATCGAGCACCACCACAGCTAGAATGGCCCCGACGGGGTCAATGAGCACCCCCTCCCCTTCTAGTAGGGTAGCCACCTTGCTATCGACCTCCACCTGACGCAGCAAAGGGCTAATCACCGTAGGCCCCGTGACTACTACCAAAGAAGCATAGAGAAAGGCCAGGGACCAAGGAAACTCCCCGAGCCAGTGGGCCGCCATACCACCACCGACCAGCGTAATAAAAATGCCGATGGTAACTAGATTTCGCAGGCTGTTTGACACCTGGCCCAGTTCACTCAGCTCTAGGCTCAGCCCCCCCTCAAATAGAATCAGGGCTACGCTTAGGGCCACAATGACCTCAAGCCCCACCCCTAGGTCTTGGGGATGGAGCAACCCAATGCCGTCTGGCCCTAGGCCAATACCAAACAGCAGTAAGAAAATGATGCTGGGAACCCTAGCGATTTCCCCAATGACCTGTGCTGTGACTCCGGCCAACACCGTGAGCACGATTTGTAGGGTGAGGGCAAAGGAAGTATCCATAGGCGTATAGGGTAACACCCCTACTGTGGCAGACCAGGGGAATTATCGCCACGTTAGGGGTGGGCGCTTAGGGACGCAACAGCAGGTAATATAAGCGACCTGGGGTGTTAATGCGCCCGGCTAGCTCTCCGGCCTGGGGGCCTGTCCCTACGAATAGATCGACTCGCCCTGGGCCTAGAATAGCGCCCCCGGTGTCTTGATCGAGCACTAGGCGGGTGGTGGGCTGGCTGCTCCAGGTGCCCTGGGGAGTTTGCTGAGGTAACGGTACCTGGATGGCCGCGATCGCCCCTGGGGGCAGCAGCGACTTGTCAGTAGCGATCGAGTACCCAGCCGTTACCGGCACACTGAGGTTACCCGTAGGTGGCTGCCCACTATCGCCCTCGCGAAAGAAAATAAATCGCTCGTTTTGGGGCAAATATTGGTTCAAATCTTCGGGATGGGCTTCAAAATAAGCGATTAGATTGGGCAGCGACAGGTTTTCTGGATCGATTTTGCCATCGTTGACCAGGGCACGACCAATGCTGGTGTAGGGGTACTCGGTGCGGCCCGCGTACCCCACCGACATAATTTGACCATTGGTGAGTTGGAGCTTAGCTGACCCCTGCACCTGCACCAAAAATGCTTCTAGGCGGCTGGATAGCCACACTAGCTCTAGCCCGGCTAGGGATCCCTGACTACCGGCCAAACCGTCTGCTCCCTCTAAGGCCAAGCG
>NZ_JADEXE010000399.1 GCF_015207265.1 Nodosilinea sp. LEGE 07298 | reverse complement strand
GCCTAAAGGAGTTCGCCCATGACCACCGACTATGTTCTCTTTGTCCACGGCGTGAAAAACCGCAGTCAGGAAGCGTTTCAGCAAACCTGCCTGGGGTTGCTAGAGGGCATTCGGCGATCGCTCAACGACAGTAGCCGCACCCTCAAGCCCATTTTTCTGTTTTGGGGTGACCTCAACGTGGCCCCCCAGCAAAAACTTGTCCAGGGTCTGCAAGCTTCATCCCAGTGGCAAAACCTTTTGTTTCGAGACTTTCGCCGCCAAGAAATTGTCGAATTTGTCGGCGATGCCGCCCTGTACCTGAGCCGCCACGTAGGGGCTCAGGTGGTCTACCGCATTCGCGATATTGCCCTGGGGCCAATGGCCGGAGCTAGTTCGAAGGATCGTCTGCACTTGGTGACCCACAGCATGGGCACCGTGATCTTATTCGACATTCTGTTTGCGGGCCGCTGGGAAGATTCGCGTCTGGATCAAGACACCAACACCCATGACATTCGCCAGGTGGTGAGCCAGATCCGCAATGCCCTGTTTGGTCTGGGCACAAACCCTGGCGTGGGCCTGCCGGTGGCAAGCATTCACACCATGGGGTCACCGATCGCGCTGTTTAGCCTGCTGTCGCTGACCGGCGAAAGCTCCCACGATTTGACTAGCAGCCTGAAGGAATTTTTAGATGCCCTCTTTGTGCTCCGCCAGGGGCAGCCCCTACCCTGGCGCAACTTCATTCATCCCGGCGACCCCATTGCCTACCCGCTGGAGGGGGTGGTGCCCATGCTGCTGCAAACCTCCCAGACCTACGTGCAAATGCAGGATGTGATTACCGAAAAGCCAGGACTGCTGACCCGGCCCTTTCAGCAGACTATCGTGCCGCTGCTCTGGGGGGGCGATGCCCACGGTAGCTATTGGCAGAGCCCCACAGTTGGCAAAACCATTGGCGATGCCCTGCGCTAGATGTTCGGCATTGCTGAATACAGGCATGATCTGCTCTAACCTCTTGAGTTTTGGGGCAGCCAGAATTCCCAAAATTTCTCCATGTTGGGGGATTAAGCGGCCACACGAATGTGTTGCTATTGAAGATAATTCTTTCGACTCAGCAACGCTAATTTCTCACTTTCGCCCTTTCGCCCAGACGTTTACCCAACAATGTCATGATGCCTCCTAAATCCAATCATTCCCGGCAGCCGTTTTCGCTGCCGCGACGGCGGTTTCTGCGTTATTTTGCGGGGGGCGGCGTGGGGACCCTGGCGCTGGGCAGCCTCTGGCAAAGCAGCAGCTCCGCTAGGGAAGTTGATCTCGAAACTCTCTGCTCTACCTTTCCCTACAACTCCCGCTGTGCCGATTATCTGCCGGGAGTGCAGGCCCTTGACCTGAACGAAACGCCGATCGCCCTAGACGCCTTTTTGCCCACGGTTACGCCGGGGGTGCCTGCTCCTGTCAAAGGGCTACCCGAAACTGAATTAACCTACTTGGTGATTGAGACAGGGCCAGCCATCGCCCCCTACGCCCTGCGACCGATCTGCACCCACCTGGGCTGTACCGTGCCGTGGAATGCTGAGCAGAATCGGTTTGTTTGCCCCTGCCACGGCTCTCAGTACGATGCAGAGGGGCGGGTTTTGCAGGGGCCAGCGGCGCGATCGCTGCCCATAGTCACAGTGTTAGCTAAGCAAAATCAAATTCGCCTAGTCGATCAGGCTCCGATTATTGACCCACGGGAGCCAAGCCCCAGCTAGACCCTAGGGATTGGCCGGCTGTAGAGGTTGTCGGCTACTGTCCGCTATTTTGCGCGGGCAATGCCCCCGGCTGCACCGTAAGGGTTTCGCTCTGGCCATTGCGCTTGATTTGCAGACTCAGACGGCTGTTGATGGCACTGCTTTCGACCAGGCTCTGCACCTCGTCGGCCTGGGTGACAGCCTCGCCATCAATCTGCTGAATCACATCCCCCGCCCGCAGCCCCGCCTTAGCGGCGGGCGAGTCAGGCATGACGCGAGCCACCAGTACGCCCTGATCTTCGCTAACGCTGAGGCCGCTGTTGGGGTCGCTGTTGAGGGTTTGCTTCACCTCGGAGGTGAGGGTGACTAGCTGAATGCCCAGGTAGGCGTGATCGACCTTGCCCTGGCTGGCCAGTTGGTCAGCGATCTGCTGCACTGTGTTGATCGGGATGGCAAAGCCAATGCTCTGCGCCCCCTGAATAATGGCGGTGTTCATGCCGATTACCTGGCCCTGGTCGTTGAGTAGGGGGCCGCCGGAGTTACCGGGGTTGATGGCGGCATCGGTTTGAATAAAGTTGACCCGCTGGTCGGGGATGCCCACCTGGCCGCTCGATCGCCCGGTGGCGCTAATGATGCCAGCGGTGACGGTGTTGTCGAGGCCGAGGGGGTTGCCAATGGCGATCGCCCATTGCCCAGGGTTGAGCTGATCTGAGTTGCCCAAATTCACCGTGGGCAGGTCTTTGGCCTCGACGTGCACCACGGCCACATCGGTGACGGGGTCTTCACCCAGCACCTTGCCGTCGAAGCTGCGGCCATCCTTGAGGGTGACCTTCACCTGGTCGGCCCCGTCCACGACGTGGGCGTTGGTGATGATTCGACCATCGCTGCGGGTGATAAACCCAGAACCCACGCCGCGTTCAGTGTGATCGGCAGGCAAGTCGGGCACCTGATTGCCAAAGAACTGGCGAAAAAAGGGGTCATTAAAGCCATCGGGCACTTGAGTCGCCACTGTGCGGCTGGAGTCAATGCGCACCACCGCTGGCCCCGTCTGGTTGACAATGCCCTCAACAAAGTTTGGGTCGGCGGCGGCACCTAGGAGCGGAGCGGAGCCTGAGGTGGGCACTGGCGCTACCGCCGCTCCAGCCGTCTGCATGGGCATTGACCCCTGGTTTACCTGGTGAAATTCGTAGCTCAAACCTGTGGCAATGCCAGCACCTAGCAACACAAGTGCGACAGACGTTCCTAATCGTTTAGAAAATTTAGCCTTTCTCGGTGGCCCAGGCTCAATGCCATTGGTCGAAAATTCAGAACTATCAGCAAGCGGGCGGGGATGGGTTCTCATGGTTTAGTCTCCAAAGATGAAGCGCAGGATGGTGTGAGAGCAGAACAATCACACTGCCGTAGCGAAGCAGTGCCCATCCAGTTGCTATTTCACTTTAGAGAATCCCTATGGCAATCCTGTGGCAGGGGAATGTCAACGTCTCATCTGCTGCTGCCACCCTCGATTAGTTGGCGCAGCACCCTTTGTAGACGCTACGGATTGCAGTAGAGGCAGTAGGTAGGATCTGCCACGGTCGGTGAGTTGGGGCAGGGGGCATCTTGCTGATGCTGGCATTGCTGGCACTGGTATCGAACTGACAAGGTCATGGGCGTAGGGGTGCCACAGTGGCCACAGGGTAGGCCAGGCCAGCGTTTTACCTCGCTAAAGCCGGGGCAGCCACAGGCGGGGCAGGCTTGAGAAGTAACGTTGAGCAGCGCTTGGGTCGCCTGGGCAATCACCTCCATACGGGTGGGGTTATAGATTGCCCGCATGTCGGTTTCAAGGCGGGCCTGGCGACTGGGGGACTGCTGCATAGCTGTCACCACCGCCGTTTCTAGCTCTTCGGCAGTGGTAATGCCCTTGGCGATCTCGGTGTCGTCGGCCCGCACGATCAGCCCGTGGCTAGGAAAGCCTACGGTGGAGGCAAAGGCTTTGGCCTCTGCCCAACTGCGAACCACCTGCTGGCGGTAGTTGGTGTTGGGGGAAAGACACTCACCCACAAGTTCGAGCTGATGTTGGCGATCGCACAGCAGGACGATTTCGCGATCGCAGGCCACAAAGGGAATCTGTGGGTGCGGCCCAAAGCTGCCCTCGCTGGCGATCGCCAGGGTGGCCCCGGTTTGCCGCAGGGCGGCGGCGGCTTTGAGGCGGGCGGTGGTGAGCTGATTGGCGGGGCGCTTTACCTCGCCCGTGAAGGTGCCAAAGCCGTCGGTGTCAAAGGCGGGGGGCACCGTGACGGTGACGCCCAAGTGGGCTTCGAGCAGGGGGGCGATCGCCTGCTCTTTGCGGTGCATGGTGGCCAGCACTGCTACCCGGCCAGCAAACCAGTCGCGGGGGTTAGCCATCCTAGACTCCCTCATCGTGGGCAAAGCGATTATAGAGAAAGTCGAGGGCGTAGTTGCGCAGCTGGTAGTACTGGGGGTCTTCCATAATCTGGTCGCGATCGCGGGGCCGCTCAAAGGGAATGTCCATTACCTCGCCGATGGTGGCGGCAGGGCCGTTGGTCATCATCACCAGGCGATCGGCTAGAAATAATGCCTCGTCGATATCGTGGGTGATCATCAAGACTGTGCAGCGGTGGTCGTTCCAGATCTTCAGCAGTTCTTCCTGGAGTTCTTCTTTGGTGATGGCATCGAGCGCTCCAAAGGGTTCGTCGAGAATCAGCACCTCAGGGCGAATGGCCAGGGCACGGGCGATGGAGACCCGCTGGCGCATGCCGCCGGAGATCTGGTCGGGGCGCTTGTCGGCGGCTTCGGTGAGCCCCACCATGGCCAGGTGGTCGCGCACGATCGCACGCTTTTGGGCTTCGGGCTTTGTGGGCCACACCGTTTTTACCGCCAGGTAGACGTTTTCAAATACGGTGCGCCAGGGCAGCAGGGCGTAGTTTTGAAAGACCACCATGCGATCGGGGCCGGGTTTGAGAATGGGCTTGCCGTTGAGGGTAACGGAGCCCCCCGTCGCCTGCTGAAAGCCTGAAACTAGGCTGAGCAGAGTCGATTTGCCGCAGCCCGAGTGGCCGATGAAGCAGACAAACTCACCCTCCTGAATCGTCAGGTTGACGTTTTCTAGAACTGGGAACACGCCCTTGGCGGTGGGAAAGCTTTTGGAGACCTGATCAAAGACCAGAAAGCCCTGATCGGGGGAAGGCTGGGCATGATCCACCAGTTCGAGGTGGGCAGGGCGACGGGACTTAACCTTGATCGGGGTGGGTTGCATTAGATAACTCCTTGAATTGGGTGAAATCGGAGAAGTTCGGTAATTCTTCCCCTCCTGGGA
>NZ_JADEXE010000398.1 GCF_015207265.1 Nodosilinea sp. LEGE 07298 | reverse complement strand
GTTTACGACACCCTTAACTTAACGTGAATGGTTAGCCACCCTTATAACAACAGGCTCCAGCCACCCTGATGCTGCATTAAAAGATTAGCCTTACCCCAGGCTGCGCAGGTGACGGGTAATTACGCTTGCGGCGTGGCCGAACAGAGCAACTACCCCTGGTTGGCACGCTACGCCCCAGGCACAAATAACCCCAGCCTAATCGGTCACAATGCTAGCTTCATTGACGTGGCCTGCGGCATCGAGCTTAATCACCAGCCATTCATAGTCGATGCTGATGAAGCTGCGCTCTGGCCCCAAAACGTAGATCATATCGTAGTCGGCAAAGCCGTTTTGGGGTTCTGGGGTGCCCAGTAGTTCAACAACGCCAGCCTGGGGCCTGCCCAGCAGCAGATATTTGGCCAGTAGGTCATCCACCATACAGAGGCGGACGTAGGTAGGATCGGCGCTGAGAGTTGGGTCATTCCACTGGGTAGGGTTGAACTGGGTGTAGCCCCGGCACTGTTGCCACTCATCCCAACTAGTTTTGGCCAGCAGACCACCAACCACCAAAAATGGAAAGCTGGTCACCAATATACCGCCAACAATTAAGGCGATCAACAGACGGCGGCGTTTTGGTTTTGGGGTGACGGGTAGCATCATGCGTTAAGCAGTCATAGGTCTATCGAGACATACTACCCACGGTCATCTCAAAATTACCGGGCGCGGTGTGGCACTGGAGCGGCGGCCCGTCTTCGTACTCAATGTTTTGCCCTAGGATGGCCTTCCTCTCGGTGCATTGCTGCGCGAATGTACCCTACGGCACCCTAATTCTTAGCGTTGACGCTGCCCTAGTCTCAAACCGTGCAATCAGCGGGGCTGGGGCGATCGCCTCCGTATGATAAACAGTTACAAGCTCGACCACCTCATTCTCTGCTCTAAACTCACCTCATGAAAGATTCAAAATAAACAAGTTTTCATGAACCCGACTCAAATACCTTCAAACTCAGAGAAGCCATGATACAGTTATGCCAAATGAGCACTAACCAGAACTTTGAACGTACACTTTACATTAGTAAAGTGAAAAGCTAAGCATTCATTCAAAGTTACTTTCATAGTTTACGAAGGCGATCTAACGAAGACATTCCTTCTTTCGCAAGATTGTCTCAAGAGTCACACTAAAATTTTGACTCCAGAAAAAGACATCTAGAGTGTTAAGTGGCGCAAGGCCTCTAACTTAAAAAGCTTCATCCACACAGAGCCTTGCAGCCCTAAAAATCATTTTCCCGCTACTCACTTAGATTTGAGTCACAAAAAGTCATCTTAATTGTTCTAACCATGCTTTTATTAAGTCCACCCTAAATTAATTGAGACTTAGAATCAGCATTTGATTCATAGGAAAATAGACGTGACTGCGATCGCGTCTATCGGCTATGAATTGCTTGTTTGACGAGCGCAAAATAAACCGCCTCGAGTTTGGTTGCAACGCGTTTGTAGCAATCGCCACCTGGGTTAGAACATGACAATAGCAAGATACTTTACTAGTGTCTTAGCCCAGGCTGAGATACCTGATCATGTTTTAAACTAGCTGGCCAGCGCTATAGCTTTAGGTAGAGGCCAGCCCTATATGTTCTAAGCAATACTTGAACAAGGCCTTTGTCTAAAACAAGCTTCAACAGCCATCTCTACAATTGTTTTAGCTTTTAGAAGCCTAATCATAGCTTTTATAGGTTCAGAATTGAATCTGCCTGTCTGACGCGACAGCTCCAAGCGATTTTTCCAAAGTCTGATCAAAAAATCAATTAAAGATCAAAAAGGAAAAGCAAAATGGGCCTACAATCAAAGCTTAGTTTCATAAAAGACTACACCCTGGGCTTCGTGGTTACAGGCGTTTTTGGATGGATACCTAGCCCTATTGGCACCGCATTACGCATTATTGCTTACTACCCTATTTTGGGAGCAAGTAAGCTTCCTATATTTATTCAGTCTGGTGTGCGGATTTTTGGCACGAGCAACATTCACATTGGCAAAGGAGTTCGCATACGCAAGGGCACCTGTATCGACAGCAGGGGAAACAACATTACTTTAAAAGATAATGTTTCAATAGATCGCTACGTCGATATTAGAATTTTTTCTGGTTATGGCGGGTTTGTTGAGGTTGGCGAGAATTCGTATATTGCCCCTTTCGTTTTTATCGGCGGTCCTGGAAAGGTTCAGATAGATCGTGATTGCCTGATTGCTTCGCATTCTACAATAATTGCTAACAATCACAATTTTGACAATCTCGATATACCCATTCATTCCCAGGGATTTACCTGTAAGGGTATTCACATAGAGGAAGGATGCTGGATTGGTTCTGGCGTTCGAGTTTTAGATGGCGTAACTATTGGTCGTGGCAGTGTTATTGGTGCAGGTACCGTTGTCACCAAAGATATTCCACCTTTTTCTGTTGCAGCAGGTGTACCGGCCAAAGTCATTCGCAAACGAGATGTGAACCAGCGGATTGAAAGTGACCTTGTTTTGCCTAATCATGCCAGCCAAACTAGACCCTAAGCAGTCCTCAAAAAACCGCGTCAATCGAGGTTTAAGAAAGTAATGGACTGGGGTATAAAGCTGTGACCTAAATCGCGCAACCACAGCCTCAAGTGCAGTATTCACCGCTTCCATCGCTTTGCGGGTAAAACTACTATCGACCACCAGCACCGCTATAGCCTATATCCTGGTAAAAACCTGCTGTCTGAATAGTTTTTTGGCGTTTGTTGATTAGGCCATCGGCCCTTAGGCCGGGCCAACTGAGCCTGGAAGACTTTGTGGCCTTTCCCCGTGCGTTGTTGACGCTGCGGCGAGATGCCGTTGGCATTATTGATCAAAAACTAACTGCGCAAGGATTGCAGCGATGTATTGCCCTGATGATGCCCTAGTGGTTTGCGCTACCGACGGCGATCGCGGCCTCTGACCTGCTGGTGGCCATTTCCTCATACCTGAAGCAGCACTTTATGAAGTACTATCCTGTGCAGTGTTATAAGCTGCCCCTGGCCCTGCCCGCTTGGAGCATTGCAACAGACTGGAGTAAGCTCAAAGATTGCAATTCCGCCAGCATTTGACTACGCCACACGATCAAAGCCATTAGTCACGGTTTAGAAATATAAATGGACAGCGATCGCCTAGAACAAATTCGAGCCTCAGTCAGCCAGATTCTGGCCGACTCTGGTTTGCCGGGGGCAGCGATCGCCGCTTACACCGATGGTCAGCTTGTACTCGAAACCAGTATTGGCGATCGCGACCTCCAGCGCACCGTCCCGCTGCCTGTCGATGCCCGCTTTTTTATCTACAGCATCACCAAAACCCTGATTGCTGCGGCGGTGCTGCACCAGGTACACACTGGACGGCTTGATTTGGATACTCCAATTCAGCACTACTGGCCTGAGTTTCCGGTGGCAACACCCATTACCCTACGCCAGATCTTGAGCCACACCAGCGGCCTGCCCGACTACGGCGGACTACCGGCCTATCACGAAGCCATGAAAGTGTCCCCCGGCTTTCCCTGGCTGTTTCAGGATTATTTGAATGTGGTCCGCAAGCGAGGGCTGCTGTTTGAGCCAGGCACAGGCTGGTCGTACTCCAACCTTGGTTATCTGGCGCTGAAAACGCTGCTGGAGCAAACTACAGAGCGATCGCTTCAAGCAATTTTGGCCGAGCTGTTTTTTTCTCCCCTGGAGCTAGCTCACACCTTTGTCGCCACCTCCCTGGAGGATGTCGCAGACCTGACTCCTGGCTACACCCATGCCTTTGGCGGCAACGAATGGGTAAACATGGCCCAGCGCTACCATCCCGGCTGGGTATCTCACGGCGTGGTCGTGTCTACCGCTGCTGAGTTGGCGACCATGATAGATGCGTTATTTGCAGGGCAGATACTTGATACGTCGCTGGTAGATCAAATGGCTCAGCCGGTTCACAGCTTGGGACCGCATCCGCCTTTACAGAATGTTGGCTGTGGCTTAGGGCTGTTTATGGATACCGACTCTCCCTATGGCCAGGTCGTGGGGCACAGTGGGGGTGGGCCAGGCTATTCGATCGCAGCCTTTCACTTCTCGGCGCTGGCGGGTTGTCCTACCACCATTGCGGCTGCAACCAATCAGGAGGGCAACAATGTGGGGGTAGATGTGGTCTATGCGGTGGCCCAAGCGCTAGCGGAGGTGTGACCTATTGCTACAACCTATTGCTACAAATTGTCAGCGGGTGGGAATTTGCGCCGCCCAGCGGGCAATCTAGCCCTGTGAACGCTAGGCCCGCCCTCCGGAGACTGTTATGAACAGCAAACACGCCCCCCGCAGAATTTTCCCTAAAGTGAGCACCATGCCAAGGCCGCAGACCGAAGCGGCCCAGTACCTCGACATGTACAAGCTCACCGTCGAAAAAACGCGCCTTCAGAAAGAGCTAGAGTACATCGACGAGCGCCGCCAACGGCTGTGCGATCGCCTCGCCGAGCTGGAGCAGGCCACCGAAGGTCTAAATGCCCAGGCGACCTCCATGCGCCAGCCTACTCAAGCTTCTAAAGCCGCCAGACCACAGAGCGCACACTTTGCCCCCACCGCCAATGTGTACCTGCCAGAGCGGGCCGCCTCAGCACCCGACGACTACAACACCTTAATGCTGGATTATTGAGCAAGCTGGCTTTCTCCCGTAGGAAGAGGCAGGACTTCGACTCCGCTCAGTCAGCGGTTGGTGGCTGAGCGAAGTCGAAGCCATAGGTCTCCGTCGAAACCGCCACTCGATAGAATAGAGCCATGAAGCACCTTCTTCTTCTGCTCATTCACGGCTATCGACGGCTGATTTCGCCGCTGCTTCCGCCTACCTGCCGGTTTAACCCCACCTGCTCGCAGTATGCGCTGACCGCGATCGAGCGGTTTGGCCCCGTCAAGGGCAGCTGGCTAGCGGCGCGGCGGATCACGCGTTGTCACCCCTTTCACCCCGGTGGCTACGACCCGGTGCCAGAGGGAGTCGCTGAGGCGGAAACACTTGGGGAGTAGGTGCGTAGGTGGGTAAGG
>NZ_JADEXE010000043.1 GCF_015207265.1 Nodosilinea sp. LEGE 07298 | reverse complement strand
CGCAACGGCTGGTGTCGCCCGGCAAATACGGTATCCGTCAGATCATCAAACTGTCGATGGCAACCCTTGCAGCGGTAGCGCTGGCGATGAGGATGAGCATCATCTTTACCCCGCTTGACAACCTCCTTAGAGCCGCACTTCGGACACCGGATAACGCCGTCGGGCCAGCGCAACGTCCGAACGCTGTCGTAGCACTTGGCCTCTTCCAAAAGGTGTGTCAGGGTTAGCATGAGATCGCAGAGCAGGTGCACTTTAGTGTTCAGCCTAGCGAATACATCATCTGCTTGCAGGTCACCTCCCTGAAACACCTATTGAGCCGTTTTTTTTAGCTGCTTTTAAGCCAACGGCACCCGAGACAATCACAGTCTTCTCATCTTGCATGGCAGACATGCGCCCACCCCCTTACGGCTCGCCTGGCTTCCTAGCCCCCTAGCCCCTAGCTCCAGAGATAGCATTTAAACCTGCGCCACAGTCTCCTAAGCACTAATCAACGGCGTTGCTTTGGCCTGAAAGTTTGCATTAACCAGGGCCGTCACCGCTGCCTCGGGGTCTTTGACGCGAAACTGTGCTCCCAGCCGCACAAACTGGCGCTGCTGGTTGGCCCCAATCACCGCGATCACTGGTACTCGGGCATACTTGGGGTCGTCGCCCTGGTTGTTGCGAATCACGTTGCGCAGGCGGTGCTGCTGCTCGATGTCGCCCGCCAGGCGTGGGTCTAGCTCCACCATGACCATGCGCACGTCTTCAATCGACTCGGCATCGTCAATGATGAACTGGACGCGATCGTCGCGGCGATCGACCTTACCCCAGATCATCAGTCGTTTGTCGGCGACGATGTGCTGACCAATCCGCTCGAACGATTTAGGAAATACAACAGCTTCCGCCTGCCCAGTAAGGTCTTCAAGCTGGACGATCGCCATGCGATCGCCCTTTTTGGTAATTACAGGCTTGACGCTGGCGAGAATCACGATCGCGCTCAGCGTTACATTATCGTGCTGCTCGTGCAGCTCAGCCAGGTTGATCGGGGCCAGCACTCGCGCCGATCGCTGCACCGACTTGAGCGGATGGTCAGAGATGTAGAAACCCAGCAGTTCTTTCTCCTGCCGCAGTTTATCCTGGGCCTCAAAGTCGGCAACTAGGGGCGCTTTAGGAGCAGTTTCGTAGCCGCTAGCTGGGGATGCGGCCTGGGTATCGTCGCCGCCCAGCATCATGTCGAATAGATTGCCCTGGCCGATCTCGCGATCCTTAGCGCGGCCTTGCGCCCAGTCGATCACCAGCTCCAGATCCTGCATGAGCTGGTTGCGGTTGGGGTCAAGTTTATCCAAAGCACCGGCCAGAATCAGCGATTCTAGGGCGCGGCGGTTAACCGAGTGCAGATCGACTCGATCGCACAGTTCTGGTAGCGACTTAAATGGCCCCTCCTCCTCCCGGTTCTTGAGAATGCACTCGATCGCCCCCAGGCCCACGTTGCGCACCGCTGAGAGGCCAAACAAAATGCTCTTGCCCTCGGGGGTAAAATCGACCAGCGATCGGTTGACATCGGGCGGCAGCACCTCAATGCCCATGGCAATGCAGTTGCCGATGTGCATCTGTACCTTGTCCTGGTCGCCGCTGTTGGAGGTCAGCAGCGCCGCCATGTACTCCACCGGGTAGTTGGCCTTCAGGTACGCGGTCTGAAAGGTGACAAACCCGTAGGCGGTAGAGTGCGACTTGTTGAAGCAGTATTCGGCGAACTTCACCATCTGCTCCCAGAGTTCTTCGGCCACCTTCTTCGCCAGGCCCCGCTCTACCGCGCCGCTGACAAAGTTACCCTGGTGCTTTAGCATTTCCGAGACTTTCTTTTTACCCATGGCCCGCCGCAGTAGGTCGGCCTGCCCCAGGGAGTAGCCCGCCATATCCTGAGCGATTTTCATAATCTGCTCCTGATAGACCATGATGCCGTAGGTTTCGCTCAGAATCGGCTCCAGAATTTCGTGGGCGAAGTCGATTTTTTCGCGCCCGTGTTTGCGGTTAATGAATTTGGGAATTAGTCCGGCATCTAGCGGTCCCGGTCGGTAGAGGGCCAGAACTGACGAAATATCCTCTAAACCAGAGGGCTTGAGGTCTTTCACGATCTGGCGCATACCGGAAGACTCAAGCTGAAAGACGCCGCCCAGGTCGCCGCGCTCCAGCAGCTTAAAGGTGGCGGGGTCATCCATAGGCAGGTCGTCGGGATCAATTTTGATGCCGTGGGTAGCTTCGACCAGATCCAGCGTTTTTTGGATCATAGTTAGGTTGCGCAGGCCCAAAAAGTCCATTTTTAGCAGGCCCAGGGCTTCCACATCTTCCATGTAGTACTGGGTGATTACCTGGCCGTCGTTGTTGCGCTGCAAGGGCACAATTTCGTCGAGGGGGTCTTTGGAAATCACCACTCCGGCGGCGTGCATGCCGAAGGTTTTGTTGGTGCCCTCAATCCGCAGGGCCATGTCGAGCCAGCGGCGGGTTTGAGGATCGTTCTCGTACTTTTCTTTGAACTCGGGGGCAGGGGTGTCATCGGAGATCATCACCTTGAGCTTGGTGGGTTTGCCCCGCGCCACCGGAATCAGCTTCGCCATCCGATCCGACTCGGCATAGGGGATATCGAGCACCCGCGCTACGTCTTTGAGCACCGCCTTAGAGGTCATGCGGTTAAAGGTGATGATCTGAGCGACGCGCTCTTCGCCGTAGCGGCGGGTGACGTATTTGATCACCTCGTCGCGGCGATCGATGCAGAAGTCGGTGTCAATATCGGGCATTGACTTACGCTCGGGGTTGAGGAACCGCTCGAACAGCAACCCGTGGTGAATGGGGTCGATATTGGTGATTTCCATGGCGTAGGCTACCAGGGAACCTGCTGCCGAGCCGCGACCGGGACCGACCGGAATGTTGTTGTCGCGGGCGAAACGAATGTAGTCCCACACCACCAAAAAGTAGGTGGGGAAGCCCATCTGAATCATCATCTCGATTTCGTATTCGAGGCGATCGCGGTACTCCTGGCTAATCTCGTCATAGCTGGCTGACTTCATCCGTTTCACCAGCCCTTCGCGGGCTACGTGCCCCATGTAGGCCCCAGCATCTTCGTTGAACTCAGCGGGGATGGGGAAGTCGGGAATGCGCGACTGACCGAGGATGCCGGTGTACTCTTCGATTTTGTCGGCGACTTCCAGGGTGTTGGCGATCGCTTCTTCGATCACCGCTTCAGAAATATGATCGCGAAACAGCTGCCGCATCTCGTCGGCAGACTTGACGTACTCGGTGCCGCTGTAGCGCAGCCGCTTGTCTTCGGTCAGCAGCTTGCCGGTCTGAATGCAGAGCAGCGCGTCGTGGGCCTCCACATCGTTGCAGGAAATATAGTGGGAGTCGTTGGTGCAGATCACCTTGATATCGAGTTCTTGGGCGATCTTGAGAATTTCCACGTTCACTACCCGGTCTTCAGGGGAGCCGTGATCCTGAATTTCGAGGTAGTAGTCGTCGCCAAACAGGTCTTTGTACCACTGGGCCACCTTGCGGGCCACATCGGGCCGCTTCTGCAAAATCGCCTGGGGCACTTCGCCGCCGAGGCAGGCGCTGGTAACGATTAGCCCCTCGTGGTACTGCTCCAACAGGTCTTTGTTGATGCAGGGGCGTGAAAAAATGCCCTTGCCCTGGACCCCCTGCAGGTGGGAGACGGTGGTGAGCTTGACCAGGTTTTTGTAGCCCTGGGTATTTTTGGCCAGCACCACCTGGTGGTAGCGGGGGCGACGCTGCTGCTGCGAAATATCGCCGTTGATCAGGTACATTTCGTTGCCGATGATCGGCTTAATCCCGGCCCCTTTGCAGACCTTGATCAGCTCGATCGCGCCATACATCACCCCATGGTCAGTGAGCGCGATCGCGGGCATACCCAGCTCCTTGGCCCGCTCCACCAGCTGGGGCAGCTGACTAGCCCCATCGAGCAGGCTATAGGCACTGTGGATGTGGAGACCAACAAAGGACATAGCGCCGCGATACAATAGTACAATTTTACTGTGATCAGCAACCTGCGGGTCAGACGGCTTCAACCAAAAGGCAGCCAGGCTGCTCCTAAGGTTAGCTGATTTATAGAACTACATCTAGCGAATTTGAGGAAATATATAAATCTAAACCGCCACATGTAGAGTGCTTGCCCATAAGGCGACTGGCCAATGCACCAACCAAACCACCTGGTCACATGGGGTTTGGTTTCAGTACGTCACGCTGGACAGCGACACACCTACAATAAAAGCTTCCTGCGCGAAGCCCAAGTCTACAGCTGGGTAGATAAATTTACCCCGAGAGTCTATTTGAATAGGAAGACTAGCAAACGATTCCATCGGCAGGCCATAGGACTAGTATGGTTTGGCTGGCATAGCGCTTCAATGGGTAAGGTCAAGCTGATACTGAAGCTTTTACAGGGCTTAGTTCGTTTAGCACAGCGGCAGCTCCTTAAAATTTTCAAATGGTCTTGGGTACGGTGGTACATGCGTTTGGGCCACGCAGCCAAGGGCATATTCTATGGCCTGATCGGTTTATTGGCTATCAACGATATCATTCGCGACCAGCCCATCGTTGCGGGTAGCGAGGCGGTGCTCGCCAATCTAGACAGCTGGCCTCTAGGAAGCGCAGAGCTAGGGCTGCTGGCGTTTGGACTGCTGGGCTATGTGGTGTGGCGTTTGATGCAGGCAATCATCGGCCCGGGGCATACAGAGGACTTGAGCATTCGTCAGGTGCTACAGCGCTGCGGCTATGTTGTCAGTGGTATAACCTATCTCGGCATTGCTCAAAGCGCGGCTAAACTGGCCCTAAATTTAGCCGTCGATTTTGACGACACCATAGAAGATCTGGCCTCTGTTCTCTTCGAGCAAGAAGTGGGGCCATGGATGCTGGTAGGCGTGGGTGTGGGCGTTGTCGCCGTGGGTTGTCTCTATATCTATGGGGCAGCCTCCGGTGGCTACATCAATGACTTTAATCGTGACCTCTATCGCCCCGTCAGGCGATGGGCAATAGTAATTGGCAAAGTTGGCATTACGGCTCGCGGGGTCGGCTTCGTTTTAATCGGGGCCTACCTGGTCAAAGCCGCCTATCTAGTTGATGATGAATCTGCTGGTGGGCTGGGCAATGTGTTCGACGAGCTAGATGAAGAATTTCTGGGCGAATACTGGCTGGGTGCGATCGCATTAGGCTTTTTGGCCTACGCCGTCTATATGATTATTGCAGCCTGCTATCGCCAGTTTCCAACAGTTAATCTTCCCACTAGAGCTAAGCATAGCTAAACTCTACAGATTGTAGATAAGGGAAATGTTTACTGTGCTACAACACAGATTAAATAGACGGTATTGGCTAGTACTGCTGCTTTTGGCGGCTGCCGGTCTGCTGATGCACATTAGCTTCTGGTTTACACCCGCAAGCGATTTGATGGGTCAAGATATTTACTACATCTGGCTGGAAGGGAAGCGAATTATTGCCGGAGAAAATCCCTATGCCAGAGTTTTAGCTAGCGACATGCGGGCTAACGACAAGTACGCCACCTACTTTCCTCTAGCCTATCTCTTCTCGGCGCTAGTTCAAAAACTGGGCTTACCAGACTTTTTAGACTGGCTTTATCTATGGCGGCCTCTTTCATTCTCTTTTCACATAGGCATAGTGGCGCTGACGCTGAGTTTTTTTTACCGGCGGGGGTTGTGGCTGTTTGGCTTTGTCGCCGCCGCCATTCTCCTGCTGGGTCGCTGGAGTATTTACATCACGCGAGTGCACCATCTTGAATTTGCAGCCATCTTTTTTTTGTTACTCTCGTTAATTCTCCTGCAGGCAAGCGTCCCTGCCGTTACGCTGGCTGAGCAGAGTCGAAGCCAAAGCCTACCAGAGATGTCCCTTAGCCCCTCTGGGGTGGCTGAGTGCCCAGCACTCGCTCCGCAACCGCCAACGACTCCTCTCAGGGGACAGTTCCTCCTGCAGGCAAGGCCAAGACTATCCCTGCTGGCGTTTAGCGTTTCTTTAGGAATCAAACAAATTGCCATCTTTTTGCTGCCCCTTTACCTGATCTACCTCTGGATAAACGGGGATAAAGATGAACGCATCAAAGATGTGGCCTGGGGTCTTTTAATTATTCTGAGCGTTCCGGTTTTGACGTCATTGCCGTTCTTAATTTGGAATGCCGAAGGATTTCTAAAATCAATTATGTTTTCGGCCACCCGGCTAGGAAGTTCGCACATTGACGGTGCGCCTTCCCTAGACGTCATTCTTTCCCAAGATCTACCCTGGCTGGTCGGTCTAAAAGCCAAGCTACTGATGTTGTCGCTGGTGGGGCTAATTTACCTGAGCTTTTGGCGAGAAACAATCAGTATTTTGGCCTCTGCTGCCCTGGTGATGATGGTATTTCTCTACTTCAATTCGGTACTGTTTTTGCAGTATTTTGTGTGGCCTCTGAGCCTAACAATGCTGGCGTTAGTTGAGCTGGTGCCCCCGCTGGTGCCACAGAGGTCCTCGTAGTTGGCGATGTCTTTTCTGCCGCCCCTACTTGATTTCAGATTCACTACTTAGATTGTAGGCGGCCCAGGTTTGCCGTAACCAGGGGTGAATGTCTCGCGGGTAGAGTAGCCAGATGCGCTCAATGGGCTGGCTAAGGGTTTGCACCAGCGGCGAGCGGTCTTTAATGTCAATAAAGGCGTTGTCGCTGTGCAGGCAAATGCCTTCGTTATAGGTGGTGTAGCCTCGGCTCCAGCTGCGGCGCAGACCGCTGTAGTGCTCGCCGCTGTAGCCCTGCTGCTCCAAATGGGTGCGCACAGTATCGAGAAGATCATTCTGCTGCTCTACCGACAGCCGGGTGACCTCCAGGGTTTTGAGCAGGTCGCGATCGAGGAAACGGCGGCACAGGTCGGCCAGCAGCAGGTCGGGGCTGTGCCGCCACCGCTGCAGATGATAGGTAAACACAATGTCGTCACCGGATAGGTAAGTATCCAGCGCCAGGGGGCGATCGGGGGCCAGTAGCCAGGCGGTGACGGTGGGGTCGGCCTCCAGCTTACCGACCAGGAGGTCGGAGCGAGCGCGTTCGAAGGCCCGCTCTAGCAGCCAGGTGACGGCAATATTTTTGGGGTGGTTGTACACCTGCACGTACATAAAGTGGCGCACCACCAGGTAGTGCTCGATCGCAGACAATCCTTTATGGGCTACCACCAGCCGACCGCTCTGGGGCTCAAACCGCAGCGCCATTAGAATGCGGTCTAAATCGAGCTGACCATAGCTGGCCCCGGTAAAGTAGCTGTCGCGCAGCAGGTAGTCGAGGCGATCGCAGTCGAGCTGACTCGACACCAGCTGCCACACCAGCGCAACGGGATGCTCGTGGGTGTAAACCTGATCGACCGCCTCAGCTAGTCCTTCAGAATGCGCCTCCAAGGCGTCGTAAATCTCCGGCAGCTCGCGGATAATGCGGCGGGTCCAGTGCTCGTGCTGAAGGCCAAACACCTCTTCGGCAGTGTGGCTAAAGGGGCCATGGCCAATGTCGTGGAGCAGGGCCGCCACCAGCACCGTGGCCCGGTAGGGGGCCAGCTCGGGGTAGCGGCGCTGAATTTGGTCAAAGGCACGACGGGCGATCGCCATCACCCCCAGCGAGTGGGTAAAGCGCGAGCTTTCGGCCCCGTGAAAGGTGAGGCTGGCCGGGCCAAGCTGGCGAATTCGCCGCAGCCGCTGAAAGGATGGCGTATCGATCAGCTGAGTCAGCAGCGCCTCGTCGGGGTCACTGGCGTGCAGGGTAATCGCGCCGTGGAGAGGGTCGTGGTACGAGCGACTGGCCTTGGGTTCTACAGCGCTAGGAGAGGTCGGGTTAGGGAGCACTGGCGACCACCGTAGCGGCTTGGCTCAGCATCTCCAGGGCCGCCTGGTACTGGGGGTCGGCCTCGGTGGCAACAGTGTCGCGGTTGAGGGGCACCGTTGCCACAATGCGATCGGGGGTAATGCCCAGTTTATTAATATCGTGGTGGGACGGCGTTTCATATTTGGCCACCGTTACCGCCAGCCCCGCCCCATCCGACAGGTCAAACAGCGACTGAATCAGCCCTTTACCAAAGGTGATGCTGCCCACCAGGTTAGCCCGGCCATTGTCTTGCAGTGCCCCGGCCAAAATTTCGCTGGCACTGGCGGTGCCCTCGTTGACTAGCACTACCAGGGGCGCGTCGGTAATCGCCTGACCAAAGGCCTCAAAGCTGTCTAAAATGCCCTGGCGGTTGACGGTGTAAACAATCGTGCCCTGGGGTAGCCACAGCCGAGCAATCTCGATTCCGGCCTGCAGCAAGCCGCCGGGATTATTGCGCAGATCTAGCAGGTACCCCTCTGCCCCCTGATCGGCCAACTCGCGAATAGCCCCCGCTAGCTTCTCCACCGCATTGCCGTTGAACTGGCTTAGCCGCAGGTAACCTACTCGCTGGCCTGCTGGCGTGGTTTTGAGCGCTGCCACCACAGGGTTGAGCGTAATCACGTCGCGGGTCAGCGATACCTGACGAGCGGTGGCTTCATCGGGGCGGCGCAGCTGGAGGGTAACCGTCGTACCCTGACGACCTCGCATCCGAGCGGCGGCCTCGTCTAGGGTTAAGTCAGTGGTGGCTGTACCGTCAATTTCAAGCACCATATCCTGGGGCTGAATACCCGCCTGCTCGGCGGGCGACCCTTCAATCGGGGCAATTACCCGCAGCCAGCCGGGGTGCTCATCTTTAGAAATTTGTAGCCCTACCCCGGTCAGTTCGCCAGCGGTGCTGGTTTGCAGGCTGCGGTACTGAGCGGGAGGCAATAGCCGGGTGTAAGGGTCTTCTAGCCCAGCCAGCATGTCTTGAATCGCCTGGTAGGTATCGGCCCGGTTAGCCAGCGATCGCTCTAGCGCCCGCTGGCGGGTAAACCACCAGTTTTGGTGATTGAAGGTCTCGTCGACGTAGGCACGGTTGACGATGCGCCACACCTCCGCCACCAGGTTTTGCTCGTTGGTGAGGGCCATCGCCGGCCCCGCTGACACTCCACCAACGGCTAGTCCAACCAGACACAGGCAGAGAATACTGAGACGCAACAGGAGTCTGATCATAGATACAGAGCAAAAGCAGGCGGTGGTGGAATGGGCGGAGCGGAGGATGCGATCGCGCCAGGGGCAGACGATCTAGGGCAATAATCTTCAATTATTACCCTTGGAAGAGCTAAACGCCCCAAAGGAGCCTCGCCCGAATCGACTTGACCCAAATCGCTTGGCTTTAAGAATGGGCGATATCCATAGCCATTCGGCATCGGCTTCACATTAGTTTATTGTGACTATTTTTGGCGAATTGCGCCTAACCCTCTTCAGTGTGGGGCTGAGGTCAACCAACTCTGCCCTTGTCGGCCATGCCATCTGCCCAGCAAACCAGTCCCCGCCCAGCACCTCAACGCTTCGGCCAGGAGAATGACTCACCAGCGACAGTATTTGTGGCTACCGACGCCCCAGGCGTGAATTGTAACGAAATATTTCGAGCTGGACAGGTTTTCTCATTCGCCCCTCATTCGTTCATTGAGAGGACTGAGGCCGAATTTCTGCCCTAAAGCCCCGATTTCCTCCTGCCCTGCGGTTGGCGAAGATAGCAGAACGCCTCCCAGGGCTTAGAATTTATATCAGAGGATTTAGCGTAGCCATTACAGCTATGTTACATTTTTCATTGACGGCATTTATTGATATATAGAGTTACTCGAGAGTTACCCGCTTCATGTTTACCAAGCAAGTTACTGACTCTAAGACCTTCCAGTGGTTTAACGAGCGGCTAGAGATTCAGGCTTTGGCTGACGACATCTCTAGCAAGTACGTGCCGCCCCACGTCAATATTTTCTATTGCCTGGGTGGCATTACCCTGACCTGCTTCCTGATCCAGTTCGCCACTGGGTTTGCGATGACCTTTTACTACAAGCCTACGGTCACTGAAGCATTCAGTTCTGTGCAGTACCTGATGACCGACGTCAACTTCGGCTGGCTGATTCGGTCTATCCACCGCTGGTCGGCCAGCATGATGGTGCTGATGATGATTCTCCACGTGTTTCGGGTTTATCTCACCGGCGGCTTCAAAAAGCCCCGCGAGCTGACCTGGATTACTGGCGTCGTGCTGGCCGTAATTACCGTTACCTTCGGCGTTACCGGCTACTCCCTCCCCTGGGATCAGGTGGGCTACTGGGCCGTGAAAATTGTGTCTGGGGTACCCGGTGCTATTCCTGTGGTGGGCTCTACCGTCGTCGAACTGATGCGCGGCGGCGAGGCCGTTGGGCAATCTACCCTAACCCGCTTCTACAGCCTGCACACCTTTGTTTTGCCTTGGGCGATCGCGGTGTTCATGCTGCTGCACTTCCTGATGATTCGTAAGCAGGGTATCTCTGGCCCTCTCTAAGCGGTTTGAGAGTGATTTGAGGGTTCTGAGCTTTCGGTGTTGTAAAGCTCTTGTGGGCATGACGTTTGGTTTCAGCTGTACAGATTGCCCTAACTGAATGATTTAAACTTTGGGCCTGGCCCAACTGGCTGTAACAGGAGAAGTTTTTCGATGGCGACCATTAAAAAACCGGATCTAAGCGATCCTAAGTTAAGAGAAATGCTCAAGCAGGGCATGGGCCACAACTACTACGGCGAGCCCGCCTGGCCCAACGACCTGCTCTATATCTTCCCCGTGGTTATTCTGGGTACCATTGCCTGCTGTGTGGCGCTAGCTGTGCTAGATCCTGCCCTGGTAGGCGAGCCCGCTGATCCCTTTGCCACCCCGCTCGAAATTTTGCCTGAGTGGTATTTGTACCCCACCTTCCAAATTCTGCGGATTGTGCCGAGCAAGCTGCTGGGTATTGGCGCAATGACCGCCATTCCCCTGGGGCTAATGCTGATTCCCTTTATTGAGAACGTCAACAAGTTCCAAAATCCCTTCCGTCGTCCGTTGGCTACCACCCTGTTTATGCTGGGCACGGCCGTAACGCTATGGTTGGGTATTGGTGCCACCTTCCCCATTCAAGAATCGTTGACCCTAGGCTTGTTCTAGATCGTCAATGTTATCCGTTATGCAAGACCTGCGTAGAACTGTATCGTTTTACGCAGGTTTTTTTGCTGAGGGTGTACTCTTTGGCTAAGCTAAATTAAGGCCGCTGGTAAGCGTTGATACAGGAGTAGGCGATGGCAAGGGTAGTTCCCAGACAGGCACCCACACAAGCGCATTTGCAGGTGGCCAGCCAGCTCGATGTGGTCGCCCAGGTGCAGCGATGGTTTCACGAAACCTGCCGTTCTCTAGAGGGCGAGTCGGCCTGGGTTGGCAACCACTGCGATCGCCTGGCCCTGGCCCTAACCGAAGGCTTTACCAACGCGGTGCGCCACGCCCACGCCCACCTGCCCCCCGAAACCGGCATTGACATTGACCTAGCCCTCGATACCGACCAGGTCGAGATTCGTATCTGGGACTACGGTGATCCCTTTAACCCCGAACTGCTGCCCGAACCTCAGCCGGGCGAACTGCTAGAGAGCGGCTACGGCTGGTTTTTGCTGCGTCGCCTGGCCGATAAGGTGACCTACTACCGCGCTAAGGATGGGCGCAACTGCCTGTCGATTGTGAAATATGGCACCTGTCCCACCTGAAAGCAGTCCTAGCCTGAACCTGCTACAGGCCGAGTGGGTAGCCTAGGGGCAAACAGCTATTTATCACCGTCTACGATGGGTTTTTCGACCACCAATTTGCCCTCTGCACATCCACCAGCTTTACCCGTAGCGGCGTTAGAAGAGTCAGACCCGCCCACTGGGCCGATCGCGTTTGTCTTCCTCAAAATCTTTTCCTGCGAGGGCGGCATTCAGTCCTATGTCAAAGACCTTTTCAAGGCTTACCTAGAGCAGCCCCATCCCACACCCGCAGACGTATTTCTGCTGTGGGATGAGGCTGAGGTCGGTAACCCGTACAACCGGTCACCCCTGCGGTTTCATTATCTAGGTTCAGCCAGTGCTGCGGTGAGCAGAGTTAGGTTGGGGGCGGCCCTGCTGAGATATTTGATTACGCAGCGACCGAGCCGGGTGGTGTGCGGCCACGTGCTGTTGCTGCCTCTGGTCGCCCCGCTCTGCCGCTGGTTCAACGTGCCCTATACCGTCGTCACTTATGGCAAAGAGGTGTGGGAGCCCCTGCCGCCCAGGCCACAAAAGGCCCTGCGCCAGGCCGATCAAATTTGGACCATTAGCCGCTATAGCCGCGATCGCGCCTGCACCGCTAATCTTCTTGACCCCGCGAAGGTTTACCTAGTTCCCTGCGCCGTAGATGGTGCTGTCTTCCAGCCAGGATCAGCCAATTCAGCCCTGGTCGAAACCTACGGACTGGCCGGGTGCCAGGTGCTAATGACTGTAGCCCGGCTGTGGTCAGGGGATATTTACAAAGGAGTAGATGTCACCATTCGGGCGCTGCCCACCATCGCGGCAGCCATCCCGACCGTGAAATATTTGGTGATTGGCCGGGGCGATGACCAGCCCCGGCTGGCGGCACTGGCTGAGGAGCTAGGAGTGAGCGATCGCGTGGTATTTGCCGGGTTTGTGCCCACCGAGGCCCTAGTCGCCCATTACCAATTGGCCAGCGCCTACGTCATGCCTTCCCAAGAGGGCTTTGGCATTGTCTATCTAGAGGCGCTAGCCTGCGGCGTACCGGTGCTCTCTGGCGACCAGGATGGGTCTGCCGACCCCCTGCAAGATGGTCGTCTGGGCTGGCGAGTTCCCCACCGAGATCCCAAAGCGGTGGCCGCTGCCTGCATTGAGATGCTGACCGGCCACGACCCTCGCTGCCAGGGGCCGTGGCTGCGGCAAGAGACCCTGGCCGTCTTTAGCCCCGCTGCCCTAGCCCAGCGCCTGCATCAAGCCCTGCGGGCCAGCCGAGTTACTTAATTAGACCCAATCCCAGCGCTACAATAAAGTCCACAGAGCAGGGCATTGTCGCCGTCTGCTCTGGCTGCTCCACGGAGAACGCCCCTGTGAACCAAAATAACTTCAACCAAGTTCGGGTGAATTTCTCGGGGCTGGGCTGCTGGCTCACCCTGATCGGCGTCGTTTGGCTCCTGGGTGCTGTGGGCCTGGGCTGGCTGGTTAAATCTTTGGCAGTGCTGGTGGTGCTGCTGCTGGCGGCTCCAGTGCTGGGGTTCATTGGCCTGCGATTTTGGCTGCGGCGCAACCTGGTGCAGGGGCCTTGCCCGGTCTGCTCAACGACGATGACCGGCATTAAGGGAGCCGATACTCGCTGCCTCAACTGCGGCACTCCCCTACATACTGAGATCGATGGGTTCTCGCGGGTGACCGAGGCCGGTACCATTGACGTTAACGCTGTGGATATAACCGTAGATAGCAAACCCGTCTTGCCCGAAGGCGATTGATCGCCTTTTTTGGGGGTACGGTCAACCGCTATGTCGAAGTGAGTCTGTGTTGTTAGGATAGATAGCAACACGAACTGAACGCAAAATATCACCCTGGAACGCATCGCTATGCCCGCCGCCATTCAAGTCGAGAAAACCAAACTCAAGCAGCCGCCGCTGGAAATTCACACCCTGGGCGATCGCGTGCTGCGTCAGCCCGCCAAGCGAGTCGCTAAGGTTGACGATGACATTCGGGCGCTGGTGCGGGAGATGCTGCAAACCATGTACAGCGCCGACGGCATTGGCCTAGCGGCCCCTCAGGTAGCCGTTAATAAGCAGCTGCTAGTGGTCGATGTCGATCCCGAAAATACTGCCACTCCGCCGATGGTGCTGATTAACCCTCAAATCATCAAAGTCTCCAAGGAAATTGCCACTGGGCAAGAGGGCTGCCTCAGCATTCCCGGCGTTTACCTAGATGTGGTGCGCCCCGCCGCCCTAGAGGTGTCCTACAAAGACGAGAATGGCCGCCCCAAAAAGATGCAGGCCAATGACCTGCTGGCCCGCTGCATTCTCCACGAAATGGACCACCTCACCGGGGTGCTGTTTGTCGACCGGGTAGAGAACGCTCTGGCCCTCAATCAAGAGCTGCAAAAGAACGGCTTCTACGCAAAAGACGTACAGCCGCTAACCGCCTAATCATGGTGTAAGGCCCGTGGTATGCTGCCTCGGTAGGCCAAAACTTGGCCTCGGCAGATGTTTAGGAGACGTTCCTGTGACCCCCAAAAGTGGCCTGTTTTTGGCTGGTTCCTGCATTGCTGCGATCGCAGCGGTAGGCTCTATCTTTGAGCTGTCCTCCGGCAGCCCCGACTGGGGCACGGTGCCCACCACGGTGGTGCTGGGTCTCTGCGTGCCGCTGGTTGGGGTTTTGTTCTACGCAGCCGTCAAAGACGCCAAGGCCAATCAGGAGTAAACGGGCTAAATTATTCTGGCCGTCGGAATCCTCAGGCCAATCGCAGCGTCTACTATAGAAACCACTCATTTCACTACTTGAGGACGGAGCTATGGAGCCGAACCGAGATACCCCTGGGCTAACCCGGCGATCGCTGCTAGTAGCAGCGATCGCCGGGTCTACGGTAGTGCTGCTGGGTCGCCCGGCCCAAGCCTACGATGTCGTGCTCAACCCCGATGCTCCTGAACTGGGCGATACCATTTCAGTGATTGCCATTCCGCGCACGTCGGCCTCAACTCAGCCTAAGGTTACCGTTAACGACAGCACCGAGTATCCAACCTTTCCCATCAGCGGTAATCGGTTCCGCGCCCTGGTTCCCACCAGCCCGCTCGACCCACCGGGGCGCATGGTGATTCGGGTGATTGGCACTGGCGAAACCCGCAACCTGGCCCTGGGTCTTAAAAACCGCAACTTTCCCACCCAGCGCATTACCCTGTCGCCCAGTCAGAGCAACCTCGGCACCCAGCACGAGTTTGACCGGGTAGCGGCCTTCAAAAACCTTGTCTCCCCTGAGCGCTACTGGAACGGGGCCATGCAGCGCCCCACCTCTGGGCGAACCTCGACTCAGTACGGGGTGCGTCGCTACTACAACGGCGTCTTTGCTCAAGACTACTACCACCGGGGCCTAGACTATGCCGCTGCTACAGGCTCCCCGGTGGCGGCCCCAGCGGCGGGACGGATTGTTTTGGTCGGGCGCGTCTCCGACGGGTTTGAGCTGCACGGCAACACTGTCGGCATCGACCACGGCCAGGGGGTGCTCAGCATTATGATTCACCTCAGCCGCATTGACGTCAACGAAGGCGATGTGGTGCAGCCAGGCCAGGTGATTGGGGCGATCGGCAGTACAGGCGCATCGACGGGGCCGCACCTGCACTGGGGGCTATACGTCAATGGCATCTCCGTAGACCCTGGCCCGTGGATGGCCAGAGGGTTTGAGTAGAGTGGGAGCGTGGGGGCGTAGTAGCTCTGTAGGGTGGGCAATGCCCACCATTCGCTATAAGCTTCAAGCAATCCGCTTTGGAATCCTTTAATGAACACCTACGAGATTTTGTCTCACACTCAGCGATCGCGGGTGAGCGATGGGGAGAAGGTCTCCCTTCTGTCGGGCGGTGAGGGATCCGACCAGATTCTCGTGCTGGTGTGGCCGCAGCTGGGCGACTTTGACAGTTTGGAATACGCCTGGTGGCTACAGCGGGAGGCCGAAACCCTGCGCCAGCGGCAGATTGCGGTACGGGCGGTGGGGATTGGCGATCGCGCTTCCGGCCAGCAGTTCTGCACCTACACTGGCTTTCCCGCCGAACACCTGTTTGTCGACGAAACTGCGGCCCTGCACCGCGAACTGAGTCTATACGAAGGGCTAACCCTGAACCCACCGGGGCTCAAACCGGGGCAGGCGGCCTGGCTGAACTTGATGCTGATGTGTGCGGGGATCGCTAGCCCTGGCACGCTGCGCGAGGTGCTGCGGGGCTATACGGGCGATCGCCGTGCGCCCCAGCTGATTGGCGACGACGAGGTGGTGAAGGCCGGGCCGCTGCCGCCCCTGACCGGCAAAGCCTTCAACATTGTCGGTGGCAGCGGGTTTCAGCGGCCGATCGAACTGGCCACCCTGCGCCTGCGTAACATGACCGAAGTGCTGAGCCACTGGAGCACCTACGTGCCCAATGCCGCCTACCTAACCCAGCGCGGCGGTACGTTTTTGTTTGATGGCGATGGCAAGCTGCTGTACGAGCACCGCGATCGCGGCATTCTGGGCTTTGCCGCCACCATGGCCAACCCGCTAGTCTTTTTAGCCGATCATGCTCCCGCCATGAATGTTCTCTAGTACAGCTTGGGTCAGTTATGGCATGGCTTGAGCCCTTAGAAGCCCTAGTTGAAAACCTTGCCCTGGGCGTTATGTTTTGCCTGGAGGCTATTTCGGTGCTGTGCGTGTTGGTGGGGCTGCTCAAAACCGCTCGCCTAACCCTACGTCTCTGGCAGCAACGGCCAGGGCAGCCACTTCCCTTTAACCAGGTTCGACTCAAATTTGGCACCTGGCTGACCCTGGCCCTTGAGTTTCAGCTTGGGGCTGATATTTTATCGACCACCATAGCCCCCACGACTCAGGACCTAATTAGGCTGGCGCTGATTGCCGTTATTCGCACCTTCCTCAATTATTTTTTAGACAAAGAAATAGAGGCCGAACAAAGACTAGGGCGAGAGCAACACCAGTACGACCCAGACGATCGCCGCTGATCTCAACCCGGCTCGGTTATTCTGGCACCTGGTTGGGCGAGGTTGGAGACAACGGTAGATTCTCTAGCAGCACTTTATCTACCCGACGACCATCCATATCCACGACCTCAAAGCGCAGTCCTTCCCATTCAAAGAAGTCGCCGGTGCTGGGAATGCGACCCATGTGCCGGATGATAAAGCCTGCCAGGGTTTGGTAGTTGTCTTCGTCTGTGGTGAGCTGTTCGCGGTGCAGCAGTTCTTTTAGGTCATCTACCGGCAGCAGGCCATCGAGCAGCCAGGAGCCGTCCTCGCGCTGCATAACCATGGGGTCTTCGGCATCTTCTAAGGAGGGCAGGTCGCCGACAATGGCTTCGACAACGTCGTTGAGGGTGACTAAACCTTCAACCCCGCCGTACTCGTCGAGCACCATGGCAAAGTGAGTGCCCGACGACTTAAATAGCTCTAGCACCTTGAGCACGTAGGTGCTTTCGGCCACAAATAAGGGTGGCTGCAGCAGGCTAAGCAGCGTTACCGGCTCGGTATTTTGGCTGAGATAGTTGGGCAGCAGCGCCTTGAGCGACACGACGCCCACGCAGTCGTCGATGCTGTTGTTGCAGACCGGGAAGTGGGAGTGGGCGCTCTGCATCACCAGTTCGCTGTGTTCGGCAAAGGAGGCGTCGACATTCAGCCATTCAATATCGGTGCGGGGGGTCATGATCGAGCGAATCGGGCGATCGCCCAGCTGCAGCACCCGCCCCATCATCTCTTGCTCGGCCACCTCAAAGTTGCCGGCCTCGGTGCCCTGGTCAATCAACAGGCGCAGTTCTTCTTCGGTAATCGCCGCTTCGGGTCGTTCTTTGAGCCCTAGCAGGTTGACCAAAAAACTGGTCGAAGCGCCTAGCAGTATCACCAGCGGGGTCGCCAGCCAGGACAGCCGCTGCATGGGCCGCGCCACCTGGCGAGCGATCGCTTCTGGGTAGCTGAGGGCAATGCGCTTGGGCACTAGCTCACCCACCACCAGCGATAAATATGTAATCAGCCCGACCACTACCGCCAGGCTAATGATATCGCTGTAGGGGGCGAGAGTAGGCACCTGGTCTAGCCCCTGGCGCAGAGAGTTAGCGACAGTTGCCCCGCCCAGCGCACCACTGAGAATGCCGATCAGGGTAATGCCAATTTGCACCGTCGATAAAAAGTCGTTGGGGTTGTTGGCCAGTTTGAGCGCCAACCGCGCCTTGGCATTGCCGCGCCGCGCCTGGTGCTCTAGGCGCGCCTTACGGGCCGACACCACGGCAATTTCTGACCCCGAAAACACCCCATTGGCCATAATCAATAGCAAAATAAACACACTTTCAATGGCAATGTCAGACATAGGTGGGGGCACGGTGGTAAAGCAGCGTCACACAGCGACCGTCGGTAGGCCTTTGCCCTAGGAATCCAGAAAAAGGAACCTGGTCTGGGGCCGACCGCAGAGCGCTATAGCGAGTTTATCTGTATGTATTGAACGGCATATCTGCCAGCTATGGTAAAACGGATAGGCTGCCTGGCTCTCAACGTTGGTTTTAAGCTGCTGTGCTGACCGTTACCCGTGTGCTGCCCCCCGATGATGCCGCTGCTGTGATGGCCACGCTGTCGCTAACGGCCAGCGATCGCGCCAAGTCTCGGCATCGCTTTACCGCCGACGATGGCACGCCGCTCTACCTCAATCTGGCGCGGGGTACGGTGCTGCGCGGCGGCGATTTGCTGGGGGGCGATTTGCTGGGGGGCGATGGGGGAAGCGATCGCGGCACCGATGGGCTCATTCGGGTGATAGCTAAGCCTGAGCCCGTGGTCCTCGTCACCGCCGATGCAGGGTTTGATTTGATGCGAGCCGCTTACCACCTGGGCAACCGCCATGTGTCTCTAGAACTGGCGGCAGACAGCCTCAAATTAGAACCCGACCCCGTGCTAGAAGCCATGCTGGCTCAGCTCGGCGGGCTAGTGCTCACTCCAGCTACTCTGCCCTTCGAACCCGAAGCCGGAGCCTATCGTTCGGGAATTCACAACCCCATTCACGACCACGGCCATGACCATAACTAGTGCTCAGGCCCTGCTGCGGCTGCTGCAATTGACCAGCCCCGCTTTGCCAGTCGGGGCCTACAGCTATTCTGAAGGGCTGGAAACCCTAGTCGAGCAGGGCATTGTGACGACTCCAGCCGCCCTGACCCACTGGCTAGAGCAAGAGCTAGCCCATGGCCTGGTGGCGATCGACGGAGCCGCCCTGGGGCTGGTTCACCACGCCGCCACTCAGGCAGGCTGGGGCGATCGCAAGGGAGTGCCTGCGCCAGATTTCTTTGCCCCCCTCAATCATCAGCTCTCTGCCCTGCGCGACAGCGAAGAAAGCCGCCAGCAGAGCTGGGCGATGGGCCGCGCCCTGGTGCGCATGGCCACCCACCTGCACCCTGACCTCAAGCCCTGGTTTAGCGCAGTGGGCAGCCCCTGCAACTTTGCCGTCGCGTTTGCCCTGCTCGCCGCCCACTGGGAGATCGACGGGCGACAGACCGTGCTGGGCTATCTACACAGCTGGGCGGCCAACTTAATTACCAGCGCCGTCAAGCTGATTCCGCTGGGGCAGACGGTGGGCCAGCAGATGCTGCTAGAGCTGTACCCAGTGCTGGAGGAAAGCTGCGATCGCGCCCTTGCCGCTCAATCGCTAGACGATCTCTACCTCAGCAGCTGGGGTACATCGCTTGCCACCATGCAGCACGAGGCCCTCTACACCCGACTCTTTCGCAGTTAAGCCAAGACAACGCTACAGTTGAGTGGCACTGAATCAAGGCTGGTGGGCAGTGCCCACCCTACGGCAGATCAAGGCTTTCGGCGATCTGCGAGAGCTTATTTCAGCGCCATTCCGCTACAGTTAGCTTGGTCCATGATGCTGAGCCCATTACTTTAAAAGGTGGTCTGATGGCGAATCTGAAGGGAGCGCTGCTAGGGGTGGTGCTGGCAATGCTATCGGCCTGCGCGACCCAGACTGCGGCCAACAGCCCCACGCCCAGCCTCTCGACGCAGCAGCGGTTTGCAGATCGCCCCGGCGTTACAGTACTGGCCGCTGCTGACGCGATCGCCGCGCCCGTACAGGGGCAAACGCTCTACGTGCCGGTCTACGCCGAAATTTTTGACTCTGACCAAAACCGCACCTTTCAGCTCACGGCTACGCTCAGCCTGCGCAACACCGATCGCAACCAGCCGATTGTGATTTCCACTCTCGATTACTACAACTCGGCGGGCGATCGCGTGATGGCTTACCTCGATGCGCCGATTCAGCTAGGCCCGCTGGCCTCCACAGAAGTCGTCATCGACCGCAGCGATGTTACCGGCGGCATTGGGGCCAATTTCATTGTGCAATGGCAGGCCACCGCCCCCGTCAGCGATCCCGTCGTCGAAGCCGTGATGATCAGCTCCGCCTCCCAGCAGGGCATGTCGTTCGTTAGCCCCGCCCGCGTGATCGAAACACTGCCGCCCGAATAATAGCGATCGCCCCGACCTGCAAGGCTATAGCTGTAGCCAGTCTGGTAAGGACTGTTTCCCTGAGAACGTTCAAACGTTTGAACGTTCTCAGGCTTTATGGATGTCCTAACCCAGGTGACTCTGGCTATATATCACCGCCTGGACATCGCGTATCACCGCCTGGTTTTACGATGCGATCGCCCTGCAATGCGATGTCACGGCCTGGTTTTACGATGCGATCGCCCTGCAATGCGATATCAACCCCTGGTTATGGCAATACAAGGCTTGGTTATAGGATGCGATCGCCCCGCAACGCTATATCATCCCCTGGCTATAGCAAAACAGGGCTTGGTTGTAGGATGCGATCGCCCCGCAATGCCATTGTCGCAGCGTGACTTGGCCTGCACCAGCAAAACCCTACAATGCTATTCCTCCAGCGCAACATCACGCACCAGGTAGAGGGGTAGCTCGGGCTGGCTAAGCGTTTGCACATAGGTCTGGTCGAGATACTGGCGATAGTCATTTTCTCCGGCCAGATGGGCTTTAAAGAAGGCCACACTCATGGCTTCGATATAGCCCTGCGCGGTCATCGGACTAGGACCGATCGCCTGTGCGGGCACCGGCAAGGTATCTGTATCGGGTTGCTCAAAAATAGTGGAAAAATGAGTGCCGTTTTTGATCAGCAACAGGTAGCGCTCAGCGACCTCTAACCAGGTAAACGGGCGAATTTGTTCGGCCAGAGCGGGCGTCACTGTATCTGCACTGCCGGAGACGATCAGAATCGGTACATCGATATTCGCCATGCCTGCTTCGCCAAACACGACGCTATCGAGGGGATTGATCGCGATCGCTGCTTTGATGCGACGGTCTTCTAGGGTAGGCAGCGGCTGGGGCAGCCTGAGTACCGAGCACTGCAGCAGCAGCGACAGATTCAGCTGGCTAGACAGCTCTGGCGGGCAGCTCTGCTCCAACGATGCCGGGTTGACGGTGGCACCCGCTAGGGCCAGCATCGTATACGCTCCAAAAGACTGTCCCAAACCACCAATCCGCTCAAAATCGATTCGATTGCCCAGGGCTGAACCTTGAGCAGCAGCTGCCAACTCATCTAGCAGCATTTGAATTGACGTGGCCCGCCGCACCATCTCTTCGGGATCAACGGCTTCATTGGTTTGGCCTGTGAGCAGCGCCTCTATCTGGTCTGAGCTACTGCCGGGGTGCTCTACCACCGCCACGGCGAACCCGTGAGAGGCTAAATGCTCAGCCACGTAGGCAAAGGACGAGCGATCGCCCCCTAACCCGTGGGAAATGATTACCAGCGGAACGTTCTGCTCGTCGGGTAGATAGAGGTCGGTTGGCAGAGTCAGCTGATCGAGCGACTGCTTTTGCCAGCGGTATGGCCCTAGCTTGGTTGGGTTACCCGGAGCAGAGGCAATGTCGCCTGCTTCGCCAGCGGCAGCCGTGGCCTGCTGACCAATTTGAGCCACCGTCTGCTGGGTTTGGTTGATGGTGGTCAACACTTCCCGAGCTACCGATGAGACCTGCTGCAAATCAACCCGCGCCCCTTCCGTGGGGAAATGCTTGAGGAAGCTGAGCACATTAAAGTCGGCATCGGGGTCGGCTGCCGCTAAGATCAGCGCCCCCCGAATCGCCCGCGCTCCATTCAGCTGCCTCGCCGTTTGCACCACTTCTCCCAGGGCATCCAAGATGGCCTCTCCCTGCGGCGTGTAGAGAAACTGAGCAACTGTCACCACATCAATATCGGCGCTGAGGGTGAGCGCGTTGCGAAATTGTTCGAGCTGTTCGGGGCTGAAGTAGCGGCTCAAACTTTCCAACTCGTTGTTGAGCTTGCCCGTGCGGGCGTAGGTCTCTAGGTCGGCGACGGCGATCGAGCGCTCTAGCGGTCCAAAGTTGATAAAGACGCGCTCGGCGCTGTGGCCCGGCAGCGCAAACCACAGCGATTGCAGTAGAACCGTCGCTAAGAGAATGGCCACGAATTTCAATCGCTGCCTGGTCCAAACTCGAATGGTCATAGAAGAACCTGGGGCTGACTTAAACAGAAGGGAGCTAATCAGGAACAAGCGAGCCGTGGGCAGGCCTACGACTATTGTGCGCTCTCCGCCAGCTCTGGCTGCTTCGAGAGGCGTCCATCTTCCATATACACAATGCGATCGGCGATGTCGAGAATGCGATTGTCGTGAGTGACCAGCAGAATTGTGCAGCCCTGCTGCTTGGCCAAATCGTGCATGATATCAACCACGTCGCGGCCCGATTTTTTATCGAGGGCGGCGGTGGGTTCGTCGGCCAGCACAATTTTGGGGCGGCTGACTAGAGCGCGGGCGATCGCCACCCGCTGCTTTTGGCCCCCCGATAAATCTGCTGGGTAGTAGTGAATGCGATCGCCCAGGCCGACCTTTTCTAGCATGGCGGCGGCCTGACGATGGCGTTCGGGCTTGGCTAAATTACCGTGGACTTCTAGCCCCATCTGCACATTCTCAATCGCTGTCAGGCTGCCGTGTAAATTGTGGGCCTGAAAAATATAGCCATTGTTGCGGCGGGCCTTGACCAGGTCATTTTCGCTGGCCCCGGTAATTTCATGGCCAACCACCTTGAGGCTGCCCGTCTGCGCCGATCGCAGACCGCCAATCAGGGTGAGCAGTGTCGTTTTGCCAGAGCCTGATGGCCCAGTCATAATCACAATCTCCCCCGCCGAGATCGCCAGGTTAATGTCGAACAGCACCTGTTTTTGCAGGTTGCCCGCACCAAAAGAGTGATTGAGCTGATGAACAACGATGGAATGATTGGTGGACATAGGAACTAGAGGAGTTTTGAGTTTTGAATCGTGGGGTGGGTGCTGCCCACCAGCATTGAATTTATTGGTTTACATAGGCTCTGCGGCCTGCGGCAATCCAAAATCGCCAGTCTAAAATCCAAAAATTAGAAGATATCTGCCGGGTCGGCGGCCTGCAGGCGGCGAGTGGCGATCGCCCCCGAAGCCCCACACATCACAAAGGTGAGCGTCAGCACCGTAATGGCCCGGCTGGTGGGCATGGCCAGGGGCAACGCCGTGGCCGCAGCCGTCAGCTGATAGGCCCCCAGGGCAATCACCAGGCCGGGCACAAAGCCCAGCACCGACAGAATGATCGCCTCTTCAACCACAATGCCCAACAGGTAGGAGTTGCGGTAGCCCATAGCGCGAAAGGTGGCATACTCGCCCAGGTGGCTGTTCACATCGGTTGAAAGCACTTGATAGACGATCACCACGCCAACGATGAACCCCATCGCCGACCCCAGGCCAAACACAAAGCCAATCGGCGACGCAGACTGGATATCGTTAAGCTCAAAATCGACGTAACCCGCCTGGGTTAACACCTGCACATCATCGGGCAAGCGAGCGGCTAGCTCGGCTCTCACCTGCTCAAGGTCGGCCTCTGGTTCCAGGTTGATCAATCCCAGGCTCACGGCCCCGGCCTCTCGTTTAGGAAACAGCCGCAAGAAATTCTGGTCGCTGGTAATCAACGCGCCATCATCGGAAAACGATGCGCCCACTTCAAACAGCCCGGCCACCTCCACGGTGCGCAGGCCAATTTCTGTCGTCACCCGCTCGCCCCGATTGACTTGCTCAATCATCTCGTCGTAGCTGCCGCGCGAGGCCTGGTCAAATAAGACATGGTCGGGCAGGCGAATGGTATCGAGCTTCGCATTCACGTCGGGCAGGTCAAAGGCAGGCTGACTGGGGTTTTGGCCAATCAGCAGCATGGAGGTCTGCTGGCGGTTTTGAGGGTTGCGCCACTGCACCGAACCCAGATACAACGGTTCGGCAGAGACGACACCGGGTACATCTTGAGCCTGCCAGAGCCGCCGCCGAGTAAACGTGCGCAACTGGCCAAAGTTTTTCGCCTGGGTGCTGATGATCACCAGGTCGGCCTGTAGGGCGCGGGGATACTGGGTGTTGCTTTTGTAGAGAGCATCGGCAAACCCCAGCTGCATGAAGATCAAAATATCGGCGAAGGTAATGCCTGCGATCGCAGTCAGCAGCCGCAGGCGATCGTGCTTGAGCTGCTTTAGCCCGAGGGGGGTGCGATCGCCCAGCGTTTTGAGGGTTTTGATCAGGCCAAGCATAGGGGTGGCTCCTGGGTCGATTTTGGCTTGAGGGTTTTATAGCTGTAGCCAGTCTGGTTAAGACATTTCTCTTCTAAATATTTGAACGTTCAAACGTTTGAACGTTTTCTGATGTCCTAACCCAGGCGACTGTAGCTATAGATTTTGGATTGGGCGTTGTTAGTGTTAATTGTTGAACTGGCGATATAGCCGGATCGGCTATTCGGTTTCAATCATCGCCGTTACCTGCAGGTTCGTGAGCCCCGCCACGGTTTGACTGGCGGCCTCATCCAGGTCGATGAACACTTCAATCACCCTGGCGTCGATGTTGGCGGCAGGGTCTTCGTTGACCACCTGCTGCGGCTGCACTTGTAGGCCAATGCGATCGACGGTGCCCTGCAGCGTTTCGGGAAACACCGTGGAGGTAATCTCAGCGGGCTGACCCACTTTGAGCTGGTTGATGTCGCTCTGGTAGACTTCGGCAACCACCTGCATCTGCTGGGTTTGGCCCAGGGTGGCAATGCCTTCCTCGGCAATTTTTTCGCCGGGGCGAGCGTGAATTTTGAGAATCTGCCCGGCCTGGGGCGATCGCACCGTCGCCTGGGCCAGATTGGCCTCGGCTTCAGCTACGGCGGCGATCGCGGCCTCGACTTCTGCCTCTGCCGCCGCCACATCCACGGGCCGCACCTCGGCAATTTGGTCGAGGGTAGCGCGGGCTTGATCGATCTGCTTGCGGCTGGTGGTCCGAATTCGCTCCAGAGAGGCTTGGGCTTCCTGAAGCTGCCGCTGGGCCGTGGTGTAGGTGAGCTGTCTGGCATCGCGATCGGAGGCCGAAATGCCGCCCTGCTGGTACAGCGATTCGTAGCGCTCGTACTCCACGCGAGCATTTTCGACTTCGGCCTCTAAACGCGCGACCACGGCCTGTTGACCGCTGAAGTCGCCTGCCTGAGCGGCCTCCAATCGAGCGATCTCGGCCTGCTGGGCGGCAATTTCCCCCGACTTGGCTCCGGCTTCGACTTGGGCCAGCTGGGCGCGGGCTACCTGCACCTGCTCTTGGGCCTGTTGCAGGGCGGCCTGGAGGCGATCGCGGTTGTCCAAAATGGCGATCGCCTGACCGGCTGCGACGCGATCGCCCTCTGCCACCAGCAGCCGCTCAATTCGGCTTTCCTGGGTGGCTGTGGGCGCAATCAGATTAATCGCCTCGCCCTCGGGCTCTAACCGTCCCAGGGCGGTCACCGTTGCGATCGCTGGGGCCACAACCTCGACCTCAGCCTGCTGGGCAACCCGTCCCTGCCAACCTCTCCAGATCCCAAACCCCGCCACGCCCAGAATGGCCGTCCCCACCAAAGCCAGCCACCGACGAGACAAATTAGCCGATGCAGCCCTGTGGCTTAGAGCACCTAAATTCATTAGCTCCCTCCCAACAAAACGAAAAGCTCTATCAGCAATCATACTAAACCGTTCAGTATTGTCAACTAAACGGTTTAGTAAAGCCTAGCGATACGCCAGAGCTTGGTAGCCTTGTTATGCTGCAGACAAACTTTGCGGAGTTCCCCAGCGTGAATGCTTCAGATCAGCCCAGGCTCTTCAGCCCGTTCATTGGCGATCCAACCAATAAGGCCGGGGCAATCTTGACGGGTGCCCTGGAGGTATTTACAACCTATGGCTATACCGCCGCTAGCATGGACCGGATTGCTGCCGTAGCCGGGGTTTCTAAGTCGACTCTCTACACCTACTTTCACGACAAAGAAGGGCTGTTTGTCGCGTTGATCCAGTGGCTCACGCAAAACACCAATCAGATCATTTTCAATTTGCATGCTGATTTTGACCTGCAAACGCCACCCGATCAGGTCCTGCGTCACATGGCTACTTCAGTGCTAACGGAGTTTTCTAACAACCAATCGCTCTTAACTTTGATGCGATTAATGATTGGCGAGTCTGAGCAATTTCCAGAATTGGCTAAAACCTTTATCCGCACCGTTCAAAAGCCGTTGCTTGAAAAGCTCGCCCTCTACTTTACGTCTCAACCTCAGCTCAATTTGCCTGATCCTGTAGTCTCTGCCCGGATTTTTGCCGGTTCCTTAGTGCACTATCTGATCATTCAAAATGTCTTACACGGCAGCGATATTCTTCCCCTAGAACAAGAGCGCATGATTGATGGTTTAATCCAAATGATGATGGCGGCCAAGGATGTTTCTGACGAGTAAACAATCCCCTATGGATGGGCGCAGGGCCGCCGCTCCTGAGGGGGTACAGCATCATTCGGTATTTTTGCTGCCAGAATTGTTCTAAACGCTTGCTATCCGGTTATCGAGTTGCATCCTCCAGCCCAGCCCCACTCCACCCTCAAGCTCTTCCCTCCCTATGGCGACTATTCATCCCTCCGCTGACTTTCGCTCCGACACTGTCACCTGGCCCACCCCCGCTATGCACGAGGCCATGGCTGCCGCCGAACTGGGCGATGATGTCTACGGCGAAGACCCCACCGTCAACGAGCTAGAAACCCTGGCTGCTAACCTATTGGGTAAAGAGGCGGGGCTATTTGTCACCAGCGGTACCCAGGGCAACCTGATCGCCGCCCTCACCCACGCCCAGCGCGGCGACGAAGCCATTTTGGGCGAAGATGCCCACACCTTCTGCTGGGAAGCCGGGGGTATCGCCGTGCTGGGCGGCATCACGACTCGTCCGCTGCCCACCGACAGCCGAGGCCGCATGGCGCTAGAGGCGATCGCAGCCGCTATTCGGGTTGACAACCCCCACCTGCCCCACAGCCGCCTAATTTTGCTAGAGAACAGCTCGGGAGGCAACAACGGCGCGGCGATCGCACCCGAGTATTTCGAATCTATCAGCACCCTGGCCCAGTCGCACAACCTCAGTGTGCATCTCGATGGGGCGCGACTGTTCAACGCCACCACCGCCCTCGGGGTAGACCCCACCGCCATTACCAGCCATGTTGACTCGGTGAGCGTGTGCCTCAGCAAAGGGCTGTGCGCCCCGGTGGGGTCGGTGCTGGTGGGCAGCGAGGCCTTTATTCACCAGGCTCGCCGCCACCGCAAGCTGCTCGGCGGCGGCATGCGCCAGGCGGGCGTGCTGGCGGCGGCAGGCATTTTGGCCCTCAAAACCATGACCCAGCGCCTTCAGACTGACCACGACAACGCCCAGGCCCTAGCCCAGGGGTTGGCCAACATTCCCGGCCTAGAGATCGACCCAGCCGTGGTTGAGACCAACATGGTGTTTTTCAATTTGGCCCAGGACATAGACATCTCCCCTGAGCACCTGATCAAAACCCTGCGCGCCGACTATGGTTTGTATACGGGCGGTTACGGCGATCGCACCCTACGTGCCGTCACCCACTACTGGATTCAGCGCCCCCAGGTAGAGCAGTTAGTCGAAGCGATCCGAACTATTCTCACAAGGGGATGAGGGGATAGAGACACGAAGCGGCTTCCTGCCTCTACCCATTGCGTTGCCACCCAGACCTGGCTACACTTAGCCCAGCAATCTGACCCCACTTCCCCAGCTTTTATGGAATGGCATGTGACCGATGCCCACAGCCTGCGAGTCATCGACTCCGAAATTGGCGACCACAGCTTCTCGCCCTCGGAGTACGAAATCGTGCGGCGGGTGATTTACGCCACCGCAGACTTTGACTTCAAAGACCACATTCACTTTTCTGAACAGGCGTTGCAGTCGGGGGCAGCAGCCCTAGCGGCCCGTACCACTATCATTGTGGATGTACCGATGGTGCAGGTGGGCATTACCCCTAGCATTCAAAATACGTTTGCCAACCCGGTGTACTGCAGCATGGATGCCCTGACTCGCCCCCAAAAGGGCAAAAGCCAGGCATCTTGGGGTATAGAAACCCTGGCCCAGCGCTACCCCGAGGGCATTTTTGTGGTCGGTGCCTCTGAGGCTGCGCTGGCGGCCCTGGTCGATCTAATCGATTCAGAAAAGGTGCGCCCTGCCCTGGTGGTGGCCACCCCCGCCGGGTTTATCGATACCGCCGTCGTCAAAGACCGTCTGCAAGACACCATGGTGCCCCACGTGCGGATCAACGGCCGCAAAGGCAGCGCCGTGGTGGCTGCCGCCATTGTCAACGGGCTAGTAGATCTGGCTTGGCAGGCCTACGGCAAAGAGAATGCTTAGCAATCGCGATTCTCGATGCTGCCGTCGGGCATAGTAGTGTTACAAAACAGCACCATGCTGCGGTTAACGCCGCGTAGGTTAGCGCCTTTCAGGTTGGCTCCTTTTAGATTGGCGGTGCCCAGGGTAACGCTCAGCATTACCGCACCGCTAAGGTCGGCATCAGAAAGATTGGCGTCAGATAGGTTGGCCTGGGTCATCTCGACATTGGTTAGGTCAGCCCCAGAGAGGTTGGCACCGGGTAGGTTAGCTCCATTCATCTGAGCGCCAGCCAGGCTAGCTCCACTCAGGTTAACCCCTTCCATCTCGGTGAGCATGAGGTTGGCGTTGCCCAGGTCGGCACCCACCAGGTTGGCCCCGGTGAGCACAGCAATCTTGAGGTTGGCTCCGTTTAGGTCGGTGTTGCTAAGGTCAGCGTCGTTGAGAATGCACACCTGGCACTTTTTGGTGTCGAGCAGCTTTTGCACATCGTCGGGAATGGCGGCTTCGGCAGCGGCAAAGCCGAAACCCCAAAACATCAGGGCGAGTGCCAGCATGGCCAGTAGGCGTTTCATAGTCTGCAAAAATCCTGTAAGCGGGTCTTGGCTATTCTCCCACTCAATGGGGAAGCCGAGCAGCCAAACCGGGTCGGTTATGGCTTCGATTTGCGCAGTGGTCGGGCATCTATAGCTGTGGCCAGTCTGGTTAAGACAGGTCTCCTATGAACGTTCAAACGTTTGAACGTTCATAGGGTTTCTGGATGTCCTAACCAACGTGACTATGGCTATATCTCGATACCGACTCAATGATGAGTATCCCGATCGCAATGGCTAGTACTCGACGGCTTAAATATGCCCACCATTCCAAATTACTTGGCTCCCTAGCCCCCCTGCTCCCTAGCTCCCGGCGAATAGTATCTAAACTTGCCCCGCAGAGTACTAGACTGTTTGCCCTAGCCAAAACGTCTCTGGCTGAGGGTGGCGGCGGCAGGGGGGCCAGTGGCTCAGGGCATTGGCATCTATAGTAGGCGCGGGCACTGGCAGGTCTTGAGCCAGGCACAGGTGAGCGATCGCGCGCTCAAACTCAACCCCGTGCCCGCTAGCCCCCGCTACGCTATGAGCCAGCTCGTGGGCCACCAGCCCTGGCCAGTCGGCGGGCACAATGCGGCTAGGGTCGACCATCAGGGTGGTCGGAACGCTGCGATCGCTGCAAAACCCATCGACCCCCGCCCGAGTGGCAATAGGAGCCGCAAAAAGCTGAACTCTAGGCCGTTGGCTCACCTCAAAACAGGCCAAAAGATCGCTCAAAATAGCGTTGAGCGGCTGATTGACCTCGTGAATGTGGAGCCCAATCCAGATCAGAGCGGCCCCCGGCGGATCGGCAATATGGTCAAGGCTAACCCAGCTAGGCTGTACGGCCAAATCTCGCAGCAGGCTTAAATACTGCGTCGCCCGCAGCACTGGATCAACCTCTGAGGCCGGAGCCTGCTGCCAATAGGCATGGGGCTGCGGGTAAGCAGGGACGCTATTTTGGGGCGAATACCCGTTCCAAATCGGTTCCCGATTGCTGCGCAAATCGCGAGTCATGGGTCAAAGGCTGAGTTAGCCGTGGCAGTAAGTAAAATTTTCCCACAGTATCTACCCCAGTTGCGCGCTCTACTGCCCTAGCCCAGGACTGTCATCAGCGCCTTAGCGGTCTTTGTAACCGATCTGCCCATTCCCTCGGCGCTCACCTACGCGACAATAAAACAGACCGTAGACAAGCAGACAGCTTAGGGGAAAGGGCAATGACCATTGGGGTTTGGGTACTCGGCAACCAGCTGTGGCAAAACCAGGCGGCCCTGGCCAGCTGCGAAAGCAAAGATGTCCCGGTTCTTTTGGTAGAGTCGCTAACCTTCGCCCAGGAGCGCCACTACCACCGGCAAAAGCTGGTGCTGGTGTGGTCGGCCATGCGCCACTTTGCAGATGGGCTTGAAGAGGCCGGATGGCCCGTCACCTATGCGATCGCCGCTGACACCGAAACCGCCCTGCGCAACTGGATCAAGGCCGAGGGCATTACCGAACTACGGCTCATGGACCCGGTCGATCATCCGTTTACCGCCTGGCTAGACGATTTAGATTTACCCTGCCAGCTCACCCGGCTCGACAACAACCTCTTTCTCTGGAAAACCGACGACTTCAACACTTGGGCCAACCAGCGCAAGAGCCTGCTCATGGAGAGCTTTTACCGAGAGGGCCGCAAGCGCTTCGACGTGCTGATGGAGGCCGACCAGCCCGTCGGCGGTCAGTGGAACTTTGACAAAGACAACCGCAAGCCGCCCAAAGGCAAGCTCAGCACCCCGGCTCCCCACTGGTTTGAGCCCGACGCCACCACACAATCTGTGATCGACAAGGTTGAGGGGTTGAAAATTCCGACCTTTGGCAACACGACTCCCTTCAACTGGGCCGTCACCCGCGACCAGGCGCTGGAGGTGCTGGAGGTGTTCATTGCAGAGCGGCTAGAGACCTTTGGCCCCTACCAAGACGCTATGGTCACCGGTGAAGAAACCATGTGGCACGCGCTGCTGTCGCCCTACCTGAACCTAGGCCTGTTGCACCCACTGGAGGTGATCGAGCGGGTGGAGGAAGCGTTTGCAGAACACGACCTGCCCCTCAACAGCGTGGAAGGCTTCATTCGCCAAGTGATGGGCTGGCGCGAGTACATGCGCGGCCTCTACAGCCACTTTGAGGCCGACTACAGCGATCGCAACTGGTTTGACCACCAGCAGCCGCTGCCCGAGTTTTTCTGGACTGGCGAGGTGGAGATGAACTGCCTGCACCAGGCGATCGACCAAACCAAGCGCACCGGCTACGCCCACCACATTCAGCGGCTGATGATTCTCAGCAACTTTTCGCTAATTGCCGGGTTCAAACCCCAGCAGGTAAAAGACTGGTTTCACGCCGCATTTATCGACGCCTACGACTGGGTAATGCAGACCAACGTGATTGGCATGGGCCTGTTTGCCGATGGCGGGCTGCTGGCCTCTAAGCCCTACGCCTCGTCGGCCAACTACGTGAACAAGATGAGCGACTACTGCAAAGGCTGCCGCTACAACCCTAAAGCGCGCACGGGGGAAGACGCCTGCCCGTTTAACTTTTTCTACTGGGACTTTTTGCACCGCCACCGCGACAAACTACAAACCCAGGGCCGCATGAGCTTTATTCTCAAGAACCTAGACCGGATGAAGCCAGAAGAACTAGACGCCATTCAGCAGCAGGCCCAGGAGTGGCACCAGGCACACCAGTAGCAGAAGTTGTGTTTTGTGACAGTTCAAGGGCGCGATCGCGTCCCCTTTTCCTCCAGGGCTAGAATGCAGATCCGTGCAGTGGATAGGTTTTCCGCTGTTCGGATGGCCCTGCAAGGACCAATCTCTGACCATCGTCTTCTCTGTCGAAACTTTTGGTAAAACTTCATGGTTCAAACCGCACCTCAAACCCCCGCCGACACTCTGCCCGCCGATAGCTACGTGGTGATCGGACGTGCCACCTGCTACCTGCGCCAGGAGGGAGACGTGGTCGAGCTGCAAATTCTAGAGCCAATTCCATCGTCCTACCTGCAATCGGTGCTACAGGGCGTGCCCACCTCCTACAGCGCCATCTGCGGCACCACCATGGCCCAGGCCCTAGCGATGGATCTAGGCGACATTTCCGCTGCTCCGGCCCAGCCCTGCGCCGACTACGAAGAGCGTATTTTAGCCGCCGCCCGCACCTACCAATCTCGGCCCGAGGCGGTGAATCTGGTACCCGTAGGCACCATCCACCGCGAGCTCAACTACACCACCGAGAAAAAACGGGTGCTCAACAACCAGCGCAAAATTTCTAAAAACGACAACGTCAAGCAGCACAAGTACACCCACGAAGTGCTGTAGATGGGGTTTAGGTAGAAGGTACAGGGTGCAAGGTTTAAGGTTCAAGGCGAGGCACAGACCTTAAACCTACCCCTGTTAAGGTGATCATTCGTACTAGTGCGGTCAATTGGATAAGCTAAAGACGTTACCCCTGGCCGCTTAGAGTCAATGAGTTAGCGTCCCATGATAAACGCGCTATTCGAGCAATTTGTTGA
>NZ_JADEXE010000397.1 GCF_015207265.1 Nodosilinea sp. LEGE 07298 | reverse complement strand
GTACAGACGGGGTCAGCTGGGTCTGGCCCCTGTAGGCTGTCGTAGACGGTAGCGAGATCGGCGAGCGATCGCGCCATTGGCCCCACGTGATCCAAACTACTTGAGAATAAGAACGCTCCAGCCCGCGATAGCCGCCCGTAGGTGGGCTTCAGCCCATACACCCCGCACAGCGAGGCGGGCACGCGAATTGAGCCATTGGTATCTGAGCCCAGGCTAAAGGGCACTAGCCCCGCCGCCACCGCCGCCGCCGACCCACCTGAAGATCCGCCCGCCATCCGGCTGGGGTCGTGGGGGTTGGGCGTAGTGCCAAAGTGGGCGTTGATGGTGACAAAGCCGTAGGCGTACTCATCCATATTCAGCGCGCCGACCAGTACTGCCCCGGCCTGCTGTAGACGAGCGATCGCAGTAGCATCCTGCACCGCTGGGGGATTGCTCTGGTTGAGCTTGGCCCCCGCCAGGGTAGTGATGCCCTCAATGTCGAATAGGTTTTTGACCGCAAAGGGGACTCCCGCCAAGGGGCCAGGATCTTGGCCAGCGTCGATCGCGCTGTCGATCGCCTGGGCCTGCGATCGCGCCCGGTCTGCCGTCACCTCGGTAAAACAGTTCACCGATGGGTTGCGAGTGGCAATATCGGCCAAAGCCGCATCCACTACCGTCGAGGCAGACAGTTTACCGGCTTTAACGACAGCGGCTAGGGCCAAGGCATCGGGCGGTTTAGTCATGGCTCAAAGGTGGCGGCGCTTTCTAGGCTGTCAGGCAAAGGAAAGGTCAGAACGGGCTGGGCAATATCCCAAACATGCTCCACATTCGCTACTACCCCCGGCTTAATCTCGTCGGGAATAGTGAGTTCTAGAATCTTTGCCATTGCCTCTACATAAGCCGTGAAATCTACAGAGTTAGATGGTTCAGCACCCATACGCTTAGCTACACCAGTAGGTACCTTTCTACCATCTCGCCTCCTTACCAGAAGGGCAAGGGCTCCCTCCGCCTACCGCTGATCGGCACCCAATCCGCTCAGCGCATTTGAGCTAAACAGCCCTTCCGCCTCTTGCTTGATCGCGGCGTACTGATCGATTACCGGCTGCACCGCTGCCTCTTCGCGCTCCACGTAATCATAGAACTGGGTGAAAATGCGCTCGACTTCTTCGTAGATAATCCCCAGCTTTTCGTTCAGGCGGCTGGCCACTTCTTCTTGAAAGCGGTCTTTTTCACTGTCGAGGGCGTGCTCAAACTTGGCGATGATGCGGTTGCGCTGCCACAAAATGCCGATCGCCAGCACGATTACCCCCACCCCGGCAAAGGCAATGCCGATCGCACTCAAGATGGCTTCGGCCACCGCAAACTCAATAATGTGCAGAATAGTGCCTGCTACCGCCATCACCGCGCCGCCGACAATCTCGTTGGCCATATCGCCCGCCTGGGTCACCAGCACATCGCCAAAGCCTTGGTCGGCCATCAGGTTGTTGACCTTGGCCTGCACGCTGTCGATTACCTCCTGGCGGCGCTCCAGCACCTTGAGCGAAATGTGGCTGCTCTCCACCCGGTGGGTCTTGACGCTCTCCAGGTCTTGATTCAGCCCGTCAAAGAGCTGGCGAATGCCGTCGACAAAGTGCTGCGCTCCCTCTCGGGAAACCTCTTCGAGCGATTCGCGCAGGTCGCGGGCACAGCGATCCTGAAAGTCGTCAATCCAGGCCCGCATGGAGGCATCCTGGTTAAAAATACCGACGAACGATCGCCGCACCACCATGGGTACCGTCAGGCTCTCACGAAAGTCGCGCTTGATGCGGGCTGAAATTACCTCGTAGCGGGCGGCCAGGCGATCGGCCAGGGTGTTGACCTCGTAGCGCGATCGCGCCCGCCCGGCATCAATTTTGCTGCGAATGCTCTGGGCGGTGGCGCGATCGCTGGCCAGCTGACGGTTTAGCCCCTCTACATCGCCATTCAGCAGGTCGATAATTTGCTGAGTAGTCTGGCTTACCGATCGCAGCTTTATCTTGTAGCTCTCCCCCGACGACACCATCGCCTGAATGTACTGGCGCACGGGCTCAAAACCGCTGTTCGCCGTGTCACCCTCCTGCTCCAGTGCCGCAGAGGTGGGAAAGATGATCGGGGCTTTGATCTGCTTTTGGTAGGCGTATTCCTTCACCCGCTCCACGTTGGTTTGCAGGTCGGCGGGGCGCAGCAGATCGGCCTGCTGCAAAATAAACACTACTTTCTTGCGCCACTCAGCACTGACAAAATCGAGAAAATCCCAGGCGCTTTTTTGGTACGGGTTCTTGGCAAACAGCACAAAAAAGGTCAGGTCGCTATTGGGAATGTAGCGCTCGGTGATGATCTGGTGCTCGGCAATCACCGTGTTGGTGCCCGGCGTATCCACAATGGAAATGTCTTGCAGAATCGGGATCGGTCGGCCTATTTTGCGCAGGCTGGGCTCTACCTGCTCGACAAACTCTTGCTCGGCGTAGACAATCTGCTGAATTGAGTCGGTGCAGGGCTCAATGTCGGTGGCGCACACCTCGGCATCGAGCAGGGCGTTGACAAAGCTGCTTTTGCCCGCCTTGACCTCACCCACCACCACAAACAAAAACGGCTCGTTGATATTGCGGCGCAGGTTATGGGTGGTGCGCTGCAGGTTGGGGTTGTTGATGTCGTTGGCCAGGGTTTGCACCCGCTCTAGCAGGCGATCGAGGTCGTCTCGATAGGCGTGGAGCGTTTTGTCGATAATTTGGCTGGCCACTGCATATCTCCTTAAACCTAGCTAGGCCACGCTGGCCTGACCTTCAGTATCGCACGGTCAGAATTTTGGGCTGTCTTCCGTTTGGGTGGCATCCGCCCTCTGGGGTGTCGGACGAAGACTTAGTTTTGGAGGTAAGAAGCTTCAGCCCGAAAAGATCCACCTTGAGGCATCAGACTTTAGTGGAAGGATGACCTCGTGAATTGCCATTCTACAGGGTAATTTCTGGAGCAAAAAGGCTCTGTAATCGCAACAACTGACCGCCGCCTAAATAAAGCAAATCGCCCTTACCCAGCAGGTTAACGGCGTCTCCCTGCTTACCGCCCAAGACGATTGAAGAATCTGCCTCACTGGCTGTTTTCAACGCTACTCGACCCGGCAAGTTTGAGCGAATTAGGGGAGTAACAACCTGAGCATCTGGGCGTTGGGTAGCGATGATCAAATGAATACCAGCAGCACGAGCCATTGCGCCTAGCCGCTTAATACTTTGCTCAATAGCCGAGCGGCTTTCTTTCTCCGCCATAAAGTCAGCGTACTCGTCAAATATGCATACAATTCGAGATAACGGACTACTCGCTTGCTGATTGTAGCGAGTGAGATCAGCACAGCGAGTTTTTTCAAACCGGCGGTAGCGCTGATCCATTTCGTCCATTAGGGAATTCATCAGGGCGATCGCCCCTTCTGTATCTTTGACAATTGGCTGTAGAAGCCAGGGAATATCTTCAAATTCGGGAAAGGTGACTCGCTTGGGGTCTACCAGGGCAATTTGTAGATGCTCTGGAGAATGACGCTTTAGTAAGCTGAGCAGGAGCGATCGCAAAAATTCGCTTTTACCGCTACCAGTCGTACCACCCACCAAAAAATGACAGGTATTAGGATCGGATAGATCTGCTTCGATCAGATCACCCTCCAGGTTAACTCCAATAGCAATCTTAATTGGATCTGTCGGTGGCAAAGTCTGATGCTGAATATAGCGGCACAATCCTTTAGGGTCGTAGCGCAACGCTTTGAGCAGGGAACGGGTGCCTTTGGTCAAATATCTCTCACCCCGTCGTCGCATTCTATTGCGGAAGCAATCAGCACACACTAGGGCATGGGTTGCACTGGCAATCTACTGGTCTTGTTAAAGCTTGCGTTAAACCTTACTCAAGCTGTTGCCATGCCTCCCCTCGATATCCGGCGTTTTTGATCAGGGGTCAGGTGCCTTTGGTGCTGTGACTGATAACGTCATGGCTATAGAAGGCACCTGACCCCTTAGAGGTCTTAATCTACCTGTCGATCGCGCCTCAGCAGACTGAACACCTCGCCTTGCTCTGGGGTAATCAAAATCCCGGACGGTGGAATTGTTACGAACTGGCTCCACTCGCGCTGCTCGGCGTACCTGAGTAAATGCAGGTAGTTAATCGCCCCTCGCACCCCCTCAGTTGTGCCAATTACTAGGTGGCGCAATCGCTCTGGCCGAGGGCTGGGGTTTGCAAGGCGTAGGGGATCGAGACCTCCGAGTTCTTGAAGAACTCGGAGGTCTTGGTGGGTAAAACACAACATAATCGGGTTCCTTTCCGGTGAAACGACGGGGAAGAAACCCAAAAACTTGGCCGCCCCAGACATGTGCAGTTCAGGGCGGCCAGGTATGATCAACCTTAGCCTCCGAGACTGGTAGCTCAGTCGACGGGGTTAGCCGCTGGTTGGTGTTGGAAGCACCTTCCAGCGGCGTTAGACCAAATTTTTGGGAAGCTCAGACTGCACGCACACAGCCATAGCTCAGTAACTTACTGCATTCAAGCCCTCAAATCAAGTCAAAATTGCTACCTGTCGAGAAGTCTGTCGAGTTTTCCCTAATTCTCTACTATTGTTCTATGACCGCTTAGCTCTGGGAGTCTTTTCTATGACTCAGACTTCATCGTCGCTGGTACTTGGCGTTGACGAATTTTTGACCCGCTATGGCGATAACCCGCGCTACGAACTGGCCGACGGAGAGCTGATCGATATGGAACCTACCGGCCTCCACGAAACCACTGCCGGGAAAGTCGCCAGCCAGCTCAGCATTGAAATCGATCGCCAGGGCCATCCGTGGATTATTCCTCGCACCTGTTTGCTGCGACCGTTTGCCGATGTTGCCACGGCTCGCCGCCCAGATGTGGTGGTGCTTGATGAACCGGCCCTGGTGCATGAGCCGCTGTGGGAACGAGAACCTGTGATTACCCTGGGCACTTCGGTAAAGCTGGTAGTGGAGGTAGTGAGCACTAACTGGGAAACGGACTATGCCCGCAAGGTGGAAGAGTATGCCCTGTTTGGCAT
>NZ_JADEXE010000396.1 GCF_015207265.1 Nodosilinea sp. LEGE 07298 | reverse complement strand
GTCTGCAATGGGAAGACAAATCGTTTTATCGCCTGCGGTTCCACGCTTCCGTCGTTGCTTGGCCATCACGTTGGCCTCCTAAGCGCTCTACCCCTATTTTACTCGACACAAACTTGGGTGGAACTAGGAATGGTCGTTAGCGCGTGGGTTGTTTTAGCGGCATCTAGCTTACCGCTCAGCAAAAGGGTAGACCAGCCGAGAATGGGATTGAGGGGCGACCTGAGTTCGTGGGAGAGCACGGCCAAAAACTCGTCTTTGATGCGATTTGCCCCCTCGGCTTCTTCCCGGGCTGATTGCTCCCGTTGCAGCAGCAGCTCGCGTTCAACTTCTGCCTGTTTGCGATCGGTAATATCCAGCAGTGTGCCAAAGAAATCAACCGTTCGGCGCAGCTCCCCGGCTCCTTCAAATTGGGCTTGCCCTTTGGCTAACACCCACCGTTCGGTGCCGTCATTCCACACAATTCGATATTCAATTTCGTAGGTTCCCGCAGATTGAGGATCGAGCGCCGCATTCACCGCCGTAGTCACTCGTTCGCGATCGCCCGGGTGTATCCGCTCTAAGACCTGCGGTAGAGGCACCATCACCGTATCCTCTGACTCTCCCCAAATTTCCCGCATCCGCTCGTCCATCTCTACGAGGCTGGTGTCTAGATGCAGCCGCCATCCGCCCAGTTTGGCCACCTGAATGGCTAGGCGTGCCCATTCCTCGCTTTCCCGCAGGTGCTGTTCTGCGCGTTTGCGTTCGTCTTCGATGCGCTTGCGTTCGCTGATGTCGTTGAAGAGAACGGCCACCTTACGCTCCTGGGGCTCACCCATGCGGAAGGCGTAGACATCGTAAAACCGCCCCAGCTCCTGGGACGTGTTTTCAACCCGCTCGGGTACCCCCGTTAGCGCAACTCTGCCGTAAAACTCAAACCAGTAGGCCTCGTGCTGCGGCGCGAATTCTCGCATGGTTTTGCCAATCACATCCACCAGCCCCGTCTGTTTCTCAAAGGCTGCATTGGCTTCTAAAAAGCGGTAGTCAAAGGCATTACCGGCGGCATCAAATAACACTTCAATAATGCAAAAGCCTTCATCAATAGAGTCGAACAGCGATCGATATTTTGCTTCTGACTCGCGCAATGCTTCTTTAATATCGACCTCATCCTGAATGTCGGTGCAGGTGCCAACCCATTGCCTGACGCTGCCATCTGTATCTTTGACGGGAACACCCCGCACCAGCTGCCAGCGCCATTCCCCGGTGCGGTGGCGAAATCGATGTTTAATGTCTACCGGCTCGCCCGATCGCAGACAGTGCTGCCAGTCCCGGACGGTGTTGGGCAGATCCTCCGGGTGGGTAATTTGTTGCCAGTTCCAGCCGTGAAGCTGCTCGGGTGCCAGCCCCACGTAGTCTGCCCATTGGTCACTCATGTAGTCCACCCGACCGTCGGGCGTTGCTGTCCAAATCAATTGGGGAACGGTAGCAGTGACGGTGCGAAACCGCTCCTCGCTTTGGCGCAGGGCCGCTTCGGTACGGGCCCGTTCCAGCCGGGGGAAGATGCGGTTGGAGATGTCCTCAATCAGCTCGATTTCATCAGCCTGCCAGTCACGGGGTTGCGAGTGATAGATGGCGATGTAATGGGTCCACTGGCCGTGGCGATGAAATGGAACGGTGACAAAGGAGTACATCTCGAGGGCCGCATAGCCAGCGGCATCGGTGCGCGGGTCGGTTTGGGTATTGCAGACTACAACGGTTTCTCCAGCGCGGCTGGCCCGTACAAACTCGCTGCTTAGGTATTGAGATGTGCAAAACGTGCCCACTGTGCTAGGCACCTCTGGACTGCTCCAGCCGTGATGGACGGTCACTCGATCCTGGGCTTCATCGACATCGGTGAAGTTGCAGGTCGTAATCTGCAAATAGGCTCCCAGCTTCGCCCCAACCGCCTGCATGATTTCGTCGGCGGTCGAAAACCGCGAGAAGTCTTCGCCAATCTCAGCGAGGAAGGCCCCATGGGCTTCGCGGCGTTTGCGTTCGGTAATGTCTAGCGCGATCGCGACCACCGACTGCGGTTGACCGCTGCGATCGCAGACCGCATACACACTGTTGTTGACCCAGACGATCGAGCCATCCTTGCGGATGTAGCGTTTCTCGATCTCAAACGGCGTGCCCTCGCTCAGCATTCGCTTAAACCGTTCGACATTGCCGGGCAGGTCTTCAGGATGGGTGATGTCCTGCATGCGCCGCTGGTACAGTTCATCGGCTGAGTAGCCGGTGATGTCACAATACTTTTGGTTAACCAGCGTCAGCCTGCCCCCGAGATCGGTACAGGCAACCCCGGTTATAGCCTGATTAACGATGGCTTGATACCGACCTTCTGACTCCCGTAATTTTTCCTCGGTTTGTTTACCGGTGTCTTGAATCTGCTTGTGTGCGGTGATATCTCGCGAGACGCACAACAGCCGTTCAACGTTGCCATCTGCGCCGCGAATGGGGCTGATTTTATTGGCCCACCACTGGGGTTTACCCTGAATCGTGGGAAAGTGGCCTTCCATGGAACATACCTCGCCTGCCGCTGCCTGGGCGATCGCATCGCTGGCGGCCTGCTGCTCGGCTTCCTGCCACAGCTCAGCCCAGGCTGTATTGAGCAAGGGCGTGATATCGTCAATGCCCAGTAGCGTCTGCCCTCCCCGATTCACGAACAGAATGCGCCCGCCTAAATCCAAGAGTTGGATGCAGTCATCGCTACTGTCCAGAATTTGCAGGGTCTGGATATCCAATACTAAATTAGACGGCTGGGCTGAGCCAGCTCCGTCTGCTGCGACCTGATTATCGGCGCTGTTGCTGACCTGAGTGTAATTGTGAGAGAAAGAAGGGCCTGGCGACATAGAGTGATGGATAGGCTTAACCACAGAATCTCCATTTCACTCTCGAAAGCCGCTTTAATGTGTATTCGACGAGCAACCTCTTATCGGCCTCGCCATCGGTTGAAGCAAGTGCTCAACCGACATGACCACCATGGGTAAAGGCGTTGCTCGCCCATGATCCCATCGATTGATGCTGGGCAATAACACCCCTATTCTTGCAGCTAACTTCGCCTGTGAAAATTTAGAATAATGGCGCACTTTTTGCACAGAATTTGATAGCGGGGAGTGGTCAGATTTTTCAGAGCTGTGGGTAGCGCTAGCTGCAAGCATGAAGGCGAATACAACGCATAGGAAAGCATTTTACCCGAACGTACTATGTGATGTGACAATCCTCATCCACCAAAAGGTATAAAGGCTTTTAACAGAAGGATTGCCGTTGCTGACCGTGCTCTCGTTCTAGCACGGTATTGAACTCTCTTTTGGAAGAAAGAGCACTGGATAGATGGATCGACGAGTTGGGTAAGCATTGGAGCTTGTGAAGAGGAGTAATAGGCTGTCAACTATTGGTTCTGTCGTATAAGCAAAGGTTATGCTATCCATCGCATCGAGAATTGTCAGCGCGACATGGTATAAGCAACGAGATATGGGTAGGGTCAGTCCAGAACACATTGAACCAATCGCCATGACGACCTGACCCTTTTTGCAGGATGCCACTGGTTCGAGATCCAGTATTGCCCCTATAAAGGTGCATCCAGAGTCACTCCCAAGCCTTCTCGGCCCAACCTTACATACAGAGACTACATTATTGCCCCCGATGCATACGGTCGGGCATGCCGCTAACGCCATACCAATCTTGTAGCCAGGCCTGCATTTGCCCAATCTCTTGCCGTTGGGTGTTAGCAATAGTTTGGGCGAAGGGTTGCACCGGCTGATGCTCCACCAGACCGTGGTTCAGCAACTGTTGTGACATCATCACGGCCCCCATATGGTGCATGACCATATCTTTTAAAAAAGCTTGGTCTAAGGCATCGCCTTCTAACTGGTTGAGGTCACGCATCATAGGGGCGTAGATCAAGTCGGTTTCTTGCCCTGCATACCACTCGCCCAGCCAGGCTTCCATTTGCTCAATTTCTGCTGATTGCACAGTGATAATGTTTTGAGCAAACTCGAGCATTTCTGGGCGATCGCTGTACTCCAGTACTCGCTCAGCGGTGGCGATTGCTTCTTGATGATGGGGAATCATCAGGCTTAAAAACTCAAATTCGTTAGTAGCCTGCATGTGGTGCATCATTCGCCCCCGATGCATTTGCCCCTGATGCATGGGTCCCCAACCCGGCTGCTGAAGGGAGGCAGAGCTAGCTAAATAGGGAACGGCGACTACACCGGCGGTGGCGAGGCTAAGACCGGCGATCGCGGCGATCGATTGGGTCGTGAGGCGCATAAACCGTATTTCACCCCTTAGCATCGATGCCTTAAGTCTAGACCCTCTAGCTGACTGAAGAGTCTAGGGTTGACCATACCCAAGTAACGATAATTTAGGCTTCTTCATACTTGTCGACAAAGGGTAAGGGCGCATGGCCATTAAGCCTTTAGCTTGGCTGTGCCTACGCCCCTACCCTTTGTCATCCTATGATTCAGCAATGCGGTTTGATTCAGCAATGCGGTTTTTAAGCTCCGACAGCTGCCGATGTGCGCTTAAACTGAACCTGCGGTAGCGGGCACATTCTGCGCCGTTTCGTTATCTAGCCCCACCAGACGAGCGCTTAGATCCCAGAGCTTGCGAGCCTTGGCATCATCCTGGGCTTCGTTTGAGACCTCCTGGGCAAAGGAGCGGCGACCGGGCTTTTGGCGGTTGCCCCAGCTCCAGTACATGCCCGACTCCTTGAGTTCGCCATCGGTGACGACATCGGCCACCCGCTCGCCTGCCAGCTTTTGGGTCACATAGCCACCGGTCACGTTCTTTTGGAACCAGGGAAAAATGGTCTGAAACGCCTTAAAGTGGTTGCGGAACAGGGGCGTATCGGCCACGCAGCCGGGGTACAGCGAGCTAAAGGTAATGCTGGTTTCGTCGTGGTAGCGGCGGTGCAGCTCGCGCATGGTGAGCACATTGCAGAGTTTGCTGTCTTTGTAGGCTTTGCCCGACTTGAATTTCTTGTTGTTGATCATCGAGATCGGGGCTTTGAACCCGGCCTCGAAGCCCTCTAGATTGCCCAGGTCGGGAGG
>NZ_JADEXE010000395.1 GCF_015207265.1 Nodosilinea sp. LEGE 07298 | reverse complement strand
AGCCGCACTTCGGACACCGGATAACGCCGTCGGGCCAGCGCAACGTCCGAACGCTGTCGTAGCACTTGGCCTCTTCCAAAAGGTGTGTCAGGGTTAGCATGAGATCGCAGAGCAGGTGCACTTTAGTGTTCAGCCTAGCGAATACATCATCTGCTTGCAGGTCACCTCCCTGAAACACCTATTGAGCCTTAAATTATTTAGTGAATCCGCAAAAAAATCATCTTTTCTTGCAGGTCGGATGTCGGAAATATAGGAAAAGTCGTATGCAATTACGATAGAGGAAGGACTGGATGGCCACACTATTACTGACAAACGGTTGTCGACCACTATTAATACAACAGGACTGTCAGAAGTTATTAAGGTATCTTCCTTAAAAAAATGTCTTTTCGTTGTCCATGAACATTGAAGGGCATATAGAACTTCGGCAGGATCGTTTGTCTCAACAGTATACCCAATTTGCTTTAATAAGGATGCCTGAAGATAGCCTCCAAAGATTTTGTTAAGTTTCTCAATCCGCTCAAATTTTTTGTCGCAAACGTATCTAGAAGACTTGAAATGAAGTTCAATGAGCAGCCAGATAAGCGCAGAGCTGTATTGATGAGCTGTGGCTTTATTGTCAGTTTTCCAAAGAAGTGTTTCTCCCCAGGCAATGCGGCTTTCCGTTTCCTTAGGTTCTTTTCTTGAGAAAAAATAGTCCTTCTGACATTGCCCCTTTATTGATGCAGTTTTCCACTGGTTGTTTACTAGGGCGAGAATTTTTTTGCCACTAGAATCACATGCAAATCTCCTCAGGTAAGCTTGAGGAACAAAATGCTGATTTTTGAATTCAGCCATGCCTAATCGCCATGATAAATAGCTTCTTTTTACTTGCTACCTAGCTTTGATTTCTGAAATCTTATCAGGCAAACGGGATCTCCTATATAAGTTCGTAGACCACAAATAATTTTATAGCAATTCTTGATGGAGTGAGGTGTACGATCTACAAGCCATCAGCGGTGTATTTGCAAAGCAATGCACCCTACGGTTGCTCGAGGTCTTGGTTTTTGAGCATATTGCCAAGGTAGAGGTAAACAAAATCTTGGGCTGCCTGCTCATTTAAGCTTTTCAGAGCTTCTACGATGTCGGCAACCGTTTCTGCGGTAGGGTCGCGCTCTTCATGGAACCACTTGTAGATAGCCGATCGCTGCAAGCCCATCTTTACCGCCAGACTATTCTGGCTAATGCCGTACTGCGTGAGAACTTCCCGTAGCGCTTTCCCTGCTCTTCCCATGCCCCCATCGTCCCAAAGGAGCCGAGCATCGTAAATGTAATCGCAAGAGATGACATTCTGGCGACGAGTGCTGTATGATGCGCTTGTCATCTTAAGAGATTACATTCTCAAGGTATTCCCATGCCGCAAGCCTTCATCCCCTCAATCCTGGCCAACCCTGCACTGCAAGTCACCATCGAGCCTGCCGCCGAGCCGGGGCGAGAGACCATTCGCATATTGGTTATTGGTACTGCCCACGGCTGCGATCGCATCATCCACGAGCTGTACCGCCTCGGCTTTGCCGAAGTACGTGAATGGAGTAAACCCCAGCCCACCGGGCGCATCAACGAAATCATGCGCGTTCTCACCCGCTACGTGCTGGTGGAGTAGCGGTGGCTAGTGGCGAGAGAAACCGGGTTTCTGAACGTTAAATCCTGGCGAATAGCAAAAACGCCGCAAGAAACCCGGTTTCTGGGTAGAAAGCATCAAGTTAGTTTTAAGACAGCCATAAAGGCTTCCTGGGGCACATCAACGGTACCAACAGCCTTCATGCGCTTCTTACCCTTGGCCTGCTTTTGCAGCAGCTTTTTCTTCCGCGAAATATCGCCGCCGTAGCACTTAGCTAGCACATCTTTGCGCAGGGCCGGAATGCTCTCACTGGCAATAATGCGGCTGCCGATCGCCGCCTGAATTGGAATTTTGAACTGGTGGCGGGGAATCAGTTCCTTCAGCTTTTCGACCAGGGCCTTGCCCACAAAGTAGGCCTTGTCGCGGTGCACAATGGAGGCCAGAGAATCGACCGGGTCGCCATTGATTAGCACATCGAGGCGCGACAGGTGGTTTTCGCGGTAGCCAATCAGGTGGTATTCCATGCTGGCGTAGCCCTTGCTGCGCGACTTCATCTGGTCAAAAAAGTCGGTCACCACCTCGGCCAGGGGCACCTCGTAAATTAGGGTGGTGCGGCCCTGGGCCAGGTACTTCATATCTTTGAACTCGCCCCGGCGGCCTTGGCACAGCTCCATCAGCGCACCCACGTACTCTTCGGGGGTAATCATGTCGAGCTGCACGTAGGGCTCTTCGATCTTTTCGCGGGCCTGGGGGTCGGGCAGAGTGCTGGGGTTGTCGATTTCGAGCACCTCGCCCTGAATGGTGGTGACCCGGTAAATTACTGAGGGCGCGGTGGTAATCAGATCGAGGTTGTACTCACGCTCCAGGCGTTCCTGCACGATTTCCATGTGCAGAAGGCCCAAAAAGCCGCAGCGAAAGCCAAACCCCATAGCGCTGGAGGTTTCGGGCTCGTACTGCAGGGCCGCATCGCTAAGGCGCAGTTTTTCGAGAGCTTCTCGCAGTTCTTCAAACTGGTCTGAAACGGTGGGGAAGAGGCCGCAGAAGACCATCGGTTTGGCTTCGGCATAGCCCGGTAGCGCTTCTTTGGCCGGGTTTTGCACCAGGGTAATCGTGTCGCCCACGCGGGCATCTTCCACCGCTTTAATGGAGGCGGCAAAGTAGCCTACTTCCCCGGCGTGAAGCTCGTCTACCTGAATTTGGGTAGGGGCCAGCACGCCCAGTTCATCGATTTCGTACTCTTTACCCGAGACCATCAGCCGCACTTTGTCTTTGCGGCGAAGGGTGCCATCCATCACCCGGAAGTAGACGATGACGCCCCGGTAGCTGTCGTAGTAGCTGTCGAAGATCAGCGCTCGCAGGGGCTGATCGACGGTGTCGGCGGGGGGCGGCACCAGGTAGACAATCGATTCTAAAATTTCGTCAATGCCAACCCCCTGTTTGGCAGAGGCGAGAATGGCACCGCTGCAGTCAAGGCCGATAATGTCTTCGATTTCTTGCTTGATGCGCTCGGGATCGGCCCCCGGCAGGTCAATTTTGTTGAGAACGGGGATAATCTCTAGGTCGTTCTCTAGGGCCAGGTAGACGTTGGCCAGGGTTTGGGCCTCGACCCCCTGGGAGGCATCGACCACCAGCAGGGCTCCTTCGCAGGCGATCAGCGATCGCGACACCTCATACGAAAAATCGACGTGCCCTGGGGTGTCGATCAGGTTGAGTACGTAGTCTTTGCCGTCCTGGGCCTTGTAGTTCATGCGGGCGGCCTGGAGCTTGATGGTAATGCCCCGCTCCCGCTCTAGGTCCATACTGTCGAGGAACTGAGCCTTCATTTCGCGATCGCTAACCGTACCGGTGCGCTGCAGCAATCGGTCGGCCAGGGTCGATTTGCCGTGGTCGATGTGGGCAATAATCGAAAAATTGCGAATCTGAGAGACGGGAACCTCGGTCATACGAAGGCTTACCAGCAATAGCGGTTTACAGACTTTAATATTGTAAGCCCTCGCCTGGGTGAATGCTCGCAGGTGAGCCAGGGGTGAGCAGATAGGTGGCGGGGGTTGGGCTAGACGACATCTAGTCTTCGCAAATGCTTAGAGGCTTGCGCCATGGTAGATGCGATGCGAGGACGACTACCCAAGCATCGCATCCAATTATTTGAGAATGAAAGTTTCTTGAAGCAGGCCCGGAGAAACAGGCTGAGATTTGGTGGGAAGATAAACTTGTTATGTCAAGAACCTCAGACCTACTACCTGGAGGTTTAGGGATGACCACACTAGACCTAACCACCCTAGGGCGTAGACTTAAGGCAATTACACTATCACCTCCTGGTAGCTCAGGCGATCCACTATGCAACACTCTGCCCCCCATTCCGGCGAACGGTCGGCGGATAAAGTCGATCTCTCCGTGCAAATCGACAAAGACCTGCTCGACCAGGTAACCCACCTTAGCTCTGACCCCAGCAAGGTGATCGATGTGGCCCTGCGCCAGTGGCTGCGGGGCGATCGCCGCTACGAAGATGACCTGGTGCGCCATCTGCCCCGCAACCCCACCGTGCCCCCCAAAGGCGAATGGAACGATTGAGGGAAAACGAATTTGGGGTTTGCGGTTTACGGTTTGCAATTTGCGGTGCAAGGTATCAGGCCGCCCCTTGAACCTTAAACCTGACACCCTAAACCACCTAATTCATCTCTACTAGAGCCATCCGTGCAGTCGGTTGGTTAACATAGGAACGTTCTGGCCTCCCACCCCTATGCGATCGCCACGCTCCATTCCTGCTTTGGCTACAGACAGCCAAATGGATCCTATCTCCGTTTGGATGATGGTGCTGAGCCCTAGCGGCCTTGTGGAGTCGGTGCAAACGGTGGGGGCAAAGGCATTGCCAGCGGCGCTGACGACCAACTGGGTAGGGCGATCGCTAGGCGAAATTGTCTCGTTCGCCAATCCTCAAGTCCTGGGGCAGGCCCTTCACACACTGGCCACCCACCACGACATTGTGCAGCTACCCGGTCGCTGCCCGCTGGGTTCTCACAGCATTGATGTGCAGTGGCTGCTACAACCCCTGCTAGGGCCAAATGGTGGCCTATTTCGGATTGCCGCCACGGGCTACCTGGCCGATCAGCACGGTCTGGCCGAAATCCCCTGGTTGCGAGTCGCTCCAGCGGTGACCACCGAGATTGCACCGGCAGCCTGCACTCAGCTCCAGACCTACTCGCCTCGGCTCAACCAAATTACCCGCAATGTTCGCTGGACACTTGATTTAGAAATCATCCGTCAGCAGACGGTAGAAGGCCTCGGAGACCTTTTTAACGCCGATCGCTGTCTGGTGTTCAGCTGCAACACGGCCCCTAATCGGGCTCCTGAGGCCGCTATGGTCACTGCTGAATACCTGCGATCGAGCGATCTACCCCTCTTGCAGGGGCAGGTGTGGCTACTAGCCGAGACTCCGTGCCTCAGCGCCGCAGCCCAGGCGTCGGTCGCCGTGGTGCCCCCCCGAC
>NZ_JADEXE010000394.1 GCF_015207265.1 Nodosilinea sp. LEGE 07298 | reverse complement strand
ATGTAGGGGTGGGTGGGCACCGCGTCGGCGCTCAGCACCTCGATTTCGGAGGCGCTGTAGAGCAAGGCCCACCGCCGCGAGGTCTGCACCGCAAAGCGGAGCTGGCGGCGGGTGGGCGGAACGGCATCGGGCTTACAGACCGTCCAAATGCCGTAGAGCTGGTTGTGGCTATAGACCGCCAATCCGTTGTCGAAACTGGTGACCAGGGCTTTGCCGTAGGGCTTAACCGCTGTCACTATGCGACCGACTAGCTCATCCTCATAGGGTTTGAGCCGATCGAAGGCGAAGAACACATCGGAGGCGGTTTCACCGGCGATCGCTCGCTGAATTTTATCGGCAGCACGGCGAATTTCAGGGCCTTCGGGCATGGGGTTACTGCTGGTAGCCCCAAAAGTTCATCAGCTCGCGAGCGCGGGCGGCCCCCTCTGGGTCGCCCTGGCGGCTGTAGAGAATGGCAGCCAGCTCCAGGTTGGAGAGGGCCTGAGCCTCTAGCCCCTGACCGTAGAGCGCCAGCCCCAGGTTGTAAAAGGCGGCGGGGTCACTGGGCAAAGCATCGACGACCTTGCGGTAGGAGAGCACCGCTTGCAGGTACTGCTCGCGCTCTAGCAGCAGTTCGCCTAGCAGAGCATGGGCCGTTACCAGCTCGGGGTCGAGGCGCACCGCCCGTAGCAGAAAGTCAAAGGCGGCCTCGCGATCGCCCTGCTGGTAGAGTACGTAGCCCATTTGGTGCTGGGCATTGGCGTTCTGAGGTTCTGCCCGCAGGGCCTCACGCAGGTTTTTGGCGGCCTCGGCGTAGTTTTCTTGCAGCAAATAAATGTTGGCTACGCTGACGTGGAGATCGCCGTCGTTGGGGTTGGCCCGCAGCCCCTGATTCAGGTAGGTGAGGGCCTGGTCGTAGTTTTCTTGCTGAATGTAGAGCGAGCCTAGCGCCTCATAGACCTGGGCGTTGTTGGGAGCAATGCGGGCCAGACTTTGATAGGTTTCCAAGGCAGCGTCGTAGTCGCTGCGCTCGATTTGAATGCCGCCAATGCCCAGGTGGGCGTTGACCTCGCGGGGGTTGGTATCCAGAATGCCGCGATAGGTGGCCAGGGCATCGTCGAGCTGGCCGTTTTTGTACTGACTGTGGGCCAGGCCATAGCGAAAGGCCAGGTTGCTGCCGTCGAGGTCGATCGCGCGGCGGTAGGCGTTGATCGCTTCGCCGTAGTTGCTCTGCTGCACGTAGAGGTAGCCAATGCCCGAAAACAGGCGGGGGTTTTGGCGATCGATGGCGGCGGCCTGCTGATAGGCTGCGATCGCCCCGGCATAGTCGCGGGCCGATACTTTGGTTTGGCCCTGGCGCAGCAGGTCGTCTACCTGCTCTTGCTGCGCGGTGCTGAGGCCATTGCTGCTGTTTTGCGCCACCCACAGCGGCGGCATCGGTTCGGGGGCCTGGCCAAACTCACTTAGGGCTGGGGATGGCGACACTGGGGCAGCGGCTTGAACGTTGGGTATAACGGCCCAACTGCCCATTAACCCGCACAATATTGCGATCGCCGCGTGACTGCGTTTCACAGGAAAGTCTCCTTACTGGTAGCCAAGTCGTTAAGGGTGCATTCCATATATTACAACTTGCCAACCGCTGTAAAGAATGGTCACCATCGCACCGCCAGACTTGGGTGATCCCGTAGCATTTAGGTATCAGGGTACACCAAATAACTAAGCCCTGACCCGCTACACGTATCGCTATAGTCTGCCTATATCCACTGTCCTTGAATCCGCGAGGTGCCAGTCATGAAAGGTCTGAATCTCTCAGTATTTGGCTACTTTTTTGAAGGGTTAATGCAGTATTTTGCCGAGCCTGTCGGCAGAATCTTTGGCCCCGACGACGACAACTATCCCAGAACTGGGGTGCAGCCCTTCGATGGCGACACCTACGCCGAAACGGTCGAAACCCTCTAGAAAACCTATGGTTTTTACAACTTATTCTGTACCCAAAGCCCGCTTGCTAAGGCAGTCAGCGGGCTTTAGCATTTGTGAGATCGATGCCGATAGGATTCAGTTCTGTATCGGCTTGAGGTGCTGTGCCATGCCTCCAAAGCTCGTACTCACTGACATCAATGTCTTCGCTCCAAATAATTCCGTAGCCGCCGGGAGCAATGGTAAAGCTTTTGAAGAAGGCTGGCTGCTGGAGAGGTGCAAACATTGACGTTGAAAGCAGCGGGCTAATGTCGTAGTCTTTGGTGGTCTGGTCAGTGAAGGTGACTCTGAGGATGCGATCGCTAATCGCCTCAGCCTGGCAAATCTTAGGGTATTTCATAACTACTGCACTGACGCATCAGAGACCGGGTTGCTACGTCAACAGCGGCAAACCCTGACAACTCGCAGAAGAAACCCGGTCTCTTGAGTACCTAGTTTCTCGCGATGGGTGGGCGGTGGGTTACGGCGGGGCAGGGTGACGGGTTAGGTGCAGAGTCTTGGGCCACCTAACCCACCCTACGGATAATTGAGTTCATCCCCTCACCCATCTATCCTTTACCCATCCACTCCATCACACAATCACCCCTCACCCATCCACTCTCTACCCATCCACCCATCTACCCCCTCACCCCTTCGCCCTTAACCAACTCTTACCGAATAAAACTTCACAGCCTTGCCAGAGTATTGAATGATGGAGGTAGTGGATTTTGCTCTCCAACTTGAGCGGTGGACTTGCTTTTATAAAAAATCTCGCCTTGCTCCACGCTTCTCTGTAACCAGCCTATAGGACGAAACACTTATGACAAGCTTTCCCATTGACCTGGGCGCGTACCAGCAAATTTCTCTAGATGCGTCCAACCCCACCCTCACCGACGAGCAGCGCAGTGCGCTGGCGGCCAACATTCAGCTGTGTCGGGATGCGATCGTGTTCTTTACCGCTACGGGTGCGGCGCGGGGCGTGGGCGGTCATACCGGCGGCCCTTACGACACCGTACCCGAGGTAATGATTCTCGACGCGCTGTTTCGCGGCGCGGGCGACAAGTATGTGCCGATTTTCTTTGACGAAGCTGGGCACCGGGTGGCCACTCAGTATTTAATGTCGGTGCTCAATGGCGACATGCCCGCCGAGCAGCTGATGCAGTACCGCGCTGCCAACGAAAAGCTGCCCGGTCACCCCGAGCTGGGGCTGACCCCCGGTGTCAAGTTTAGCTCGGGTCGGTTGGGGCACATGTGGCCCTACGTCAACGGTGTGGCCCTGGCCAACCCCGGCAAAGTCGCGTTTTGTCTTGGTTCTGATGGTGCCCAGCAGGAGGGCGACGACGCGGAGGCGGCCCGTTTTGCGGTGGCCAACCACGTCAACGTCAAGATTCTCGTTGACGACAACGATGTCACGATCGCAGGCCACCCCTCCCAGTACATGGGCGGCTACAGCGTCAAGAAAACCCTGGAGGGCCACGGTCTGACGGTACTCGAAGGCGACGGCGAAGACCTTGATGGCCTCTACGCCAACATCTGCAAGGCGATCAACACCCCCGGCCCGGTGGCGGTGATCAACAAGCGGGCGATGGCAGTCGGCATTGAGGGCATTGAGGGCAGCACCCACGGTCACGATGTGATCTCGGTGAAAGCGGCGATCGCCTACCTAACTGCCAAAGGCCACACCGCAGCGGTCGAGATTCTCGAAGGCATCAAGGCCCCCAAGAACACCTATGAGTTCATGGGTTCCAGCAAAAACGTGGGCGCGAACCGCAACGTGTTTGGCGACGCCATGGTCGAAGTGCTGGGCGAAATGGATGAAATGGCCCGCAAAGAGAGCGTGCTGGTGGTCGATAGCGACCTGGAGGGCTCCTGCGGGCTGGCCCAAATTCGCAAGGCTTACCCTGAGATCTTCATCAGCGGCGGCATTATGGAGCGGGGCAACCTGTCGGCGGCGGCGGGCTTTGGCATGGCCGAGGGCAAGCAGGGGGTATTCGCCACCTTTGCCGCCTTCTTGGAGATGTGCATTTCTGAAATCACTATGGCGCGGTTGAACTACTCCAACCTGCTGTGCCATTTCTCCCACTCGGGCATCGACGATATGGCCGACAACACCTGCCACTTCGGTCTCAACAACTTCTTTGCTGACAACGGCCTCAACGATGGCTACGACACCAAGCTCTACTTCCCCGCCGACCCCAACCAGATGAAGGCCTGCGTCAAGAAAGTCTTCCACGACCCCGGTTTGCGCTTTATCTTCTCGACCCGCTCGAAGGTGCCGATGATTCTCGACACCGACGGCAACGAGATGTTTGGCGGCGACTATACCTTTACCCCCGGTAAAGATGAGGTGATTCGGGAAGGCAGCGCAGGCTACATTGTCACCTTTGGCGACTCGGTCTACCGCGCCCTCGACGCGGTCGAGCGGCTGAAGCAGGAGGGCATTGATGTGGGTCTGATCAACAAGGCCACCCTCAACGTAGTGGATGAAGACACTATGGCCAAGGTAGGCAAAGCACCCTTTGTGCTGGTGACCGAGGCCTTTAACCGCAAGACAGGTCTGGGCAGCCGCTTTGGTTCCTGGCTGCTGGAGCGGGGCTATACGCCCAAGTTTGCCCACATTGGCACCCACCACGAGGGCAGCGGCGGCCTGTGGGAGCAGTTTATTCACCAGGGCATTGACCCCGATGGCATTATGGCCAAGGTAAAGGAACTGGTGGGTTAGAGCCCCACCTTGCTCCCTTAAAAAGAGGGGTACAGATTCTCGGTTTTTTGAAGAAACCGAGAATCTGTAAGTGGGTGGGCCAATTCAAATATAGGATGGGTTAGCAACAGCGTAACCCATGCGGACGTTGGGTTTCGTGCCTCAACCCCAACCTACATCGACTTATACTTGATTGCGCTTGCCTACTTACCCCTGCGCTTTGCCGACCCCGACCTACCTGCTGCTGCACAGGCAGCAGGGGTAGCGCATCGCTCTGTACAAGTGCAGATTGGATGCTGATGTGCTGTATCCAACCTGCGGGGTGGGGGATGAAACTTTGAATAGTGGATCGCCAATGCGTTCATAGCTCACCCTTACGGTGATGTGAAATGCAGCAGGATAGGTCTAAGGTGATACAGTCCTGTCCGAAATCTTGCCCCATGACCTCTGCGGCTAACGGTCCCCAGC
>NZ_JADEXE010000393.1 GCF_015207265.1 Nodosilinea sp. LEGE 07298 | reverse complement strand
TCTTCGTCCGTTACCAGCGATAGGTGGTTAACCTCATCCACCGCTTTGTCGCAGCCGCGACGGCTAAAAATAAAGTAGATAGCGGGCAGCATGTCTCGCTCTTGCAGCTGACCCACCACAAAGGGCAGGCTCACCCGCCCGCCGCCGCGCCGACCGGGCTGGCGTTGGGGAGCCCGCTGCTTTTTGAGCTGGGGGTTGATGGCTTTTTGGGCGGCATCGAGCAGGGGCACCAGCCGCTTACCGGTGCAGTAGTGAAACTGCAAGGGCACTGGGCGAAAGTCTGAATAAATCAGCTCCGTGGGGCCGTGGACTTTTTGCAGCCAGTCGGTGAGCTGGCCCGAGTTTTCGACCGTGGCGGAGAGGGCCAGCAGCTGAATTTCGGGCGGGCAGTAGATGATCGACTCTTCCCAGACGGTGCCGCGCTGGCGATCGTTCATGTAGTGGCACTCGTCGAGCACCACGGCTTCTACCTGCTGTAGGGTGGTGCCGGTTTCGCCAATGCGGGTGCCGTAGAGCATGTTGCGAAAGATTTCGGTGGTCATTACCACCACGGGGGCGTCGCGGTTGATGGAGAGATCGCCGGTTAGCAAGCCCACATTTTCGTGTCCAAATTGGTCGCGAAAGTCGCGCAGTTTTTGGTTAGACAGTGCTTTTAGTGGAGTGGTGTAAAACACTCGCTTGCCGTGGTCTAAGGCCCGGTAGATGGCGTATTCGCCCACTAGCGTTTTGCCGGAGCCGGTAGGGGCGCACACCACCACAGATTTATCGGCGTTGAGAGCGTCTACCGCTTCGTGCTGAAAATCGTCGAGGGGAAAGGGGAAAAGCTGGGCGAGGTCTAGCACAAGGCTGGTACAGGTAGGGGCGACACTATTCTAGTGTGCCAAGAGATGGACGAAACAGCGCAAGCTGAGTGGTTCTCTCGAACGTCCTGTTGCGACTTACTCCATACTCTATCCCCTTCTCTCTTGCTTCTGTTAAAACTGAGGGGACGCTGCCCCCGCGCCCGTAATGCCCCAAGATGAACTGCTGCGCCTGATTAAACAAGCCGCTGAAGAAGGTTGGAAAACCCTCGACCTCTCTGGCAAAAATCTCATCGAGCTACCGTCTGAGATTGGTGGGCTGACTCAGCTCGAAACGCTGATTTTAGGCAAGCGCAAAAAATGCTGGGGTGAGTTTGTCGGTAATCAGCTCAAGACACTACCGGCTGAAATCGGTAAACTCGTAAACCTCAAAACGCTGCTGGTCGAGGGTAATCAGATTGAAAGCTTGCCTGTCGAAATTGGTCAATTGAGGCAACTGCGAATTTTGCTGTTTGGTGGGAATCAGTTGACTCAACTGCCAAAAGCGTTTGAGCAGCTGACTGAACTGCGCATCCTCATTCTTGACGAAAATAGGTTCACCTCAATACCATCCGAAATTGCTCACTTACACCAGCTCAAGACGCTTTGGTTCAATAGAAACTTGCTTGAAGGTGTCCTTAATAAAATTGAAAACCTCTCAAACCTGCGATCGCTCAAGCTCACTAACAATCAACTCAGCAGCCTACCGCCCGAGATCACCCAGCTCACCTCACTCCAATCGCTCTCCCTCAGCTCTAACCAATTAAGAAACCTACCGCCCGAGATCACCCAACTCACCTCACTCCAATCGCTCTCCCTCAACTCTAACCAACTCAGCAGTTTGCCACCCGAGATAGTTCAACTCACCTCACTCCAATCGCTCTCCCTCAGCTCTAACCAACTCAGCAGCCTGCCGTTTGAGATCACCCAGCTCAGCTCACTCCAAATTCTCGATCTCCGTTCCAACCAATTAAGCAGCCTACTGCCGGAGATTGCACAGCTAACACGCCTAAAAATTCTCGTCCTTTATGAAAACCAAATAAATAGCTTACCCGTCGAAATCGGACGACTTATAAATCTTCGAATACTCAATCTCTCTAGAAACAAAATAAGCGAACTGCCATCAGGTATTGGGCGACTCAAAAATCTAGAATCACTAATAGTTTTTCAAAATGAATTAGCTAGATTGCCAACAGAGATTGGACAACTCAAAAACCTGAAAGCTCTTTCTGTAGGTGCCAATCCACTACACTGTCTTCCAGCAGAAATTGGACAGCTTTCTAATTTAAGTTTACTTAATCTAAATGGTGTTAAATTGACCAGCCTGCCGTCAGAAATTGTTAATTTAAAGAATCTCAAAACGCTATTTTATGGCTATAGTAAAATAAGTAGATTACCACCAGAAGTTTTTCAACTCATTAATCTACAGGAGCTTTACCTCCATTCCAATCAATTGAGTGGTCTGCCCCCTGAAATTGGTCGCCTTAACAGCCTGCGAACACTTTATCTATGCTCTAATCAGTTAAGCAGTCTGCCTCCTGAAATTTTTCAACTCAAAGAACTAGAAAAGCTCGATTTGAGAGGCAACCCAGTTCCAGTTCCCCCTGAAATTCTGGGGCCTAAAGAACTTCACGAAGATCCAGGCGACCTTACCGAAATTCTTGGTTTCTGCTTTCAGGCTCTAGATCCTGACGAGAGCGAACCCCTTCATGAAGCCAAATTCCTCATTGTGGGCGAAGGCGGCGCGGGTAAAACCACCCTGGCAAAGAAGATCGACAGTGCCGACTACGAACTTCAGCCCGAAGAGAAATCGACTGAGGGCATTGATGTCGTTCGCTGGGATTTTGAGCACCTCAATGGTCAACCTTTCCGCACCAACATTTGGGACTTTGGTGGCCAGGAAATCTACCATGCTACCCACCAGTTTTTTCTCACTAAGCGCTCTCTTTACGCCATTGTTATCGACGCGCGCCAAGACAATACCGACCTTTACTACTGGCTTAACGTCGTTGAACTGCTCAGCGACAATAGCCCAGTCTTTATCATCAAAAACGAAAAGCAAGACCGCACCTGCCAGGTAAACGATCGCCAGCTCCGCAGCGAGTTCGCCAACCTCAAAGAAACCCTGAGCACTAACCTCAAAACCAATCGCGGCCTCGACGAGATTAAAGCCAAGATTCAGCAATACATCACCCACCTGCCCCACGTTGGCACACCACTGCCCAAAATCTGGGTACGAGTTCGTGCCTGCCTGGAAAATTATTCGCAAAGCTGCAACTACATACCAGTCGAGAAATACTACGAACTGTGCGAGCAAAACCAGTTCAAAAATCGTGAGCAAATGCTCAGCCTCAGTCGCTACCTGCACGACCTTGGCGTCTGTCTTCACTTTGATGAGGACGATCTACTAAGGAAAACCCTCATTCTCAAGCCCGAGTGGGGCACCACCGCTGTCTACAAAGCTCTTGATAACAAAGAAGTGAAAGACAATCTGGGCCGTTTTAGTCGCGCTCAACTTGACGATATCTGGAGCGACAGCGAATACAGAGACATGCGGGGCGAGCTACTGCAACTGATGGTAAATTTCAAACTCTGCTACCCCATTCCCGGCAGCGACAATGAATACATTGCGCCTCAGCTACTCGATATCGAGCAGCCTAACTACGATTGGGACGATAACAACAACCTGCTACTGCGCTACCACTACGATTTCATGCCCAAAGGCATCCTCACCCGCTTCATTGTCGAGATACACCGCTTTATTGAAGGGCAAAAGCTAGTCTGGAAAGACGGTGTCGTGCTCAACAACGGCTCCGCTCGTGCCGAAGTCATTGAGCATTACCACAAAGGCGAAATCCACATTCGCGTCAGCGGGGTCAATTGCCGCGACTTCCTCACCGTGATTAGCTTTAAACTCGACGAAATCAATGCCTCCTATGAGCGCTTAAAAGACAAGTGTAAAAAGCTAATTCCGTGTAACTGCTCAAGCTGCAACGGCAGTCAGTCGCCCCATTTTTACACCAAAGAAATATTAAACCAGTTCATTGCTGATGGTCAGCTTCAGATTCAATGCCAAAAGAGCTATGCAATGGTCAACGTGCGCGGTCTAATTGACGATTTAAACTTTCCTCTTGCTGAAAACATCCCCCTCGGTGATGACATCATTAAAACAATTAAGGGGGAAATCAATCAGCTCAAAAACCGTGCTAACTCTTGGCCAACTCAGATCGAAAAAACGATGAAAACGCCCAAAGTATTTATCAGCTATGCTCACGAAGATGAGTAATTCAAGGACAAACTCGATAAAATGATGGCGGGTATGAAGCGGCGTGGCATCATTGATACTTGGCAAGATCGTCTCATTGAACCGGGTGAGGACTGGTACGAAGCTATTCAAACGGCGATGAACGATGCTGATATTGCGCTGCTGCTAATCAGCGCCGACTTCATTGACTCCCGTTTCATCAACGATGAAGAAGTTCCCAGGTTGCTTAAACGCCGCGAGTCAGAAGGGATGCGAGTTATTCCTATCATTGTGCGTCCCTGTCTGTGGGCGAGTGAGCCTATCTTCAGCAAATTACAGGCACTTCCGAAAAATGGCAAGCCTGTGATTACGTTTTCTCAGGAGAATGGCGATCGCGACCAAGCCTGGACAGACATTGCTAAAGCCATTGAGAACATTGCAAAAGACCTTCGAGCAGCGTAACTATGGTTGCCGCTAGGCATCATCATGAAAATCTATTGGACAAACCAAGTCAAGCGTTACTGGCAGGAGGATGGCCATGAGAGTTAAATATGATGCCGAGGCCGATGTGTTGATCTTCATCATGAAAGAAATGCCGCCTAGTAATGCAATTTCTGAGCCGGGGGGTATCATTGTCAGCTACGACGATAACTCTGAACCTGTCAGCATCGAGTTTCTGAATGCGTCTAAGCGGCAACTCTTCAATCCTATCGAGACCAGCCTCCAAGTCCTCACTTAGAAGGGTGTAGGGTGGGCAATGCCCACCACCCCACTTGTTCCTCTTACTACCGAACCCATTGCACTCATTCCCAGCGATTCTTTCGGATAGCTTCGCTAACGCGCCAGTACAAGGTATGCGGTGCTCAACTGATGGGTTTGGCTTGCAGTAGCAGAGGTGTAAGGTGGGCGGTGCCCACCCTTGTATCTTAAAAAGTGTGGCAGACCGTCCCACCCTAGGTTAAGCAAACCGTGTGTAGCTTGGGTCGCCGCACCTTTCAGGATAAAACTCGAAAAATCGCCAGGAGCCTGTGACTCC
>NZ_JADEXE010000392.1 GCF_015207265.1 Nodosilinea sp. LEGE 07298 | reverse complement strand
AGCCGCACTTCGGACACCGGATAACGCCGTCGGGCCAGCGCAACGTCCGAACGCTGTCGTAGCACTTGGCCTCTTCCAAAAGGTGTGTCAGGGTTAGCATGAGATCGCAGAGCAGGTGCACTTTAGTGTTCAGCCTAGCGAATACATCATCTGCTTGCAGGTCACCTCCCTGAAACACCTATTGAGCCATATTTAATTGTGCTTGCCTACTTAGTATCCAGGCCAGCCCCCCAAAATGACGGTTTGGGAAAAGCTGATCTCATCGCGAGTCTGCTTGGCGATGACATCTATGAGCGATCGCTCCTGGCGTTCAGCCACCTTCCGCTCCTGCTGATGAGAGAAGGCAACTTCAGGAATAACAACTGCACGCCAGCTTAGAGAAACAGCTAGAGCGTGGTTCCACTTCAGTCTTGTCAATAGGACAGTCCTATTGGGAAGCTAGATTTTGCTGAATCCATAAAACAGTTCTATGAGACTGTCCTGCGAGGAACATGAAAATGTCTTGATTGATACAACTATTCCTTATCCCCCCCTCTAGGATTGGTTGTCATAACAACTGACTTAAAACTCAGCTTAATTTCAGCTTCTAGGGATGCTTTAGGGGTACTCTTTTTGAGAACCTCTTTTTAGAAGCAGAGTGCATAGTGTGTGGTTTTAGGTTGGATGTTATAAAGCTAAATTAATCACATCCTGAAACTCATGAGCATCAACGCTTCGCCAATTCCTGTAAGTGTTATTACTGGATACCTAGGGGCGGGAAAGACAACCTTGCTTAATCGTATGCTCACCGAGGAGCATGGAAAAAGAATTGCCGTTATCGTCAACGAATTTGGAGAGGTAGGAATCGATAGTCAGCTAGTTATTGACGCTGACGAAGAAATTTTAGAGATGAACAATGGCTGTATCTGCTGTACTGTCAGAGGTGATTTAGTTCGCATCTTCGACAATCTTTTAGAAAAGCAAGATAAATTTGACCATTTAGTGATTGAGACAACAGGGTTGGCCGACCCCGCACCCGTCATTCAATCCTTCTTTGCAGATGAAACGATGAGGACTAAGACTCAGCTAGATGCAGTCATTACCGTTGTTGACTCAAAGCATATTTGGGAGCACTGGGAAAGCGATGAGGCTCAGGAGCAAATTGCTTTTGCCGATGTAATACTGCTCAACAAGACTGACTTAGTTTCTCCAGAAATTGTAGATAAGTTAGAGCAAAAAATTCGCGGGATGGCAGCCTTTGCCAAGGTTTATAGAACAAAAAACAGTGATGTCCCTATGGACTCTGTTCTTAGCATTAAAGCATTTGACCTGAAACAAGCCCTTCATATAGATCCAGACTTTTTGAACGAAGATGCTCATGAACATGATGAATCTGTTTGCTCTTTTTCTATTGTTGAAGAAGGAAGCGTAGACGGTGACAAGTTCAATCGCTGGATTTATCAGCTTTTACAAGATAGAGGGACAGATATCTTTCGTATGAAAGGTATTTTAGATATTGACTCGGAAGATAGGCGCTTTGTCTTTCAAGGAGTTCACATGTTGTTAGATGGTAGGCCTGGGCGCATTTGGAAGGGCGATGAATTGCGTAGGAATGAACTCGTATTCATTGGCCGCAACTTATCTGAGATGGAACTCAAAGAGGGATTCCAAGCTTGTCTTACATGACGAATAGTGCCAAAAAGTAGGTTGAAAACTAAAGAAAGGTTGTTCCATGAAAAAGCTAGACGCCTATAGTGTCAGCATTGGCACATTGGGAGCTGTAGATACTTATCTCACAGCAACAGTGATTCTTGTGCCAGTGTGGGTCACGTTTATTGCCTGGGCCTCGTTCTTTATCTTAGGAGGGAAGTCATCTGGCCTTAAGCAGAGCATTGCATCTAACTTGACTGGCATTGTAATTGCTTCGCTTACTTTGCTGGCAATTACTGCTTTGGGTGCAAATCCGTTTGTTGCCGCCATCTGTGTCGGATTGGGCAGTGCCGCAATGGTTCAGGCCTCTAAAGTTCCTTTACTGACCGCAATTCCTGCAATTGTTTGGGGATTTGCCTCGACAGTAGGAACTACAGTTGCGACAGGAGTGCCTATTACTACAGTAGGGCTGAATAACCCAGGCTTAGTAGCGGCAGTAGCCATGATCTTAGGTGGTCTCTTTGGTTATCTCTCTGAGTTTTGGGGTGATGCTATGACGACGAGTGAGGTCGCAGCCGTAAGGGATCAAACTCGTGCCTAAGCCTTTGACTGATTAGTTTAACTTTGTTCAAGATGCTTTCGTAGGACGAACGAAATGAAGCTACAGCATTACATTGGTGGAATTGAAGGACTTGAACCGTCTAGTTTTGAGAAGAAAGTCTTTGTCCAACCCTGGGAAGAGCGTATCTTTGGTATTCATGTTGCCATGATGGGACTGAGTAACCATTTAGAGGCTGTTAAGTCCGTACCAACCAAGTTCAGTAGCTTTTGGACTTGGGGGCACCTCCGCCAGGGGGCAGAAGGTATGAACCCATTTGACTACTTCAAGTACCGATACTATGAAAAGTGGTTAGGTGGTATTTCTGGATTTTTTGTTGAATCGGGTTATGTAACAGAGGAAGAACTGAGCACAAAAACAGAAGCTTACCTAGCAAACCTGAATACGCCATTTCCCAGTGGTGGGGAACCAACCATTGATGAGCAAATAATGGAGTACTTAAGGATTGGAGACTCACCAGCTTGTGATGTAGAGGCTCAGCCTAAGTTCAAGGTTGGTGATACCGTTACGGTTAGAAATCCACCCCCTGTTGATCACTGTAAACTACCTGGCTATCTACGAACCAAGCAAGGTGTTGTTGATGAAGTGTATGAAGGAACCTACAACTACTACTTTCCAACAGGTGATGGAGTAGGTGATCCTATGCCTATCTACAATGTCGTATTTAATTCCCACGACATCTGGGAGAGTATCACCGAACCCAATACCAAAATCTACGTTCAGATTTTTGAAGGCTATTTGGAAGATCCAGAATAGCTCATAGACATTTTGTTAAGTATTCTTGGGTAATTAGGTATGACTGAGAATGTTGATCGCGAAATATACAGTGCAGCTCGCGTTAGAGCTTTAGAGTCTCTGTTAATCGAGAAGGGAATCATCACTGGCGAGACTGTCGATAAGGTGATTGAGTTCTTTGAGAAGGATATGGGGCCATTTAATGGGGCCAGAATTGTCGCGAGGGCTTGGGTTGACCCAGACTTTAAGGAACGTCTGCTGGCAGATACCCCCTCAGCAATTGCTGAGATGAGTTTCCCTCGTGGTATGGCTGGAGCAGAAGGCGAGAATATGGCTGCTGTTGCCAACACGCCTGACGTACACAATTTAATCGTTTGTACAATGTGCTCCTGCTACCCTTGGCCAGTGTTGGGCTTACCGCCTTACTGGTTTAAAGATCCTACCTTTCGAGCTAGAGCCATCCGCGAACCTCGGAAAGTGCTCAAAGAATTTGGCCTAGATGTCTCTGAGAGCGTTGAAGTTAAAGTTTGGGACACTAGCGCTCAGATTCGGTGGTTTGTTCTTCCAGAGCGTCCTGAAGGAACGGAAGGGTGGACAGAAGAGCAATTAGCGACCATTATTACCCCTGAATCTATGCAAGGGGCAGCCAGGGTAGTAGTGCCAGCTTGATCGTAAGGCAACATCTAAAAATCACTGAGTACCTATGCAGATTAAATTTGAACAGTTTGCAGCCGCTAGTATGCTGGGTAGCGCTGACTCACCCCCACGTGATAACGGGGAAATCCTATTTCAAAGGCCCTGGGAAGGCCGTGCCTTTGGAATGGCAATTGCTTTGTCTAAAAAAGGACATTATGAGTGGGAAGACTTTCGCCAAGGGCTAATTGAATCAATTGCTGAATGGGAATCAACTCACTGCAAGGATGACCCGGATTGGGATTATTATCTACGTTGGCTTGCATCTCTAGAAAATTTAGTGCTTGAGTCTTCCCTTGTCAGCGAAGAGGAGTTGGAAGAACGAACTCGTCAGATGCTGGTTGAGGCTAATGCAACCTTGAACCAATCCTAGCTAGCTCTTCTTATTTAGTACCTTTAGCTTAGTGGTCTGTCAAACCTAAATTTGTAGGGTGGGTGGCGCGATAGCAGAACCCAACCAGGCTTACTGCTGTTGGGTTTCGCTACACCCAACCTACAAGAATCCTGATTTTTAGTTTTGACACTGTACTAGCCTGGTTCTATTTTCTTCATGTTTTCAGTCCTCCCGAAGGATTGTTTATCATCCCCGGCATCTTGTGTACAGCCAATTTAATTGTGAGGAATACAAAAGTGGCATCAAAGATTACTGGTATTAGCCATTGGACTGGTTTAGATCTTAGCAGCATCGTGAAGCTTGTCATAGTCGTCTCTGCCCTTCTAGGGATAGCTTTTCCCGCCTATGCTCACCACCCATCTGGAGGTGAAATATCGGCTACTTTTTTAGAAGGTTTTTTGTCAGGTCTTGGTCACCCTATTATTGGGTTTGATCATCTAATTTTTGTTATATCCGTGGGGTTGCTGGCGTCAGCTGTTGCCAGAGGCTTTTGGGTTCCTGTTGTGTTTGTCTCAACAGCTCTTGCGGGAACAGGGCTCCATTTAATGCTGGTGGATATGCCTATGGTTGAAGTAATTATTTCAGCTTCAGTGCTGGTCTCCGGTATCTTATTAGCAAAGTTAGAGAAGCCCAACACAGTCATCGTTGCTGTCTTAGCAGGTGTTGCAGGATTATTTCATGGCTATGCTTATGGAGAAGCCATCATTGGCGCTACAGCAGCTCCTTTGGTGGCTTACCTACTCGGGTTTACTTTAATTCAGGCAAGTATTTCGTTAATTGCCTTTAAGGTGGCCATAGTTGTCAAGGAATCTAGCGTTTCTAATCCAAATTTCCTACGGTTTGCTGGGTACATCGCCGTAGGCTCTGGCATGGCCTTTTTGGCAGCTAGCTTTTAAGAAAGTTACCCGACCCATCATTCGTAATTGCTCAACTCAGTAGCCAATCAGCCTGCTGTGAGGTAAGGGCACGGGAGATAGCGTCAAAGGCAGAGATGCTTTGACGGCGAGCCGTGTTTACCAGCGAACGCACCTGGGCGAACAACTCCGCAC
>NZ_JADEXE010000042.1 GCF_015207265.1 Nodosilinea sp. LEGE 07298 | reverse complement strand
GGGTGGATGGGTGGATGGGTGGATGAGGGGCAACTTTAGACGCCTGAGGCCCAAAATCGCTAATCCAAAACTGCGGTAGGGCTAGGCCTGAATGGCGGGAGATTTTTGCCAGCGATCGCCCTCCACTACCGTATGTACCTGCCATTCAGGGCTGCTATGGGGATAGTCTTGGCGAAATTGGCCGCCCCGGCTTTCGGTGCGAAAGGCGGCACTGTTGAGAATTAGCCAGGCAATGTCGTGCAGGTTGCACAGTTCGCCCCAGGCCCTCACTAGCGGCCAGCTCAGGTCTTTAGGTAGGGAGTAGGTTTCACCAGCTGGAAGGGCATGTAGCGCTTGTAGAGGGTGCTGTTGCCACTCGGTGCGCCACTGGCTGAGGGTAGCGATCGCGGCCTCAAGCCCTTCCTGGCTGCGGCTAATGGCGGCGGCATCCCACATCAGCAGGGTCAGTCGCTCCCGCTGCTCTTGCACAGCGGCCCAAACGTCATCGGCGTGCTCCCAGCCCTGGGCGGAGGCCTCTAGCGAGGGCACAATCGATGCCTCCGGTGGTTCAACCGTGGGCATATCTGGGGCGGCTGGCTCTTGCTGTAGCGGCAGGTGGGCCAGTTCAGCGCCGTAAACCAGGCACTCTAGCAGCGAATTACTGGCCAATCGGTTGGCTCCATGCACCCCCGTGCTGGCATTTTCACCCACGGCGTAGAGGCCCGGAATCGAGGTTTGACTGTGAATATCGGTGGTAATGCCCCCCATCCAGTAGTGGGCGGCGGGGGCCACGGGTATAGGCTGCGTCAGCGGATCCCAGCCCCAATGGCGGCACACCTGCAGAATATTGGGAAAGCGGTACTGCACGCGATCGGGCGGAATGGGGCGCAGATCGAGCCACACCTGGCGATCGCCCGTTTTTTGCAAATGGTGAAAAATGGCTCGGCTAACCACATCGCGCGGGGCCAGTTCGCCATCGGGGTGGTACTCAAAGGCAAAGCGATCGCCCTTACTATCTACCAAATGAGCCCCCTCGCCGCGCACCGCCTCGCTGATTAAAAAGGGCGGTGCCCCCGGCTGGGCCAATGACGTGGGGTGAAACTGCACAAATTCCAAATCGCGCAGCTGCGCCCCGGCTCGCCAGGCCATCGCCACCCCATCGCCTGTGCTGGCGGCAGGGTTTGTGGTTTGGGCATAAACCTGACCGCCACCGCCCGTGGCTAGCACCGTAGCCTGGGCCGACAGCCAGCACAGCCGCTGGTCGTGAACCACCAAAGCGCCCCGACACCGACCCGACTCTAGCCATAGATCGAGGGCAAAGGCCTGCTCAAAGACGGTGATGTTGGGCTGCTGTAGCACCGCCTCCGCTAGTATCGACACGATCGCTCGGCCGGTCGTATCGGCGGCATGGAGCACGCGGCGGCGTGAGTGGGCGGCTTCCAGGGTCATAGCCAGCTGCCCCTTAGTGCGATCGAAGGCCACCCCTAAATCGACCAGGCGCTCAATACAGGCAGACGCATGGCTGGCCAAATGCTCTACCGCGTTTGGATCACACAGCCCGGCTCCGGCTACCAGAGTATCGGCCACGTGCAGCGACACCGCATCGTCAGCCCCGATCGCAGCGGCAATTCCACCCTGAGCCCAATCGCTGGCCGAAATCGACAGGGTGTCTTTGGTCACCAGCCCAATCCGCCACTGGGGAGGAACCGACAGCGCAGCATAGAGTCCAGCGGCCCCTCCCCCAATCACCAACACATCAAAGCGGGTGGTCTGGGCTGAAGCTAAATCAGGCTTGGTCAAGGGCAGCTCCCAACGGTGGTTTGGTGATGATTTGAAGGATATAGCCAGAGTCACCTGGGTTAGGACATCCATAAAGCCTGAGAACGTTCAAACGTTTGAACGTTCTCAGGGAAACAGTCCTCGCCAGACTGGCTACAGCTATATGCAGAATTTTACGAGCCAGGGTCGAGACTTGAATAAAGGGTGAATACTTAAAGGCCCCGGCCAGTCATCGCTGACCTGTAGGGTCAACGTGATCAGCCAGGGCCAAAGGCATGAGCAGAGGGATAACCCGCTGCCTACTTATAAACGCCGTTGTTAAAGCGATCGCCACCTTCTGTAAACGCAGAATCAGGCACAGTAACCGTAAAGTTGTCGAGGTTTGCCTTCAAAATGTTGAGCTGCTGATCGCTCAGCCCAGGCAAATCTAGAACATCGTCTACGCTATCGTAGGGCGCGTTGAGCAGAATTTTACGAGCCAGGGTGGGGTAGAGGCCCGGAAACTTTCTAAAGCCCTGCACGTTGGCGTTATTCAAGTCGAGCTTAGCGCCGTACTCGGTGTTTAATTTAGCGTCGACCGCATTTTGAGGCGAGACTTTTGCCAGCCAGGCCATGGTCTCAATGGGGGCGCTAAAGAGGTCTGCCCCAGAGATGGGCTGCGCCACAGCAGGGCTACTCACCCAACCTAACAGCACTGCCAGCGCGACGAGTAGGCCAACCAGTTGTTTCATTTACCCTAATCCTCTCCTACCAGTTTGAATTGTCTATACACAGCATTTCTAAGAGACTACCATTTTCCATGCGCCTACAGTGGAGAAAGAACGCCATTGGGCGATTACGGAAATTTCCCTAGTCACGAGAGCTATTCCTGAGGCAGACGCTCTAGCTCGGCGGCATAGTACTGGCCAATGTCTTGGCCCTGCAGCAAAATTTGCTCGTACTGAAGGGTGGCCCGAATGGTGAGCGAGGTGCCCACAGCGGGCGGCGCAGCGCTGCTCAACACCCAAATGGCCCCTGATTCATCTACCAGTTCGTACAGTCCCTGGCTCACCAGAGGCAGCTGCCGCTCTACCGTACCCGCCAGATACACGGTAGACCCTTGGCTCTGGCTAGCTTCAGCAATTGGGGTCACCGGGTCGAGACTGGCCAGACCGGGCCAGGTGCTGAGGCGATCGCGCAGCCCGTAGCCCACTGCCTCATCGAGGCTGGCCCCGCAGCTGGTCATGGCCACCAGAGCTAGGCCAACGCTGCCCCCAACCACTCCATAGCGGGTAAAACGGCGGGTAAACCAGCTAGTAAAACGGCGCTTTAAGTGAGTCATCGGACCTTTCGTAGGAGTGAGATTACAGCACTTACCGGCGATCGCTGGCCCCAAAGACTCAACGGGGGCACAACAGAGGAGCAAAATCTGAGACACTGTAAAGCGTCGGAATCCTCGGCTTCGGCCAAACCTGACCTGGGGGTTACCGAATATCCCTCTAGTTGAGATACCCGAGATACAGGTTAGCGCACCCCGGCCATGACTCTACTGCTCGACGGCAAAGCCCTCGCCAACCAAATCCAAACCCAGCTAGCCCAGGAGATTCAGTCCCTTACTGAGCAGGGCTATCGTCCGCCGGGGCTGGCGGTGGTCATGGTGGGCGACAACCCCGCCAGCGCCGCCTACGTACGCAACAAAGAACGGGCCTGCAGCCAGGTCGGTATTGCTTCCTACGGTCAGCACCTGCCCGCCACCGCTACCCAGGCCGAGGTGGCCGCCCTGCTGCTGCAGCTCAATGCCGACCCCAACGTTGACGGCATTCTGGTGCAGCTGCCCCTGCCTGACCATCTCGATGCCGTCGCCCTGCTCAACACCATCGACCCCGATAAAGACGTCGACGGGCTTCACCCCATCAACCTGGGGCGACTGGTGCGGGGCGAACCGGGCCTGCGCAGCTGCACTCCCTACGGGGTCATCCGCCTGCTAGAGGCTGCCAACATCAACCTGGTGGGGGCCAACGCCCTGGTGGTGGGCCGCAGCATTTTGGTGGGCAAGCCCATGGCCCTGATGCTGATCGAGGCCAACGCCACCGTCACCCTGGCCCATTCTCACACCGTCGATTTGCCCGCGCTGATGCGGCAAGCTGATATTCTAGTGGCGGCGGTGGGTCGCCCCGGCATGATTACGGCGATTGATGTCAAACCCGACAGCGTGGTTATTGATGTGGGCATCAATCGGGTTGATCAGCCCGATGGGTCAGCCCGCCTGGTGGGCGATGTCGACTTTGCCTCGGTGCAGCCGGTGGCGGGAGCCATTACCCCGGTGCCGGGTGGCGTTGGCCCCATGACGGTGGCTATGCTGCTCGAAAACACCGTTACCAGCTACCGTAACCGCCTCTAGCCTTTATTAAAAGGCCAGTTAAGCGGACGATTTTGTCTAAGCCCGTTTCAGTTCCAACCCGTTCTCCATCTATTCTCAACCTGCCTGTCGCTGCTATGGTGCCAACCAACTCCCTCGATTCCAGACCGTCACATGCTGGCCAGTTTGACCTGGAGGCCTACCTGGCAGAGCAGCGTCAGCGGGTAGAGGCCGCCCTCGACCACGCTCTGGCCCTGCGCTACCCCGAAACCCTCTATGAAGCCATGCGCTACTCGCTGCTGGCCGGGGGCAAGCGACTACGGCCTATTCTCTGTCTGGCCAGTTGCGAACTGGTCGGTGGCAGCCTTGAGATGGCCATGCCCACCGCCTGTGCCCTGGAAATGATCCACACCATGTCGCTGATCCACGACGATCTGCCCGCCATGGATAACGATGACTACCGTCGGGGCCACCTCACCAACCACAAGGTCTACGGTGAAGATGTGGCGATTTTGGCCGGGGACGGCCTGCTCGCCTACGCCTTTGAGCACGTGGCTACCCAAACGCGGGGGGCTGCCCCAGAGCAGATGCTGCGGGTAATTGCTGGCCTGGGCAAAGCCGTGGGCGGCGAAGGGCTGGTCGGTGGGCAAATTGTCGACTTGGCCAGCGAGGGCAATCCAGACGTAACGCTAGAGACCCTGACCTACATCCACAACCACAAGACGGCGGCGCTGCTCGAAATTTCGGTGACCTCTGGGGCCATGCTGGCTGGAGCTAGCGATGACGATGTCAATCATCTGCGCCAGTACGCCCAGCGCATTGGTCTAGCTTTTCAAATTGTCGATGACATTCTCGACATTACCTCTACTCCCGAAACCCTGGGCAAGTCGGTAGGCAAAGACATTACCGCCCAGAAGGTGACCTACCCCAGCCTCTGGGGCCTAGAAGAATCGCGTCACCAGGCCAACCAGCTGATTGAGGCGGCGAAAGAAAGTCTGGCCGGATTTGGCGACCTGCGCCTGCCGCTGCTGGCGATCGCAGATTACATTGTTGCGCGCACCTACTAAATTAACGACACGCCCTAGGGTTGCCTGAGCCGATGGATAGTATTAGCGATATTCTCAACAACCACGTGCTGATTGTGGCTCTGATTGCCTGCCTGACGGCCCAGGTGCTGAAGGCCTTTATCGAGCTGGTGCGCCACCGTAAGCTCAACCTGCGGGTGATGGTGGGTACAGGGGGCATGCCCAGCGCCCACTCAGCCCTGGTGACGGCGCTGGCCTGCGGCGTGGGCCAAACCCTGGGCTGGTCAAGCCCCCTATTTGCTGCCACCTCAGTATTTTCAATTATTGTTATGTACGACGCGGCGGGGGTGCGCCAGGCGGCGGGCCTGCAGGCTAAGGTGCTCAACCAAATTATTGACGAGCTGTTTCAAGAAAAGCCCGAGCTGCGCGAAGATCGCCTCAAAGAACTGCTGGGTCACACCCCGTTTCAGGTGATTGCTGGGTCTATTTTAGGCGTGATGATTTCCTACCTGGCGGCTCCGGCGTATTAAGCCAATCGCTTAAACCCTCACCCGTAGGGGCAAACGGTTGTTTGCCCTCGGCATCTCTGCTCCAACCAAGGGTCTTGTACCAAATCGAACTTGCCCAAAAAATAGCTGTTCCCTGAGCGAAGTCGAAGGGAACGGCTATTTTTGTTTTTATTGTTGAGGGTGCTGCGCTAGCGGCATAGACAATTGGCATTATACCGAATCCGCCTTAGCTACCCCCGATTGGGCTGGGCAAACACCGTTTGCCCCTACGCAAGCCGCTTGTTTGGAATCGGGGTATGCGATTCGGATCGGGTGTTAGCCCTCACTGGGCCGTGAGCGCTACCGCTGGGGTCAGCATCACCACATCTTGACTATCGACAATGAAGCCAGGAATATTCAGGCTGGTGAGCACCGAAAGGGTAGAGGCTGCGCCATCGACGTCGGGGCTGTGGGCAATCAGCAGGTATGAGCGCTGGCGGTGCACCGCTAGCCCCACGGCCTGGCCCACCTGGCGCTGAATGGCGATCGCCTTCTCGGGCTGGTACTGGTAGTCGACCAGCACTGCAAATCCTGTGCCCAGCGGCTGGGGTGCGTAGGCGGTTTGCCCCGGCTGAGCCGCAGTAGGAGTGCTGCTGTTAGCTGAGGCCCCATTCCCATTGCTGGGGGCAGGGCCTGTAGCTGGGGTGGTGGTGCCATTGGCCGGAGCCTCGGCAGTCTCGCTGGGTGCGGTACCGCTGGCTGGCGGCGCAGGCTGGGCTACGGTGGTGGCCGGTCGGGCGACAAAGGCCTGAAACCCTTCTACCTCGGTCATGTACTGGGCCCAGGCGTTGGCATTTTCGAGGTTGGTAAAGCCGCCCGCCCGCACGACCGTATCGTTGAGGTAGTCGCAGACCAGGACGGTGCTGTTGGAGGGCAGCAGGTCTTGCACGCGATCGCGCTCGGCCTCGGTGTTACTGCGCACCAGCAGCAGGTATTCATTGGCCGAGGGCGGCGGACAGGGCGGAAACTGGGCGTTTGCCGGGTTCCAGAACCCCAGCGCGGGGGCCAGCATCACACCCAGGACCACGGCCCCCGGTCTGAGAACCTGTCTAAAAAGCTGTACTCGCGCTCTATTGCTCCGTGTCAAACCCTGTACCATTGCTTTCGTTACTGCCAAAGTCTGCCAGCGATTCTAGCCTAAACCAGCGATCGCAGCGCAGAGAATTCAGGTCTTGATCATAATTTCATCGGCTGCGTCATCTACAACTAGGGTTCGCCCAATTGTCCATTTTAAGGTGGTGGCCAGTTCTGCCCAGGCTCCGATTTATATCCCCGGTGCCTAGGGACTGGCTCTTCTAGGAACTAAAACCGATGCTCAACCCTCTCCTACCATCACAGGCGTTTCTCCCCGCTCAGGTCATTGGCGGGGTTGGCATCAGACGGTGCAGCAGCTAGAGGCCGTTCAGCAGGCCTGGGATGCCCGATGGGAAGATATCTTTGCCTCCAGCAGTGGGCTGTATCTGAGTATCAATCAGTTTGCTTAAGTCATTCTAATGGGTGCTTTCCTTTTCTTTGCCGTGGGCTGGGTAAAAGGAGCCATTGAACGTGGCATTTTCCTGGCCTTACCAATGTGCTCTGGGTGCTGACCATTGCGGTACTGCTCTTTAACAATGCGCTCTGCTGGGCTCCGCCACCCTCGGCATCCGTAACCTGATCAACGCCCAAACCTAAAACGGTGCTTCAAGTGCAGGTGGGCGAGGTGTCGATGCTCGAAGCCCTCAATGACGCGATTTTGTCCCAGCAGGCCAAGGTTGTGATCCAGCAGGAATATGCCGCCTGCGACGCTCAAACGGGGCAGGCGCAAGTGAATTGCTTTATCCGTGCCGGAGAACGGGTTCAGCAACAACTGGAAGAAGAATACCGTTCCCGACGCTTCTGGATTGCAGAACTGCAACGCCTTTGGGGCCGAGTGCAGCAGATCAGCTAGCAGGTGGAGCAAGTTTATCAGTTTGGCAAGGCTCCCATAGGCGGTAAGCCTCTGGCGGACATTCTGGTCGAAACCGTGTTGCAAACTGGTAGTCAGGCACTGGCGGAGCAGTTTCTCAAGGGCTGGCAATGGGCCTTTGCCAACCTGCTGGAAATGGCGATGCTGCTGACAGGGTCAGTTGATATACAGTCCACGACGCCTTCTTGCAAAAGCTAGCTGAGCTGAGTAGGTAAGACTTTAGACTCGATCTTTCACTACCTATCACTACCTATCACTGCCTATCACTGCCTATCACTGCCTATCACTGCAAACGTTTCATAGAAGCTTACAAAGCTTTCGCTCGTCTGACACACCCTGGCCAATCCACTCTAATTCGTACGGATATTTCTCAAGGTCCGCTCTAGCTTGATCCGGAGTAGATGCTGTCCGCAGAATTGAGTCAAAGACTAAGACCGTCTGATTACAATCATCTTTTGCACCCTAACACTTGCTTACCAATGCATAGGGAAAGACAAACAGGCCTTCCCACGAACAAAACTTATATCTTGATACGAACAAGAATTAGTGCTTGAGGTTCTCAGCCGAATTTGGCATACTTAGACCAATCTGGGGAAATAATATCAGCCCAGGCATCTTTGTATTGTTTTATACAAATTTGTCGGTAGCAATGGAGCTTATAGTCCATGTTGAGGTAAGTTCAGCATCTTCGCTCAGGATTTTTGAACAAAAACCCATCTGTATCTGGAATTTAGCATCACGAATTGAATTTAATATTACTAGCGCTCTGTCAGCATTAAGAGTTAGGGCTAGCGGTCCTCGAAACTCTTGTTTAGCAAGTCTTTCCAAAGAAAGCAGCCCTAAGCTTTAGTCTTGACGCTGCACTAGTCCTTGTTCTATACAAAGTGTAGTTTTTGTATCTGAGCTAACTTGACTTGAAAATGTAGTTTTAACAAGTGCTAGTTATGTGGACAGGGCGACAAGAGAGGCGTATCAGAGAGCAAATCCGCATCCAGGAGAGTCTCTACAGTGATCTTCTGGAGGATTATAGGAGTCTATCCCGGCAACTTGGCAATGTTACCAACGCTGTAGAAAAAAATAAGTTAGGTCGTCAGCTCAAAGCTCTGCAAAAAGATATAGAAGATACTGAACTAGAAACTTTAAAGCTTGAAAATACATTGCGAGAGTTACTTTTTCCTGAAGAAACGCCAAGAGGTAATAGTTCAACTATTGGTGAAGAGAGATTGGTGAGATCACAAGCCTCTTTTAATTTTTTCTCTACCCTACATACTTTTTTGGCAAGGTTATTTGAAAGCCCTTTTTCATTGATAATTACCCTAATCCTCATTTTAGCCTGGCTTTTGCTCGCTCGTTTGAATCAGCCTGTTTCAATTTTAGATAAGCGAGAAGATGTATTAAATTGGAGTTTCCAGCATGGCTTTTATGGTGGTACTCTCAGTGGATTTTTTCTATATTTTGCTTATCATTCAAAAGGCTTTTACAAGAGCTTATCTTTTGCAGCCAACTCTGCTGTCTTTCTTACCTACTGCCTACTGTTCGGTTTACTTGGTGGAATTTGCTGGCATCTAAGTGAAATAGTTATTGTACATCGGAATGATGAGTCTGCTTTTGGAGATGGAGCAAACTGGTCTTCAATCATATGTATAGTTGCGAGCCTTACTTGTTTATACTGGCCTGTTAAGAAAGGTAAAAAACCACTCAGAAGAAGGTGATTCTATGATAATTAGATGAAAGAGTTTTCTCATTCTTTAATGTTCCCTGTGTATTTAACTTTCAAGTCAATTTAAAGAAGGAAAATGGATAGCGTCATGTTAAAAACACCGGGCCTACGCCCTTGGAAGTCAAAGCTCTCTTTAACAGCTATATTTTTGCCAATTGCCTCATTTGCTTTTCAGCCTGCTGGTTATGCGCAGACAGACTTGTCTAGAGAAAGGTTGATTCAACTTTCTGAGCCAGCAGTTGTTCGGATACTTGACGGATGTAGAGGAACTTATCAGTTTTTTAATTCAGAACAGGGTGGTCTTCCTCCGTTACAAGAGGAAGTTATATCAGGTGGTTCAGGTTCTGGCTTTGTCATTCACCCGAATGGATACATAGCGACGAATGCCCACGTTGTTAGCAATACGGATAATTCTTTTGAGCAATGCGAGGAAGACTTATTTGAACAATTCGTAGCTCGTCTTGAAGAATATGGGGGTTTTGAGCCTGGTAGTTACTCGGACGATGAGGAATCGAAAGAGTTTATTAGACAGCGTTCAAGATTGGTTGGAGGATTAGAGACTATCAATCGAGTTGTTCTCCCCAATGGTGAAACCTTCCCTTTTAGAATCGAGTCGTTTGGTGATCCTATTGATGACGAAAATACTCAAATACGAGGTAAAGACGTAGCCATTATTAAAATCGAGGTTCAAGATGCACCAACTTTAAAACTATCTGATTCAAGTTTACCCGAACCAGCTTCCGATATCATAGTTTTGGGATATCCATCTGAAGCTGATATAGATATTCTGGATATAGATTCTTCTCTTCAAATGTCTAATATCCCTGGGAATGTTTCCGCGATAAAGAAAACAGCGGATGGAGTTAATGTTATTCAAATCAGTGCATCAGTCTCAACCGGCATTTCGGGCGGTCCAGTTTTGAACACACTTGGAGAAGTTGTCGGAATGATATCCTTCGGGGTACAAGATGTTCGTTCAGGCACCGGCAGTATTCCGAATGCTGTTCCAACCTCGACTATAGAGGAGTTTATTGGAGATGCTGGCGGTATTCAAAATCAACAGGGAGAGGTTGACAGGCTATATCGTCAAGGGCTTGAAGAGTTATGGAATAAAGATTACAAAAGTGCCATAATCACTTTTGAGCAAGTTAAGGGACTGTTTGAATACCATTCTGAAGCTGACGACTTAATCGCAGAAGCAAGAAGGGGAGAATTCATTATTGACAGCAACCCCAGAGAGGTGGCTTCTACACCGTTTAATTTTTCTTCTCTCACTTGGATAGTGACAAGTACTGTATTGGGTTTGGTAGCTGCTGGAATTGGAGTTCTCGTTGGCAAACAATACTTTCGAAATTCTAGGCTTCAAGTGAGCCAAGACGCTACTCGCGTTACTCCACCTCTATCTGATCCCTCAATTGGTAGAGGTTCTCTTGATTCTTCAAACTCTAATAACAAGAACGATTCTGCCCTGACGCCCTGGATTGAGCTTGAATATAACGGCCAAGTTCGAAGATTCTATTTGAAGGAAGGTAATTATAAACTAGGGCGTGACTCCTCATGGGCTGATTTAGAGATTCCCAACGACTGGAATGTTTTTTCTGGAAGACATGCAGTCCTCGAAAAGATTGGCTCAGAATACAGGATTTATGATGGCGATGGGCAAGGGCATTCAAGTAGTAATGGCCTTGTTAACACTGCAGATGGTGAAAAAATTGGCTCTAATACAGGATATCCACTCAAGAACGGTACTCAGCTAAATATTGGTCATTTGCCCAATGATCATGCCATCCTTACTTTCTTTAATCCTGCAAGTGCAAGGCGTACGTACGATCCAACGCGGATGGCATGAAAAGCCATTGCCAGTGAAGACTTTTTCTTTCAATAAATGACTTTTGATACCAGATGTCCTCGAGCCCTTTTTTAACTATTTTTCAAAAGTCTAAACGCCTTGTCTCAAGCCGCACTAGGCTGAGACAAGGCGACTTATTGAGAGGAAGATACAGAGTCATTCAGGTGTTAAGTCAGGAAGGCGGATGGGGAGAAACCTATGTTGCTCGTGATTTAGACAGACCAGGAACTCCGAGGTGTGTCATTAAGTTATTAAAGCCTGCTACTCAAGATCATAAATCACTAGAGATTGCTGAAGACCTATTTCAGAGAGAAGCAGAAACTTTAGAGGATCTTGGAAAACACGATCAAGTTCCTGGGCTCTTAGCTTATTTTAAGCTCAATGGAAATTTCTACCTTGTTCAAGAGTTTATTGATGGTTTTCCTTTAAGTAGTGAATTTGTGCTAGGTCTTCAATGGTCGGAGACTAAAGTCATTAACTTACTGATCGAAGTATTAGAAGTCTTAGCTTTTGTTCATTCAAAAGATGTTATTCACCGTGATATTAAACCGGCCAACCTTATCCGTCGTCGCACTGATGGGAAAATCACATTAATTGACTTTGGTGCAGTTAAAAAAATTAGAGACCCCAATGCTATTACACAAATCCGGGCAGATCCTCTAACTGTCTCAATTGGTACAAGAGGATATATGCCTCTTGAACAGTTTGCTGGTAGACCTCGCTTCAATAGCGACATTTATGCACTTGGCATTGTTTGCATTCAGGCTCTTACTGGAATACCTATTGATGAACTCTCAAGAAACAAAGATGATGAAATTCTTTGGCAAGAGCATGTATCTGTAAGCGGGAATTTGTTGAGTATCATTGACAAAATGGTCAGATCTCATTACAGAGAAAGATATCAAATTGCCGAAGAAGTCTTGTGCGATATTAAAAAAGCACTACCTAGAAAAGTAGAGGCATATCGAGCAGGACTTACTCGTGTTCCAGAGCCAATAAATGTAAGTGATATTTATTGGGAAGATGATCAGCCTGCTTTGAGGAAGAAATCCATATCGTTTCCACTGGTTGCTCTTCTAATTTTCCTTTTACTGTTCTCTTTAGGGGCATTAGCATTAGATTTTGTGCCCCGGTTTCTGACCCTTAGGAATTATGCCAAACTCTCCCAGGCTTTAGAGAGAAAAGACTGGGAAAACGCTGATCGAGCTACTTTCATACTACTTTTGACTGCTGCTGGTCGTAATTCTCGTACTCAAGGACGATTTGCCAATTCTGAGTGGGAAGCATTTCTTAATAATCCTAGGAATTGTTCATTGGTGAGACGAGTTGATGAGCTTTGGAGTCAGTCAAGTAACGGCAAGTTGGGCTTTATTTCTCAAAGAAGGGTTTATGAAGCTTCCGAAAATTTTCGGTCGTTTTATGAACAAATTAATTGGTTGGAAGAAGGTTCAAATAATTGGTTGATATCTTGGGAGTATGATATTGAAGCGAGAGAAGCAAACTACATAAATTTTCCAGATTATGGTAAAGCTGTTTCAATAGAAGGTTACTTGCCTGGATTGATGGAGTGGGAACCATTATCAGAAGATGGTCAGGTTGAAGACTTAAGGTTTGAAATGGTTGAAGATTGCGAACTTTAATTAATAAAGTACTCTCGATTATTGGCTTTATTGTGATCTCATTAACAATAATTTTGATATTATACGAGCATTACGTTTCTTATTTTTATGGCAAGCAAAATGCTGCCTGCAGTCTTTGTGCAACAGGACTTTTGCGCATTTCTCGCATCCAGAAATTGCTGCATAAGCAATGATTATGATAAAGCACTTGATCATAATCTTTAAATACGAGAAGATTGATATAGAATTCATTATTACTTTATGGTAACGGAACTCAAAACTCAATTGATTATCTGATGGTCTTTTAGGGAGTAGCTATGATTTTTCCGTCTTTGAAGATTTGTTGTGCTTCATTTTTGGCCACAGGCATTGTCTTCTCTGTCAATTCTCATGTTTTTGCGAGTGGAGTTTATGCACAACTAAAGTCTGAAATCACTGAAGACTCAGGAAAAGAGGAACCTTCGGAGAATTCAGCTAATGAGAGTGACAATTTAAGTGGCTTGGAGGTTACTGAAGAAGCCGTTCCAAGAGCCAATAATATTGTAGAACCAGAAACAACCGATTCGTTTGATAATGACAATTCTTCTCCTGGGTTAGAAGAGTTGGAGCAGTTTCTCGATGAGAGGCAGTGGGAAATGGCCGATGAAGCAACCTTTAATATCCTTTTGTCTGCTGTCGGAGATAATTCTCTTGCTCAAGGACGTTTTGATTTATCCGAGTGGGAGGTATTTTTGGCTAACCCCGAGAACTGCTCCTTAGTAAGGCAAGTCGATGCACTTTGGATTCAAGCTAGTAAGGGAAGTCTAGGCTTTGCCGCTCAAAGAAGAGTCTTCCAAAATTCTGAAGACTTTCGTTCTTTCTATGAAGAAATCGACTGGTTGGCAGAAGATTCCGACGATTGGCTAGTATCTTGGGATTATGATTCAGTAGAAAGGAAAGCAAGTTATATAAGTCTTCCAAACTATGACGATGCCGCCTCAATAGAAGGTTACTTACCTGGGATGATGGAGTGGGAACCGTCGGAAGATGGCCAGATATTGGATTTAAGATTTCAGATGATTGGCGCTTGTCGCTTGTAATATTCTCAACTATTTTTATTCAGTTGGAGTGAACTCACTTTGTATTTCTTTTACACCTTTGTTTAGTTATGGAATATCCGAATTTCTTTCTTTGGGCCTCTGGTGCTGTAGCACTGTCTTACTGCATCGGGATGTCCCCTGCGGAAGCTTCTTCTAGACTAGTGGATTTTGCTCCTCAAAAGTTCACTCAGGCTGACCCCATTCGACAATCATCCGAAGCGATTAATATAGCTGTTGAGAGTGATATCCCTCCGCCTCGTGCTGGTTCTATTCAGCCTTCAGAAGTAAGTAAGCCTGAGGCTACTTCAAGTGAAGGAGTCCTGAGTGATTCTGCTGAAACAGTTCCTCCTCGAGCTGGAACAACTTTGCCTCTTGCCGAACAGGCAAACTCGAATGATTTATCCGAGGAAGTAGAAGTGGTAAATGTCCCAGAAGCAACGGTTCCTCCCCGATCTGGAACAACCTTACCTCCCTCTGAACAAGCGAGTACGAATGATGATTCATTGAATGATCTTAGAATTACGGCCTTACCACGTGCTGGCTCATATGGAGACAGTCAAACAACACCTGAGGGTATTTCAGACATAACAACCACTAACCCTAAGCCATCGGCTCAAAGACCTGTTGAAGTTGTAAATTCTGTACCTACAAGGAGACAGAGCACTGCCTATATGCCAACAGTGGCTGTTGGAAGTACTAGCAACTCACAATCCATTTCCCAAATTGCATCTTTGGAAACTTTCGCTGATTCCGAATCGTATCTAGCTTCAGACAAAACTGTCTTTAAAGTTGAACTAGAAGGTGTCTCATTTCTGTGTGATAGCGAAGAAAATACACCCGCGACTTTAGTTAAGCTCAAGAATGAAGATGAAAGACTACTCATACTTTGGGATTCAGTTTTCTTTGAGGACGCTGGTTATGATTCGGAGACTCGTTGTAAGCAGGTGTCCGCTCGACTGGCTGACTTTATTGAAGAAGGAGATTTTCTTTACTTAACTAGTGGCAAGCTAAATGGACAACCCACTCTTTGTCTAACTAGCAGTGAGGACGGTGACTGCGGGGAAGGAATTACTCTCCATAAAGGTCTCTTGTTTACTCTTAAGCCTGAAGATAACTCTCAAGAGAAACTAGAAAGTTTGGTTTCTCTCCTAGAGAGTGAGCAGTCAGATGAAGAACCTCTTCCCCTTAATGAGTAGGGGATCTTTAAATTCAAGATCTTTTCTTGTGGAAATAATTTACCTTGGGGGATATTAAACTAATGTCTCCCATTTTTCTCAAAAATCAGTACCCACTAGAGCTTTATGGTACTCCGGTCTTAACTGAAATTATTAGAAGTATGATAGATCGAAACGCAATTTTTATTTCTTACCGCAGGAGTGATAGCGAAGATATAACTGGCCGTATATATGATCACCTGGTGATTCATTATGGTCGAGATTCTGTATTTAAGGATGTTAATTCTATCCCTTATGGAATTGACTTCAGAAGCCATATTCGTCATTGGATAGATCTCTGTCAGGTAGTTATTGCGATAATTGGTCCAACATGGTTGAGCGTTGCTGATTCTGAAGGAAATCGTAGACTGGAAGATCCAAACGATTGGGTTCGGTTAGAAATTGAAATAGCTTTGGAAAAACAAATCCCATTAATCCCATTGCTCGTCAATAATGCAAATTTGATGGGGGTAAAGGATCTGCCACACGCTCTGCAAAGTCTACCTTTCTTAAATGGTGCCAAGGTAAGATCAGACCCAGACTTCCATAATGATATTTTAAGACTTATTGAAAGCATAAATAGATTTCTAGATCCTTCTTCTAAAGAGGAAGTAGCTGTAAGCGTTTCTGGGAAAATTGATGAGTCCATTAAGACCCCATTTTCGTTAATCAAGATTGCCGAGTTAAAAGGTAGACTATCAAACTTAACCTCAGATTATCAGGCTCTCTCGGAGCAGTTTAACTATGTTGTAAACGCCTTAGAGAAAAGTAACATTAAACGCCAAATGAAATTCCTTGAAAGAGAAATTTACGAGTTAGAAAATGAGATCAATTCCATTGAAGCTTAGTTTAGGCTTCTTCGCTTTCTAAATTAATGGTAGGGAATAAAGAACAATTGAAACTGCTTAGATCCAATATAGCTTGACTGTTGGCAGATGCATAGATAGCCCTAGTGGTTAAGGAAGTCCAAACGAGGCTTTCCTGAAATTCTTATAAACCCCGACAACCATCAGATGATCAAAATTTTGAGTACGTGTCCATCATCGGCAGATATTTTAGATGATAGACACGCTTCGCTTTGGCTAGTTTATAAGTTATCCCAACTGCCGATACCGTAGTAGGTAGCTAAACACCTCCCCCTGCTCCGGGGTAATCAAAATCCCCGACTCCGGTATCGTGAACTGGCGGCTCCACTCCCGCTGCTCTGCGTACCTGAGCAAATGCAGGTGGTTAATCGCCCCGCGCACCCCGTCCGGCGACCCAATCACCAGATGGCGCAACCGCTCACGCCCCGGCTGACTCTCCGAATTCGCAAGCAGCAGCGGGTTCGTCGCCTCACCCCGACGGGCAGACGACACCAAATATGGCAAACACAACATAAGGGTTTCCTCCAAGAAACGGATGGGTAGGAAACCCAAAACTTGGCCGCTCCCAGACAATATGCAGTTCGGAGCGGCCACGAGTAAAATGCTACTCAGCCTCCGAGACAGCCGGTTCTGTCGAAGGGGTCAGCCGCTGGTTGGTGTTGGTAGCACCTTCCAGTGGCGTTCGACCAAATTTTGGGAATCAAGCTGCACGCACACAGCTCTAAGTCAGAAATTTAGCCTATTGCGATCGCCCAAGCAAGTCAAAATTGCTACAGAGTGCATCACCGTCTTGAACCTTAACATTGCAGAGAGTTCGACTGAGGCGCGGCCGTCGATTGTCGATTGTTGAGAACAGTTACGTCGCTGTATCTCTTCCAAATTTCTGCACTGATAGAATTGGACTCATACCTACCTGTCTCTTGCGATGCCCCCTGTCAATATCCGGCAACGAGCTATTTCTCTCATCGAGCAACTGCCTCAAAGCAAGCTAGCAGCAGTGGTTCAGCTGTTGGAGGTATTGACAGAACCAACCTCTCAAAGTGTAGCGAATGGTGATGAAACGCACCTGCTGGAGATTATCCAGCGGCGTCTACCAAAAGCAGAGCAAGCACGATTGAATGAACTGCGCGATCGCTGCGAATGGGGCGAACTTACTGAAGCGGAGCACCAGGAGCTGATCTGCTACGAAGATCTCGTGGAACAGCACCGGGTCGAGCGGCTAGAAGCTCTGATAGAACTTGCCAAGCTCAGAAATGTGGATCTGGTGACCTTAAATCAACAGGTTTCTCCTCAATCCCATCCCTTCAATGCCGCCTGAGTCCGACCGGGTTCCTGCCAGCCTCAGGCGCAAGGTTGCTCAAAGAGCCCAGCAGCTTTGTGAATACTGCCGTTGCCCAGAGACATTTTCTCCTGACAGCTTTACCATTGATCACATCCAGCCCCGTCAGCTAGGCGGCGCAACCACCCCAGAAAATCTGGCCTGGGCTTGTTTTGGCTGTAACGGTCGCAAATTCACCAAGACTGTTAGCATTGACCCACTCACAGGTGAAGTCGTGCCCCTCTTCAATCCCCGAGAGCAAATCTGGGATGAGCATTTTGTCTGGAGTGAAGATACAACTCGGCTAATCGGGCGAACTTCCTGTGGTCGCGCCACGGTGGAGGCATTAACACTAAATCGCGCAGGGGTAATTAACCTGAGACGGCTTTTAGCTTCAGCAGGGCTGCATCCTCCCAAGTAGATGCTGCTCCTTTACCTGGAACAATTACGTTGCTATATCGGTGTGCAGCATCGTTCATATGCGATGGTCAAAGACCGGCAGGCCAACGCGCACCAGCTCTGTTACCCATTACACCTCTACGGTGAGGCGTCAATGCTTGAGTGCGATCGCTCACTGGTTTAGATTGCGGCTCAACAATGCCAATGCGAAGGCTCACACGCTTAATGCGTCTATGGCTTGCTTTACTGTCATAGAGCAACTTCGAATCTGCAGCCGTCACAATCTTAATTGCACACCTCACAGTCTTAATGCGATCGCGCGCACGCTTAATGTGTCTATGGTTTGCTTTACTGTCATAGAGCAACTTCGAATCTGCAAGGCTCGCATTCGCATACGCTCAATTCACATTGGCATTGGCATTGCTGCACATCAATCATTCAGCACTGGCAACAAGCCTGCAACGCCAAAACCCTTTCCAACCTGAGGGCGACCTTTATCAGCTCTTCATCAAAATCGTTAGTCTCAGCGTGCAACGGGGCAATCTTGGCAATAGATGAGACAAATCGACGCTACCGCCCCAAACGTCGCCTCTGACTCACCTGTTCCAGAACTACTCGTCACTACTCCATCGTCTGCTTTACACCCGAATTTCCCGGGTAAGCGACTCGTTCGTGTCCAGCTACATCTACCAATAAGGCTTAACTCATATGGCTGTTGTCAATATTTCTCGTCGTCTATCTGTAAAAACCGTTAGAGCCGACATCGATTCCCTCAACGCGCTCGGCACCGTCGAGGGCTATACCCCTGTACGAGTCGACTCTACTCCTGAAGCCCTCAAAGCCAGCTATGCCAACATGCTGGCCATGCAGCAAAAAGAAACTGAGCTACAGGCGATGATGAAAGCCGCTAGCGATACCGCCCGCCAGGCCGAATGGGAGTTTCACAACGCCATTCTGTCGATGAAAGAAGCCGTACGCGCCCAATTTGGCCCCGACAGCAATGCCACCCAAGCTATTGGCTACAAGAAAAAGTCGGAACGCAAGCGCCCCCGTCGCATAGTTAAAGCAGAGGCGATGTAAGCCATCTGCAAAGCTAAACCCTCCAAGGCCCGTAAGCACAGCTTGCGGGCCTTTTTTAATTATCTCCAACATGGCCAGTGCAGCGCAGCAGGCGCTGGAGCACTTTGAGCAGCAACGTAGGGAACCTCAGTTCGGGATAACTGCTGATAGATAAATACTGAGCAACTTCCCCTCCTTGGAGGGGTGCCCGGAGGGCGGGGTGGGTCAAAGTCTATGCCCACGGATACCCCATCTACCACGAATAAAACGACTCAATGTCAGGATCGACTCACCCCTGCCCCTCCCAGGAGGGGATCGCCAAAGCGAAATCTCAATGGGTGTGCCTTATCCCGAACTCGGATTATTTAAGTAAATCGGGAGGTGGCCGATGACTTCTCGGGAGCGATGCGAGCTATTAAGTCAAGGTTAGGAGGCAACGGCATCTAAGGAGGCCAGCGGGTCGGGGATGGTCTCAGAGGGGGCTTCAAACTCGCCAGTGCCCACGTACTCAAACCGCAGCTTCACCCAGGTAATAAACTGCTTGCTGGTTGAGACCAGGGCAACCGAGGGCTGTGGGCAGCTGGCCTTCACGGTAGCCAGTTCGGGAGCCTCCAGAAAGGCGGGAGATTTGACCAGCCAAAAATTCACCTCCTGCTCCTGCTCCTGGTAGTAGCGGCGGCGTTCTTTGAGGACTTCTTCTAGGGGTTCTTCTTCGAGCAGAAACTTTTGGCTGGCGACGGCGTAGTAGTAGGTGGTCATGGGGGTTTCCTTTGGGGGTAGGGTTTTAGGTTTTAGGTGCAGGGTTTTAGGTATAGGGTTTTAGGTACAGGGTTTTAGGTTTGGCCTTAAACCTTAGACCTTAAACCTTAAACCTTGTATTAACTCCTCCCTAAATCAGCGCTTTCATCTCGCGGACGGCGCGCTCTAGGCCGACCAAAACGGCGCGGCTGATGATGCTGTGGCCGATGTTGAGTTCCTCCATGCCGGGGATGCGGGCGACGGGGGTGGTATTCCAGTAGGTGAGGCCGTGACCGGCGTTGACCCGCAGGCCGAGGGCGATCGCCTGGGCCGTGCCCTGGGCGAGAATGTTGAGCTCTTGAGCCAAATCGTGCTCTACTTTCGCCTCGGCGTAGGGGCCAGTGTGCAGCTCAATGAACTGAGCCCCCACCTGGGCGGAGGCTTCGATTTGGTCGGCCGCCGCATCAATAAACAGACTGACCGGAATGTCGACCCCCTGGAGGGCACTGACCACAGCTTTCATGCGATCGGTCTGGCCTGCCACATCCAGCCCGCCCTCGGTGGTCACTTCTTCGCGCCGCTCGGGCACCAGGGTGACGTAGTCGGGCTTGATATCGAGGGCGATCGCCACCATTTCGTCGGTGGCGGCCATTTCCAGGTTGAGGTGGGTGCGCACAGTCTGCCGCAGCAGGCGGACGTCGCGGTCTTGCATGTGGCGGCGGTCTTCGCGCAGGTGCACGGTAATGCCGTCGGCACCGGCTAGCTCGGCCAGCACCGCTGCGGCCACCGGGTCAGGCTCTACCGTGCGGCGAGCCTGGCGAATGGTGGCAATGTGGTCGATGTTGACTCCCAGGGTAGGCAAGCGATCGCTCCGAACAACGACAGAATCTACGACATATGATCGTAGCCTAAGCGTTTACCTTAGGCTAGCCCGGCTAAAAATCGATGGAGCGAATCAGCGGGGCCGCCGCCGGAGCCGAGTAACCGGGGGCAGCGGTTGGGGCAGCGGCGCGATCGGCTGCGTTGACAATGGCCCCCAGCACGGGCAGGTCGTCGTTTTCTAGAAGCTGCTCTAGCAGGGCCTCCAGCACGGCTTTGTCGGTGATGCCGGGGCGGGTGACCAGCAGCAGACCGTCGCTGGCGGATCCTAGCAGCAGGGCATCATTGCTGCGGCCCAGGGGCGGTGCGTCAATCAGCACCAGGTCGAAGCGGGCGCGGGCATCGGCCAAAAACTGGGTCATCTCGCTCGATTCTAAAATCGCGGCCGGGTGGGGTTGGGGGCCAGGACTGGGCGACAGGTAGAGGTTTTCGACCCAAGGGGCCAGCTGAATGGGTTCTTGCTGGCGGCCAGCGTAGTAGTGCAACGGTTCGGCAACGGCCTCAGGCCCTGGCTTTACCCCCAGTCGGTGCCCGCAGGAGGGCTGGCGCAGATCGGCTTCAATCACCAGGGTGCGGCGACCGGCGCGAGCGGCGGCAATGCCGAGGTTGAAGGCGCTGGTCGTTTTGCCCTCGCCCGCCCGGCTGCTCACCACCAGCACCACCCGGGGGGCGACCCCGGCCTCAGACAGACTGCCCGCTCGCCGCAGGCTACTGCGCAATCGCTCATAGATTTCGAGATCGGGGCTTTGGGGTGGGTAGAGCATCGGCCAGCCCTGGGCTGAGGTAGCGTTTAGGCTCGGCACTAGCCCCAGCACCGGCACATCCTGGTCGGTCAGAATGCCCTGGATATCTTCGGCGGTGCGGGCGGTGCTGTCGAGCAAGTCGAGTAGAAAGGCGACGGCCCCGGCAGCGACTACCCCCAGCAGCCCGCCCACGACCAAGACCGCGATCGGGTTGGTCGGCGACTCAACCTGGGCAGCCACGGTGGGCGGCTCCGCCACGCTCAGGCTGCTGACGGTTTCGGCCTCGGCGGCCTGGGCATCAATACGCTTGGCCTGAATTTGGTCATAGAGGGCCTGGTTGAGGGCAACCTGCTGGGCCAGGCGATCGCGCTCGAGCTGCTTGTTGGGCAGGCTGGAATACTGCTGCCGCAGCTGCCCGTCGGCCTGGCTGAGCGCCTGCTGCTGACTAACCAGGGCGGCCCGCTCGGCGCTGAGGGTGACCAACTGGTTGGCCAGGGCGGCGCGGGCCGGGTCGAGGGTGCTGTTTTGGCGCACGTCGCTGACGCTGGGCAGCGCCGCCAGGTCTTGGCCACCCACCACCTCCTGCGCCCGCTCTCGCAGCAGAGCGTTGTAGGCCGTCAGGTTTTGGCTCAGCTCCTGGATGGTGGGGTGCGACTCGCGCAGGGTGGGCGACAGCAATTGAAGCTGGGTTTCGGTTTCTAAAATTTGCGATCGCAGCTGGGCAATAATCGGGTCGGCGCTCAGCGCTGAGGCCGTAAAAGCCTGCCCTGGCGACAGCCCTAGCCGCTGCTGCAGGCTCTGAATCTGAGCCTCTAGCCCCGCCAGGGCAATCTGGTTCTGGCGCTGCTGCTGCTGCCCGCCCGAGATCGCCCCCAGCAGGCTGCCATCGAGGGCCGCCTGAATCGCCGGACCTTCGGTGCGATCGTAGGCCTCCAGCGCCTGCTCGGCGGCGCGCAGGTCGGTCTCCACCGCTGGCAGCCGCTCGTCGAGGGCGGTGACAATGGCCCGCAGCCGCGCCCGGTTGGTCACCCGGCTCAGTTCGACCATCGCTTCAAACATCAGGCTGAGGGTAAGCTGGGTCTGCTCTTCGCTAGCCCCGCGAAACACCACCGTCACCCGCTGCACTTGGGGTTCTTCGCCCTCCACACCTTCGAGCCTGACCGTGGTGCGATCGCGAATGGTTTCCGGTGCCATCGGCATCCCCCGTCGCTCCAGCTCCTGGGATACCTGCTGAAGCAGCACATCGGCCAGCAAAAACTGCTCCGAGATAATGCCCTGGCCCCGCAGCTGCACCTCGGTGCCGGTTGCCGTCAGCGCTACCACGGGGGCATTTTGCACCAGCACCCCCTCGGCTCGGTACTGGGGCGGCGGCGGCGGCTGCATCGCCACCACCGCCGAAATGCCCAAAACACCCAGCAGCGTGGCCAGACTGGGCCACTTGTAGCGGTCGAGGGCCAGCAGATAGCGCTTAACGAAAGGAGACATCGCCGTTTTCCCTAGGGCCTAAAGAGTGAATCCGCCGAGTCGGTCAGCGAGTCAAAAAAGAGCAAGAAGCCCAGTACATCGCGAAAGGGCTGAGTAAACGTATTCAGGGCATAGCTTACCCGCGCCAGCAGGTTGCGATCGACCACCAGAATGTCATTTTCCTGCAGCGGAATATTTTGGCTCAAATCGCCATTCACTGCCGCCGCTGCATTCACCATGATCGTATCGGCGGTGCCGGTCTCAGGGTTAAAGCGCAGCACCGCAATCCGGTTGTAGGCTGCCACGTCAGGGTTCACCCCCGCCACCGCCAGGGCATCCAAAAAACGGCTGCCGTTGCGCAGGTTAATCGCCCCAAAGCGAGCTTCCAGCCCCCGTGCTCCAGAGGCCCGGTTGAGCACCCGTACCGTAATCTCGGGCCGCGCCAGGGTTGAGGTGGCAACCAGGTCGCGATCGTAGCTCTCCACATCCTCGGGGGCCAGGCGGGGCACGGTAATAACATCGCCGTTCTGGAGCTGCACCTGGGGAATGGGTTCTCCCTGCAGCAGTGGGGTAAATAGATCTACCTGGCGCGACAGCAGCGAGCCATCCCGCAGGGTGCGCTCAATCTGGACGGTGCGCAGATCGGCCAGAGCGGTTGAGCCCCCCGCCGTCAGCAGCGCCACCGCCAGCTGCGGAGCCTGTAGCGGGTATAGCCCCGGACGCGGCACCTCGCCCACTACCGTCACCTCCACCGGCCGCTGGGCTGTGAGAATCAGCGATACATCGGGGTTGACTACGTACTGGTCGTAGCGGCTGTAGAGCTGGTCGCGGGCCTGGTCTAGGGTCAGCCCGGCCAGATTGACGGTGCCCGCCAGGGGCACCACCACATTGCCCTGAATGTCTAAGGTGGCCGGAAAGCTCAAGTCTGGAAACCGCTGCACCCCAACAAAGATGCTGTCGCCCGGCCCCAGGCGGTAGTTGTCAAAGTCGGTAGTGGAGGAGGGGAGGGCCGTTTCTGAGGGTAGATTTGGGGAACGGACGGGCGAAGTTAGGGGCACAGGGGCCTGAGCTACGGCAGGTAGGGCCAGTAGCCCCCCACTGAGGAGGGTCAGACCACCCCAAACACTCAGCTGGCAAGCCGCAAACCCAGCAATTCTGCGATCGGTTAAACCCATCAAAACCATAGCCTCAACGGCAGGAGAACCCCCTACCACGGGTAACTCACCCATATTGCCCCATATTCTTGGCGTTGAGACAACGGAGAAGCAGTAACTTGAAAAGGGACTTGAACCTTGAATTCTTGCTCTTTAATGGAGGTGGCTAAGCGTGGCGTTTTGGGTAAGTCTACTTTGACCACGTTTTTGTTTGATTTTGACGGCACCTTGGCGGACAGTTTGGCGACCATTGTAGAAATTACCAATCGGTTGGCCCCAGAATTTGGCTATCGCCCTACCCCCCTGGATGAGGTGGAGGCATTGAAGGGGTTCAGCACTCGTCAACTGATCCGGTATTCTGGCATTCCCCTGCTCAAGATTCCTGCCCTGCTCCGTCGCCTGCGAGTAGAGCTGAAATCCTACGATCTCCCGATCGCCCCCTGTGCCGGTATGCCAGCCGTGATTCGGCAACTGCACGCCCAGAACCATGCGCTGGCGGTGATTACCTCGAATGCCCCCGAGGTGGTTCACGCTTTTTTGGCCGCCAACGCTTTGGAGCACTGCTTTTTCGGCGTGGATGGTGGTGGCACCCTGTTTGGCAAAGGTAGGCTGATCGCTAAATGCCTGGAGCGCCATCAGCTCGTTCCTGTCGAAACGGTTTATGTGGGCGATGAGGTGCGGGATATTCAGGCGGCTCGGTTTGCGGGTATTCGACCCATTTCAGTCACCTGGGGCTTTAACAGTCGGGAGGCGCTGGCGGCCGCCCAACCCGATTGGCTGGTAGATGAGCCCGATGCCTTGCCTGCGATCGCCCAGTCGCTATTCCGCCAGTAGATCGGTTCTGTCGGCTAGCACACCAGGGCTATGCACAGGAACCGGGGGCGGGGAGGCATCTTAAGGATTGCAGTAGGGGCAATAGCTGGGGTCTGCGGCCGAAAACCCGTGGTCGCCGGGGAGGCGCTGCTCAAACTGGCAGCGCTGGCAACGGTAGAGCCGCGAAAGCGTCAGGAGGGTCGGGGTACCACAGAGGCTACAGGGTAGCCCTGGAAACTGCTTGATTGAGCTAAAGCCAGGACACCTGCAACTCGGACAAGACACCGCGATCGCTCGCACCAAGTCCTCGGTGGCCTGGGCAATGACAGTCATGCGGGTGGGATTGTAGAGCGCTCGCATATCGGTTTCAAGCCGGACGGCGCGGTGGGGCGATTGGCTCAGGGCCTGCTCCACTAGGGCCAAAAGCTGGTCTGCATCGGTAATGCCTTTTTCCAAGATTTGCTCGGCCTCGCCGCCCTTGACCACCAGCCCGTGCCGGGGAAAGCCTACCGATTCGGCAAAGGCCAGGGCATCGGCTGAGCTGTGGATGACCTGACTGCGGTAGTTGGTGTCGGTGGAGAGGCATTCGCCGACGATTTCGAGCTGATGGGTGCGATCGATCAGTAGGACTAGCTCGCGATCGCAGGCCACAAACGGAATCTGCGGGTGTGGCCCAAAGCTGCCCTCGCTGGCGACCGCCAGGCTTTCTCCCGTTTGCCGAAGCACCGCCGCCGCCTTGAGCCGAGCCGTAGTGAGCTGATCGGACGGGCGTTTAACGTCGCCCGTAAACGTACCAAAGGTATCGGTATCAAAGGCAGCAGGCACCGCCACGTTGACCCCCAGGTGAGAGTTTAGCAGGGGGGCGATCGCCTGCTCTTTGCGATGCATGGTCGCCAGCATTGCGACTCGACCCGCAAAAAAGTCTAGCCGTTGAGCCATCCTGGACTCCATTATCATGGACCTGTTGAAGAGGAAACCCACCCCGGCCTTTCTTTTGGGGAGACTGGCCGAGGTAGGCTGGTTCAGAAACCAGCGCAGGAAAATGTGGCTGCTGTTGGCGATGGAGGCCACATTCTCCCAACGCTGGTTATCTCTCTCCGAACCAGAACTGGGGAAGAAAAGGGTGGATGGGTGGACGGGTAAACGGTTTGATGCTTGCTCTACCCTCTTATGCATCCACCCCTCTACTCATCTACTTTTCTCCTTCTAGACCCGCTCAAGCTGAAGGCTGCTGAGGTTGCCTCATGGTTGGCGGGGGCAAACTTAACGCTGTCAAAGCAGGTCTCTACAAAATAGCTTCTCAAATGGTGGGCAATGCCTACCCTTTAGCAGCTACAGTCGCTGGACTAAAGCGGGCACCTTCTTTCTAAAAATCTTCAAAAGTTAGACATAGGCTCTCATTTCAGTATTTTCTGGGGTTAGTGCTGGTAGCGATGGATGAGCAGCTTGAAAAGCTATAGGCCACTTAATTGGCTAGGGAGTCTAGCCCTGGGAACAAGGTGGAAGCTATAGCTGTGGCCAGTCTGGTTAAGACAGGTCTCCTATGAGCGTTTGAACGTTCATAGGGTTTCTGGATGTCCTAACCAACGTGACTATGGCTACAAGCCAAATATGACAAGGAATTCCATTGACTTAAATCAATCAATTCCTCTTTTGCCATGCGATTAAGTCTATGGCATTTTGAGCGGAAATTGAACCTGTTGAAGCGCAAAATCGGGCTGCAATTTCCAATCCAAATAATAAGTTCAGCTTATTGCATATCTTTTTGTCTATGGATTTGATTAATGCTGCTAGCGGCTTAGGTCTCATATGGCGCTGCCGCCCTTAGCGAACAAAGGGTGAGAAATTTACTCTGGCCAAGGCAGTCTCTGAGGGACAACGTTAAGATTAAAGCGTTACAGCCTGTTGTTCCAGGCATTGCTTTGTCCACTCCCCCAACCTGTGATGCCTGTACCGTGATATTCGCTGAGGAGGATCTATGCCCGTAGTCACCCAGTCTCCCTACACCCAGGAGCAGATTAAGGTCTGGCTCCGGGGGCTGCTCACCCTGGCCTGGGCAGACGGCAAGTTTGATGAAGACGAAAAAGCGTTGATTGCCGCCATTACCGACGAAGAACTGGCTCCAGAGCTAGATTTTGAGCATTTTGAACCTGTTACCCCCGCCGAAGTAGCCCAGGTGCTCGGCCCCGACCCGGCTATGGCCGAGAACTTTTTAAGGATGGCGGTAATGGTGGCCCTGGCTGACGGCGTCTACTCGGTGGAAGAAGACGCTCAACTTCAGGCGCTGTGCGAGGCCTTAAACCTGCAAGACACCTGTCTCGCCTCGGTGCGATCGACTATATATAGCCTCAAGCCCGAGAATGCTGCGATCGCCACCGGGTTACGCCCCCCAACCGATCACAGCAGCAAGCTCGACCCCCTTAAGCCGGCCCGCGAATGGCTTGACCAGCTTGAGGTACACGACCCTCGTTTAGCCCGGTTTGTGTGCAAGCTGATTCCGTCGCAGTGCCCCTTTGAGCGCGACGTGGTGCTGTTCAAAAAGAAGCTGATGCACATTCCACCTATGTGCAAAATCAACCCGCTGTATGAGCAACTGGTGGGTTTGAGGTTTCGCGCCCTGTCGTACCTAGCCGACGACTGCGGCGAAGATGTGACGCCGCTGCTGTAGAGAGACTTAGGAAAATCTGGTTGCTGTAGGAGTTAAGCGATCACAGGCTCCGCAAGTGGCAATCCAAAACCCGATTACTGAACCCTTGAAATCTACAGCCCTTCAGGTTCTTTGCCCGAGACCACGGGGGCGATCGCATTCAGCTTCAGCTTTGGGTGGTCGGCCATCACCTGCTGGCAGTTCCACTCATTCTTGAACAGCAGCACCGGGCGATCCCAGCTGTCTTTTACGGTAGCGGTATTGAACAGCCGCCCGGCCTGCTCCAGGGCTTCCCAGCCACCCTCGACCCAGCGGGCCACGGTGTAGGGCAAGTGCTCGATACGGGTGTCGACGTTGTATTCGTTCTGCATCCGGTACTGCACCACCTCTAGCTGGAGCTGACCCACGGCGGCGAGAATCGGGTCACGCTTTGACTCATCGGCAGAGAACATGATCTGCACCGCGCCTTCCTCGCGCAGTTCAGACACGCCCTTTTGAAACTGCTTGTACTTCGAGGGGTTGGGGTTCTTGAGATAGGCAAAGATCTCGGGCGAAAAGCAGGGAATGCCTTCGTACTCCAGCCGCTTGCCCTGGTAGATCGTGTCGCCGATCGCAAACACGCCCGGGTTATTTAGGCCAATCACGTCGCCAGGGTAGGCTTCTTCCAACGATTCGCGACCCTGTCCAAACAGCTTTTGCGGGTGCGACAGGCGAACGGACTTACCCGATCGCGCATGGCTGACCACCATATCTTTCTCAAACTTGCCCGAGCACACCCGCACAAAGGCAATGCGGTCCCTATGCTTGGGGTCCATATTTGCCTGGAGCTTGAACACAAACCCCGAAAAATCTTCGTTCGTGGGCGGAATCTCGCCCAGGGTGCTGCTGCGGGCCGAGGGCTTGAGGGCGTAGTCGAGGAAGGCATCTAAAAACAACTGCACGCCGAAATTGGTCATGGCGCTGCCGAAAAACACCGGGGTTTGCTGCCCGGCGTGGACGGCCTCTAGATCGAGCGCTGGCCCCAATTCCTCGATCACCTCTAGCTCTTCTTTGAACTGGTAGTAGAGGTCTTGGTCGAGCAAATCTTCAATGCGAGGATCGCCCAGGTCGAGCACGGTATCTTTGGCGGCGCGCTTGCCGTGGGTACTGCGCTCAAACAGGTGAATCTGGCGGTGGCGGCGGTCGAATACGCCTTTGAAGCGATCGCCCATGCCAATCGGCCAGTTGACGGCGTAGGTTTGCAGACCCAAGCGCTGCTCAATTTCATCTAGCAGATCTAGCGGTTCGCGGGCCGGGCGATCCATCTTGTTGAAGAAGGTAAAGATGGGCAGGCCGCGCATTCTGCATACTTCAAACAGCTTCAGGGTTTGAGGCTCCAGACCCTTGGCCGCGTCTTCGAGCATGACTGCGTTGTCGGCGGCGGCCAGAGTGCGATAGGTGTCTTCGCTAAAGTCTTGGTGCCCGGGCGTATCGAGCAAGTTGATGGTGTAGCCGCCGTAGGCAAACTGTAGCACCGTCGAGGTAATAGAAATTCCCCGCTGCTGCTCTAGCTCCATCCAGTCGGAGGTGGCGCTGCGCTGCGCCCGCTTGGCCTTTACCGCGCCCGCCTCCTGAATGGCACCCCCGTAGAGCAGCAGCTTTTCGGTCAGGGTCGTTTTACCGGCGTCGGGGTGAGAAATGATGGCAAAATTGCGCCGCTGCTCGACCGCATCGGCGATGTCGGCGGATATCTCGGCGGCGGTTACGGCGGCGTCAGTCATGACTTAGGGATGTTCGTAAAATTGGCAATTCTTTTCTATTGTAGAGGGTAGCTCTAATGAAGCGACACCAACCTACCGGGAACTCCGCCGAGGGAGGAGTGGCGTACTGAAACTTTACCAACGTATTACCTGCAATGGTCAAGTAACTTATGAAAGTCGCTCGTCTGACAAGGAAAGGTCAAGTGATTTTTCCCAAGAAGGTTTAAGTTAAATAGCTTTTGGGGTAGCCATAATGGCTTGACAAAATCACTATTTTTCAGCTTCCCCTGCGAGTTCCAACGTAGTTTGAATAATTGCTGGAGTTAGCCACATTCCTTTTGTTTGCAGTTTCGCAATAATTGAATTTATGGAAGATAGGTATCCAGCTTGTTTGGCCTTGACTAAAACGCCTAAAGTCCCTGTATAACGAAGTTTAGATAAAGCTGCGATACGTCGGCCCAATTGGTCGTCAAGGATCAGCAATCCACTGGGATTTTGCAAGCCTAAAGCAATGACCTCAGCCTCACCACGGCCAAGATCAACAACGTTGGGAACTGCCAAGGCCGACTCAATAGCCCGAATCTGTAGCCAATGCAAACCGTTCAATTCAGGAACATCAATACCTCGCTCTCGACCGACTGATAACTCTTGCGCTACAGCGGCAGGGGCAATAACCGTGCCATAGAGCTTGGGCAAGATTGGCAGTTGCTCTACCTGATGCAGATAGAGCAGAGGAGATGTATTGATAAAAGTCAGGCTCTCAGGCATTGGATACGTCTTGCGCTAACTCTTCTGGCGAAAGAGTAAATGGCGATACCTGATAGCGCCCAATAAGATTGAGAAATTCAACCCGCGAGACCTGGGCCAGCTGGGCAGCCCGCCCTGAGGAAAGTTTGCCCAGCTCAAAAAGTTTGACAGCTGCCAAAATTGACAGCTCCCGTGAAATTGTTTCTGGCGTTTCCTTCAGGCTAATCAAAACCTCGTCAGGAACCTCAATTTGCACACTGCTCATCAGAAAAATCCTCTTTTCATGTTCCAGTCAATTTCAAACCAAGTTTGCTCTAGACCAGAGCAAATAGGCTGAGTACCAGGGGCAACAGCTTGGTGCAGGCGTCGGCCAGTTTTGAGGCATCGGTGAGGGCTTCGGTCATGCCTTTGAGGGTGGCGGAGGCGCGTTTGACCACGCCCTGGGTTTTGGCACTGGGGGCAGGGTCGGTGGCGGCGGTGGCAATGCGGGCCACAGCTTGCAGGGCCTCAGCCTTTTCGTCGTCGCTGAGTTCGCTGTCGGTTTCGGCGGCGGTTTGGAGCTGAGTGAGAATGTCGCGCAGGTTGGGTTGATCGGGAGTGGATGGTTCAGGGATTTGGTTGATTTGGTTGCTCACCTGACCGCTGATTTCGCCCAGGTTAATGGTGCTACCGGTGAGGGTGACGTCGCCGCTTGCGTAGAAGCTGCGATCGCCAGTGTTGATGGGGTTGTTCATATTGTTGATTTGAATGCTGGATAAAAATCGGCTGAAGCCCAGAGACACTTCCTTGAGGTCGTCGCCCCGGCGCTTTTCAGCTTCGAGTTGGGCGGTGGCAGAAGCGGCAGCGAGGCGGGCTTCGTAAACCTCATCCCAAGTGCGCTCAATGTCGGCTTTATTGGTGCCTTGGGGCACTTGAAGGGTGAGCAACACATCGTCGCCCCGGCGCTCAAAGCCTTGTATGGATTCTGCGGTGATGTCGGGATGAACCTCGATCATGCTCTGAAAGGTGGCTTTAAACGAGTCGGGGTTGATGCCGTTGCGAATCAGCAACTGCACAGTGTCGAGCATGTCTTTGAAAATTTTTTCAAAGTCGCCAGGCTGAAAGTCTTTGTCGGGGTTGTGGGGTCGGCGCTCGCGGTCGCCCCGCGCGTCGGGTTGCTTATGCAGAAAGACATACTGGCAGTCGATGTCTTTGAGAGTGGTGGTACTGTCGATGTTCCAGGCTTCCAAGCAAGCTCCTGTGAGATGAGCGGCAGTGAAGTTGGTGCCGACGCAGTTGGCCTCAGTGAGGTTGGCTCCTTGAAGTTCTGCACCTACTAATGTTGCACCACTTAAGTTAGCCCCCTTCAAATCGATTCGATGGAGTTGTGCACCGTTTAAATTGACCTCTCTCAAATCTGCGCCAGCAAAGTTTTGATCAACACCGTTTAAAGTCATAAGTAATTGTCTTCCTTTTCGATCGCGTAGTGTTGTTGTGCCGACATTATTTTGATGATACTGCCAAAAATGGGTAGTACCTAGACGGACAAAATCTAAATATTTGGCATGGTGCCAGCGAATGTGTTTTAGACGCGTAGATCCTTGCCTCGGATTGATAAGAGTAGTATGTTTTAGACTTGCATAAGCAAAAGTAGAGTTAGTAAGATTTGCACCACTAAAAGTAGTTCCTCCTAATGTTGTAAAGGCGAGGCCGATAATACGAAAATTGATAAATTTTGGATCCTCGTTGCAAACAAAATTATAAATAGGAAATGCGAACAAAGAAGCTACTGTTGAGGTGAGAACTGCAAAAAAGACTGCTTCATAGCCGATATAGTTGAATGGACTAGATAGTACAGCACTAATCAAGGCAATGCTAGAAACAACTAAGTAGCAGAAAAGATTGTGCCCTAGAAGAGCTATAGCGCCTATACATCCTCCACTAATGATCCCAGCGGCAGCAATAGCACCAGCGTAGGCAAAGGCTCCAGTTGTGTCGCTTAGAAAAGAAATTAATGCAGTTGTTGAGCCAGAAAGAGTAATAGCGATAGCAATACTTGCTACAGCTCTAACGGTTAATCCTTGACGCAATATAAATATAATTGATGCCGCAACTGCTACTAAGCCCATACATGTTGCAAACAACAAGAGAGGATTATCCTGACTGAGGACAAAATAGTGGCCTAGTACTCCTCCTCCATACCCCTGTAAACTACCAGCAAAAAACATAAAGCCTGCAAGTATGAGCCAATTGGCGATCTGCCATTGGTATTGAAGGCCCGCTAGAACATGGCAGAATTTTGTTTCTTGTAGAATTGAGTTGACAAAATTAGCACTGCGAATATCGGTCCCGCTAAAGTCGGCCCCTGACAGGTCGGCTCCGCTAAAATTGCAGCCGCGCAGCACGGCACCGCGAAAGTCGCGCTCTCCAGCGGCGTAAAGGCGGGTGACTTCCGTGGCACTGAGGCGTTTGCCCTGGTACTTGCCCTGGCTCAAGAGTGTAGATCTCGCGTCGGTTGCCTTTCATTTAAGCGTAACCTCCTCTAAAAGGCATTAAAAGGTATATTTGACCCGAGTAATTTGCTTAACGGGGAGAGAAACCAGGTTTCTGATACATAAAAGGGACATCTTTGGTAAGATATATTACCATATCGTTAAATAATAAATCTGGGATTCCTTATGCCCACGGAATGGCTCTACGGTCTGTTTGGCGGCATTCTTATAGGCCTCAGCGCCACCCTGCTACTAGCTCTCAACGGGCGGATCGCTGGCATTAGCGGCATGGTCAATGGCGCGATCGCTTTCACCAGCGACGAAGCCTGGCGCTGGCTGTTTCTGCTAGGCCTCGTCGCTGGCGGGCTGGTTTACGAGTACGCCCTGGCCCCTCAGCCCA
>NZ_JADEXE010000391.1 GCF_015207265.1 Nodosilinea sp. LEGE 07298 | reverse complement strand
CCCCCGGCTACCAACCCGCCTCAGCCAGAACCTTCCTCTAGTGAAGAATAGGGAGGAAGAACCTTAGCCATTCATGCCGGTGCCGGGGCTGCACCCATAACTTTAACAACCGCATAGGAACCCCATGACTCGACTGCGGACGTTGTCTGGCGTCGTTGAATACGCCCTTAATAGCCGTATGGGGTTAATGGCGCTATGGAAAAGCCTTATAGCCTCTAGCCAGTGAGTATTTGCCGGAGCGAGGATTGGCGATGAGCTACCCCTTCCGCAACGTGTGACGCGAAGGGCTTGAAGTGGCGACAAGATAAATGCTCTCAAGGCCAACGCCGGGTCGTTTGGCTCAAGGTCGAGTATCCTTTCACCGCAGAGCGATCAGGCGGTGGTGTAATAGTGCGTACCGCAGACGCCAGAAGATCTATGCCAAGACGACCGCCAGATCACAACGACGCTTGGCTGTCCAGCGCCTGATCCATAACTGGGTGCGCTCTCACGACTCGCCCCATCGCTATGGCTGAACTGCTCAATTTCCAAGGCTTCGAAGCCCTCCTACTCAACAAACCAGTGCATTGAATATGCCTATTCTCAGGTCACTATTCGAATGAGAATCGCTATAATTTTGAGGCTTTACTTATTTGCATCAGAATTCATCCGTTTTTCTTGCTAGTACTTTGGGGCTGAGGGAAAAAGCTATTGCAATAAACAGAACCCAGTATAGGCTCGTGAGTCGAGCTAGATAGCTTTCGAAAATATTAAACAAAGTAAGCATTGACAAAAACAAAAGTGGCCATAGATAAGATGCTTCCTTTCGGCTGTAAGCGAGCCTTGCGGCTCTCACATAAGCTATGAACCAAGTAACCAAGAAAAGCGAGAAACCTATTATGCCAACATCAATAATCAAATCTAAGAAGCCATTATGAGCATGAGGTGGGACATGATACGCAAAAAACTTAAAGCCAGTCGTCAGACTAGGCGAATCCCAAAATATGCCTCTCCCATATCCTAAATACGGGCTCGCCGGAATTTTCGAGCCAATGATCAGGCTCCAAATTAGGGTGCGGGTAGACAATGTCGGATCTCGATCCAAAAATGCTAAGATATCGACCCAATTTGAAAACAGGAGGTAGGAGAAACTCGTGGCAAATAATACAAAAAGACTTGCCAAGAGAATAGAACGCTTACCCAACCAAGCATATCGCCAATAAAAAACAGTTAATAACAATCCAATGACGGAAAGGACCAGCGCGGTCACCGAACTACTTACCAGCAAAGCAGCAAAGCATGTACTAAGCAAAATCAATGCCCATCTTTGCTTCTTCTCTGTGTAGTTGGCGAACATGAATAGAGCAATCAATGTCATGGCGGAGTGCGCCCCAAACTGGTTTTTTTGACTAAATACTCCCTTCCAACTACCAATAAATGGTTCAACAGTATGACGACCAATGCTGGGCATAGCAATAGCCAAGGCTATGCTAAGCAGAAATATAAGTACCATGGCCCATAAAACTAGCTTAAACTGTTGTTTCAGCGTGAATCTAGAGGCTAAGTAAAGACTTAAAAAGAACATTGGTAACAGTTCTTTCCAAATGGAATCAATTGTTATTTGGGGAATAGGAGACCACAGAAAAGAAATACTAATAAAAAAAACTAAGCCCAGAGCCCATTTATTGCTAATCGCCGTCTTAAGAGTTTCACTGGGGCGAAGTAATAACAAGACAAGGCTTATAGCATAGGTAGAGTATCGAAGTAATGTTAAGATAGAGTCAGGGATTGTTGATGTCTCAGATAAATCGCTACCAAAACCGAAGAATCCTCCTATAAAAAGCAGGTAAAATACTGCGAAGCATGATTCTACAAAATCTATTTCTTTTTTAGACGCTAACGTATTGCCGTTGAGAGTGATTTTTTGGGCTTGCATAGGGTCGACTGCTTAAAGAAGCTTGCGCGAGATAAATATTAACAACCCACCTTCAAGTAGGATTTTTGGTATCAATCACAAAACGAAAGTTGTCGGAAAAACCACACCTGATTAGACTGAAACCTTAGGTTCCCATTTCTTGCCTAGCAATCATGCAAAGACCTGAACTCCCCCATAACGGTATTAGTTAACTGCTAACTGTAGCAACCTACATGAATTGTGAAAGTCTACAGAAGAGGCGTTTCGCTTGCTGCATTGGCAAGATAGCCGTCCTACCTTTATAAAATAACGCAAAATTATTATATTGTATTCGATATTAGTAACACCAATCGTAAGGTGTAAAGTAGCTATGGTAAATCAGCAGCAGTTGTGAAACTTCTGTAAAGCTCCACAATCGTAAGGCTTTCGAGTTTCATCTCCTGGTCTAGCCGAAGTTTAGTAGCTTTGACACTACACTGCTAGAGTGCTCTACACACTCTGCACAACTGATATATGGCTCCCAGTATCCAGTATTAGAACCTCCCGTTAACGCTTAACCTGAACGCTAGCAGTGTCTTGCTTATTCGCTGGCGCATTACCTTACAAAAAATATAAGGTTCTGTAAAGGTGGCTTGAAGTTGTCCATCTCAATCACTCAAGTAATATATTAAAGCAGTTCTATGTCTTACCATGTATGGGTACTATAGTCATGCGAGAGTATACATGGCTTACCGGCTTTAGGTGGTTGATCGTAATCTTGAATTTGTGCAGCGGTTCAATATGGTCATGACTAGGCAATAGTTCATGCAGTCCCAAGCAGCCTTTGTTGTAGGAACTATGGGCAAGGTTCTTTTCGAGGCTTAGGAGTATCTAGTAATTCTTGAGAGGAAGAAGTGTTGAATTATTTTCATAAATTTCTTTATGTTTTCTCTGGACATCATCGCCAGTTATTTTTGCTAGTTGGCATTTTTCTACTGACTTCCATACTAGAGGCTTTTGGGATTGGTCTGATCGGTCCTTTTCTTAGCTTGGCAGGCGACCCACAGGCAGTCGTTCAGGACAGCAGTGCTTTTGCATGGGCCTATCAAGTTCTTGGACTTAATAGTCTAGGTAGCTTGGTGGTTTGGTTCGGAATCTTTATCATTGTTATCTTTCTCATTAAAGGAACCGTTTATTTTCTAAGTAAGCGATATTCTTACAAGGTTCTATTTGATCAAAGAGCCGCTGTCCAGAAGCGGCTCTTTAATACGTATTTACTCGCTCCTTATGACTTCCATATTTCACGAAATACTGCGGACTACATCAATAAAATTACTAACGAAACTCAACGATTTGGATTCATGGTCTCTCTGCCCATGGTTGAGTTCGTTTCACACTTTATTGTTGTCTTAACACTTTTAGTGTTAATGGCAAGGACAAATACTCTCCTACTCTTGGTTTCTCTAGCTTCGCTTCTTCCTGCATTCTTCGTTTTTTCATTTTTACTAAAACGACTTAAAGAATGGGGCCGTCTGTCTACTCTTGCACGGGAAGAAACTATTAAGGCAGTTAACCACGGCTTAGGGGGTATTAAGGAAACTCGCGTGTTTGGGTGTGAGGAATATTTTCGGAAGGGACTAGAAGAACATGTGCACCAAGAGGCGCGTGTGGAAATCCTATTCCAGAGTGCTCAGTTCGTCCCTAGGACAATGATTGAGACTCTTCTGGTAATTGCCATCGTAGGTTTTGTTTGTGTGTCTCAACTGCTATTAGGTCAAGACTTCCAATCGGCTATTTCCAGCATGGGGGTGTTTGCTGTCGCTTCTTTACGCTTAATTCCAGCAGCTAGTAATTTAGCAGACTGTGTTGGGAAACTAAAGAACTCTTCGCACACCTTAGACATTATGTACTTGGACCTGAAGGAAATTGATAATAATGAGTTTAGCAAGCAGGATGTACGTCGCTTGCCGGGTAGCTCTACTCACGACTCTAAGGTTGTTACCGCACTAAAATATTTTGAAAAGCTAACAATTACTGATATTTCTTATCAGTATCCTGGTGCTTCAAAACCTTCTTTGACAGGCATATCAATGGAGGTGAAAAAAGGCGAGTCGATTGGGCTGATAGGACAGTCTGGGGCAGGGAAAACAACGCTTGTAGATGTGATTTTAAGTCTGTTGATGCCTCAAAGTGGGGATATTGCGGTTGATGGTCAATCAGTTTATGAGAATATATCAAGTTGGCGCAATTTGGTTGGGTATATCCCTCAGTCAATATTTTTGACAGATGAAACGATCGAAAAAAATATTGCTTTTGGTATTCCGAAAGCTGAGATTGACCAAAGTCGCTTATGGTATGCCATTAAAACGGCACAGCTTGAGGAGCTAGTTCAGGACTTACCTAATGGTATAGATACTGCAGTTGGTGAGCGAGGTATAAGGCTCTCAGGTGGTCAGCGGCAGCGCATTGGAATCGCACGGGCTTTGTACCACCAAAGAGAAATTTTAGTGCTAGATGAAGCGACATCTGCTTTGGACAATGAGACTGAGCAGTTAATTAGTAATTCAATTAGGGCTTTAGCTGGGTCTAAAACCTTAATTATTATTGCTCACCGTTTATCTACGATCGAACATTGCGATCGCATTTATGTACTTGATAAAGGCACCATAGCTCGCTCTGGAACTTACGCTGATGTCGTTCTTGCTCCTCAGGCATAAACAAGCTGTCTAGATTAACCAGCGAGCCTGCAGGTCGTTATATAGCGCTGAACAGATAGCTTCAATAGGATGACTAGTAACGCTATAAGCTGGGCTGCTGCTTACAGCTATCGCCATTCCAAAGGCACTACTTTTAGAACGTTTCGGCCTGGAGTGGCGATGGCTGTAAGTGAGACTGCGACCTTAGCAAATTGATTGTTGCTTAAGCGTATTATTTGTTAAACAACGTAGCCGAAGGTTAGGTGCCTAAACGATTTCTGTCTAGGTGTTATTTAGTCGCCAGATAAAAGCTTAGCCGTCGAGACATGAGGGTGTTTCGGGTCATACTTGGGCGATGGCTTCTTTTTCTTTTTCTTCTTCTTTTGCGGAGGGGCTTTGAGAAAGCGTTTGAGCTTGACCTTGGCGGCTAAGACCTGGAGGAAATCGGCTAACTCAACGACCGGCATTCCGGCAAAGCCTTGCCAGAGGTGAGGTGGAATGGCGATCATCATGCCCTGATAGGTGCCTTGCAATTCATTGACCACGTAGAAAT
>NZ_JADEXE010000390.1 GCF_015207265.1 Nodosilinea sp. LEGE 07298 | reverse complement strand
GGGTAAAAGGGCGAAATTGGTGCGATCGCTGTCAGAATCAGGCTGAAGAATGCTTCGCCTTAAACGTTTTAATTCTTGTAGACAATCGCTATGGCCTCTTTGCCCAGCCCCAAAGTGTTGCTGCCAGTGCTCACCAGCTTTCTGTTTGCGGGCAGCTTCATTGCGGGGAAATACACCACCGTTGAGCTGGGGCCATTAACCACCTCTCTGCTGCGCTACGTCATTGCAATGGGGGTGCTGGGGTTGTTTATTTATGGGCGGCCACAGTCTATCAAGGCGCTCACCGTGGCGCGATCGGACTGGCTGGCGATGGGATTGTTGGGTACCTTTGGCGTCGTGGGGTACCACTACTTTTTCTTTATCAGCCTGCGCTACACGGCGACCGCCAACACCGCCATCATCAACGCCTTCAACCCGGTGGTGACAGGGACAATGGCGGCTCTGTTCATTGGCGAACGGCTGACCCGCCGCCAGTACGGTGGCATTGGGCTAGCTCTACTGGGGGTGCTAACGCTGCTGACCCGAGGAAATCTAACCACGCTACTGACCCTTGAGCTAAATCGAGGCGATGTGCTCATGCTGTGCGCCGTACTGTGCTGGGTGGTGTATTCGTTGATGATCAAACAGCTCAGCCAGCGCTACTCGGGGCTGACGATTACCTTTTATGCCGCTGTGGCTGGGGTGGGGCAACTGCTGGTGCTGGCCAGCCTCGAAGGCTGGTGGCGGCAGCTGGCAACCCTATCGCTGACATCGCTGCTGGCGATCGTGTACATGGGCGTCGCCGCTTCAGGCGTTGCCTATTTGTTGTTTAACCTCAGCATTCAGCGCATTGGCCCCACCCGCACCGCCAGCACGGTCTACAGCCTGGTGCCCATTTTTGTAGCGGGCCTGGCCTGGCTGTTTTTTCGAGAGCCACTGACGGTCACCATGGTCGCTAGCATGGGGCTAATTTTGTTGGGCATCAACGTGGTGCTGAGCCAGCCCAAGCATTAAGCCTCTCGACCACTCTCAACCCATACCAAAGTCAGGGAACTCGGCTTGAATTTGAGGCGCAATTTGGGCGGCTATAAACTGATTGAGATTAGACGTAGGATGGGAGCCATCGGTAAACGCAAACGATCGTGAATCCAGGTTATCTGGCAAACCTGTGACTTGAGTTAAGTAATCCAAGTAAGAAATTTCTGTAATTGGAACTAGCCCTGCATTGATTACTGACTCTTGCCAAACCACCAGACCATCTTCAAAGACGTCAATTCCATCAATCACCATAACGTTTTCTACAGGGTCGAAACCACCCTGCTGACCTGGGAAATAATCACCGATATCATCCAAAAGGCCCACGAGAAAATCATTGACCTGACCAAAGACATTGCTGCCCAGAAAATCATCAACAAGGCCATCAAACGCCATCGAAAAATCTGTCCCCACCAGTAAAGAAGAGCCGAACGTTACAGCCCGCGTCGAGAAGTCTTCTAGATCGTTGAGCACTTGGGCAGCATTGTCGGAAATGATTTGGGCGACATCATCAAACAAAAAGCCATTTTCCCTAAGATCTTGGCCATCATACGTGGCGCTCAATCGGGTATTAATTTCGGCGGCCACGTCAGTTAAAAATGCTCGAGTCTGGCCCGCATAATCTCCTGGCAGCAGCGCATCAACTGCGCCATCGGCTTGAATAGAAAAGGGTGAATCTCCTAGTCTTGACAAGCCAAGGATAACAATGTCATCTACATAGTTCTCCAGGCTGGCAATTGCGACATATATATTGTCTACAACCTGCGTAGCTAGATCATTTTTTAGGGCATTGTCGTCGTTTTTGTCAGGCGTCAAAAGGATGCTGGCAAAACTGTTTATATCGACTAGCACCTCAAATACATCGTTGCTGCCAGCGCTAAAAAGAATGTCTGGCTTTTCGGTCTTAGCCTCGGGAATTCCTACAGAGGTCAGATCTTGGGCAAACAATGCAATTTGAGATTGCACACCAACCGGAAACATAGCTAAGCCATTACCTTCTGCGCCAAATACTCCCGTCGTAGCGCCAGCAACAGCGTAGTTGATATTTTCTGTTAACGGGTTGAGCGCAGGCGGAGTGGTTGGCAATCTAACGCCAAGCGTTAAGGAGTCGGGATCAATACCCAACTCAGCTATCACGGCTTCGCCGAGCACCAAACCATTTGACGCTTTGCCACCGCTATAGGGAGGATCAGGAAATGGCAGATCAGGAAATGGAACGATCCCAAAGGGAGCCAAGACATTGGTCAAGTTTCCAGTATCTAGTAAACTATCGCCTAGCAAAGCAATGGTCATGGCTTTTGGGGGCTAGTAAGGACATGCTCAATCTTTAGGGAGACAAGAGCGAGAATACAAGCAACAGATACATATATTAAACACATAAAGCACAGGTAAACCGGATGTCTCCTGGTTGACTGACAAGCCTTTAGACAAGCTTTTAGAAGTATGTTGGGCGAAACGCAGTGGAACCCGGCGTCAGGACTAGTTTTGTTAGGTTCTGATTGTAACTTCAGGGGCCTCTGTCGTTAAATACGCAGCCCGACGAGCAGCCACTCGTTGGTGGTTACTCGTCGGGCTGCACTGCGTGATGTCCCGGAACGGTGAAGGGGTAGGTGATTAACCCTGGGTTAGTAGCTCTCGTCGGTGGTGACGGTGTGCAGGGCCAGGTCGTGGTTGGCCTGGTTGAGGCGATCGGCGATCGCGCGCCGCCATTTAAGACTAATGGTGTCGTCGGCGAGCACCTGCTGGGCCTCTTCGCGGTATTGGGCACTTTGGACTGTATCGACTTCTTCGAGCTGCTTCAGGTGCTCAAATACTTCTTGGGGAGTTGTCATAGCAATTGTCCTTTGTAACGAAAGGCTCGGGCAACCTAGGCCAAACGGCTGAAGTTGCAGGCGCATCTCACCATTTTCTGAGAAGACTAACTTAACGGCTACTGTTCTAGCTGAACCTTTACGCCCCGATAAACTTTGTTGTGCTTCGCAATAGGGCGTTGCACGTTGCAGCAGCCAGCCTGGCTGAATGAGCCGACTGTCTAAATTGGTGATTTTCCGGTACTGATCAAATCATTAGCAGTTGATAATTAAACGTTTATGCCTGATTGGCCTATCTCAGGCCTAGGCTAAGTGGCTAGGCCAATTCAAATGTAGGATGGGTTAGCGACAGCGTAACCCATACGGGCGTTGGGTTTCGTGCCTCAACCCCAACCTACATCGACTTATATTTAATTGCGCTTGCCTACTTAAACGCAGGCAGGGGCATTGTTGTAGGAGCGAGTCAGATATGGAGATTGCTGCCAATGGGGCGATCGCAGCGGCATATTTTATTATTCCTCTGACGCTGCTGCCGGTGCTGCGGACCAGCAAGCGCGACGTTTGGCTCAACCTGCTGTTGATGAGCCTATTTGTCTTCAGCTGCGGCGTGGGGCATACCCTAAGCGCCCTGCACCTGCACAGTACCCCCTGGCATTGGGTAACGGCGGGGGTATCGTGGGCAGCAGTGGTGGTCTTATTGCGCAGTCAAACTCGCCTGCGCTACCTGGGCGAAACCTTTAGTTTGCTAGAGGCTACCTGGGAGCAGGCCCTGACCGGGAAGGTGCTGTGCGAGCGTACGGGCGACGACCTCAGGGTGCTCAAGCTCAACCCTGCTGCTACCGCAATCACCCAAAAATTGCTCAAGCCGGGCGATCGCCTTTGCGAAAAAATGCCCTTTCACCGCCAGCGGGTCTACCCCTACGAGGTGCCGTTGATCGACCTCTACTTTGCGGCCCTCGACTCTGACGAACCCAACCGACTGGAGTACCAGTACAAGGGCGAGATTTCCGGCTGGTACATGACTCTGGTGACTCCCCTGTCGCCCCAGCTGCTCTATATGACGTTTGCCGAGGTCAGCGGCATTATCCACGATCCGCTGACCGGGCTTTACAACCGCCGGGTGCTGGAGATGGAGCTGGAGAACTGGGACGTTTGCCTTTTCATTGACCTCGATCGCTTTAAGCTGATCAACGACCAGCGAGGCCACTTTTTAGGGGATGAGCTGCTGAGGGCCGTTGCTGAGGTGCTGCAAGACCAGGCCCAGCGCTACGACGGCATTGCGTTACGCAGCGGCGGCGACGAATTTTTGCTGCTGCTGTCCGCCCCCGAAGCCGATGCTACTGAACCATGCCCCACCCCGACTGCGATCGCCGAAAATGTGCTGAGCGATATTCTCGCCATCGAGGTCGAGGGGGCCAGCATCAGCGCCTCCATTGGCGTCGCCAGCGGCACCATCGACGCGTTTCAGGAAGATGCCCCGATCAACCGGCTGCTACAGGCCGCCGAAACCGCTCTGCGGGAAGCCAAACGCAACCGGCGATCGAACCTGCCCCAGCACCGCATTCGGGTATGGAACAGCGCTCTGGCCCGGCGGCGGCTGCGCCAAATTACCCTCGAAGCCTACCTGGAGCAGCGCAGCAGCGAGCTGGAGTTTTGGCTCGCCTACCAGCCCATCTGCCACATGCAAACCGGCGCGATTGTTGGGGCCGAAGCCCTGATCCGGTGGGATTCAGCTCAACTGGGGCGGGTATCGCCGTCAGAGTTTATCCCGGTGGCTGAGGCGACGGGGCTAGTACACCGAATTAGCGACTGGGTGCTCTGCCATGCCCTAGAGCAGCTGGCTCAGTGGCAAGAGGTAGCCCCCCAGTTTAATCTCTCCATCAACATCAGCCCCCTGGAGCTAGAAGACGACGACTTCTTAGACCGCATCATGCAGCGAGTGGCCGGGGCGGGCATTACCAGCAACCATTTCGGTATTGAAATCACGGAGCGGGGTATCTACAACAACCTGGAGCGCTACCTGAAAAGCCTGCAAGACCTGCGCGATATGTCGCTGCGGCTCAAGGTCGATGACTTTGGCATGGGTCAGTCGGGGCTGGCCCAGCTCTTGCAGTTTCGCTTCGATGAGGTCAAAGTCGATCGCTACTTTATTCCTGCCAACGCTCAAAACTTAAAGAAAGTGGCGATCTGCCGGGCGATCGCCGCTCTCTCAGAAGGCATTAACTTTGACATGGTGGCCGAAGGCATTGAGCACACCGCCCAACGCGACCTCATGCTAGGGCTGAACTACAACTACGGCCAGGGTTATCTCTTCT
>NZ_JADEXE010000389.1 GCF_015207265.1 Nodosilinea sp. LEGE 07298 | reverse complement strand
GGGGGAGGTCAGAATCGGGCGGAGACAGTAGTATCCTAAGCTGGGTTGACAGCAACTGGGTTTACGCCAGTGTGGCCGACCAGCTCAGCTCGGGGGTGAGCCAAATTTTTTCGGCTCAGGATGCCTTTGCGGCGCTGAAAGAGGACGGCTCTGTCGTCACTTGGGGGAGGTCAGATCGGGGCGGCGACAGCAGCACCATAGCCGACCAGCTCAGCTCGGGCGTAACTCAAATTTTTTCGACTATAGGGGGGGCTTCAGGGGCATTTGCGGCGTTGAAAGAGAACGGCTCTGTCATCACTTGGGGGGACCCGTTTTGGGGCGGAGACAGCAGCGCCGTAGCCGACCAGCTCAGCTCGGGGGTGAGCCAAATTTTTTCAGTTCAGAGTGCATTTGCGGCGCTGAAAGAGGACGGCTCTGTCGTCACTTGGGGGAGGTCAGAAAGTGGCGGCGACAGCAGCGCCGTGGCCGACCAGCTCAGCTCGGGAGTGAGCCAAATCTTTGCGACTGGCAGGGCCTTTGCAGCGTTGAAAGAGGACGGCTCGGTCGTCACTTGGGGGAGGTCAGCGTGGGGCGGCGACAGCAGCGCCGTGACCGACCAGCTCAGCTCGGGTGTAGTTACCCTCGCCAGCCCCTTTCTCAAATACAACTTCACCCCCGCTGGAGGCAGCGGCTCCGGCAACTCCGAACCAGGCGATGGCGCTCTGGTGCCAGTCAGCCCACCATCAACCGTCAGCCTTGACCACGCCTTTCTCGAAGTCCTAGCCAAAGACCTAGTTTACAAAGACTGGGTAAACAACAGTGAAAGCCTTGAAAATACATTGAATGAATCTGATTACAACATCAATGGATATCAATACCGCTTAGATTCTCAAGCAGGTATCAATAATGGTGTTTGGGGTCATAATGAGGGGCTTGGCTTATATGCAATTGGGTTAATCTCAGATGATGACGGAGCACCACCAATTCTCGCCTTAAGAGGGACTGGCGGCCCGACGGATGCCGTTGACTGGATTGACAATATTGATCCAAGAGGGGTTGGGTTTCCACAATTTGATGCTTATCGCATCGCTATAGATCAATGGCTCAATTCCTTAGGCGATCGCGGTTATAGCCCTGCCTACATTACAGGGCATAGCCTTGGAGGTGCGTTGGCTCAGTGGTTTGGTTCTTACTATACTGATTTTCGTGCAAAACCCCTATCAGGTGTCGTCACATTCAATTCGCCTGGTATTAACGGAACCGTTCAACACAATGGACAGTTCTTCGGGGCTGACACCCTTGAATCTGGGTTGGTTAATGATATAACTCATTACATAGCCACTGGGGACGTAATCAGTTTGTTTGGAAGAAAATTTCTTGATGGTAATGTCAAGAAATTTTCCAGGTCTGATAATTGGGCTTATAACCCACTCTCTCCTCACTTAGATCCTATTCTTGTTCAAGATTTACCCGAAAATGGTTCCTCAAAACCAAATGGAAGTTTTCGTGATCTAACCTCTCAACAGTTGAGTTCAAATTCATTCAACTACTATGGCTATGGATCAAGTAGTCTTCAATACGCCAGCCTTCAAATTTTAGTTGGGATGATCCCAGGATTTGGGCCTCCACTTGCTGACGCAATGAAGACAAGGGGGAATGCCAACCTGAATCTAGATGTCTTTCGAGGCTTGGCAAATCTCTCGGTTGAAATTGGCAATTTAGGTGTTGCTGCTTTAGAGGCAGCTCAAGAAGCCGTAGTCTCCATTGGCAATGGTGGGGCGGCAGCTCTAGAGAGCATACAAAACTGGGGCATTGATGCCTGGGAAGCCGCATCCAACATGACCGCCGATGCTTGGAGAAATGCCCAAACCTGGACAGCTAGTACATGGCAATCAACGGTAGGCTTTACAGCCAATCAATGGGATGCCCTTACCGGCACCCTCAACAATGCTGTTAACTCCACAGTCAACTTTATCTCAAGTACAGTTAGCAACATCTTCAACACATCTGTAACCGTCAGTCTGGCTCAACCCAGTGATACAGAGGTTGCGATCAGCTATCAGTCAGTCGATGGAACAGCCATAACCAATCAAGATTATGCTGCCGTCAGTGGCACCCTAGTCTTTGCTCCAGGGGAAACTGAGAAAAAGATTCCAATTCAACTTCTAAACGTCGGTTCAATAGATGAAGCCAAGATGTTTGAAGTTCAGCTTAGCAACCCTCAAAACATTAATCTTGTTTTAGGCAATAGCATTCTTGTCAACATTAAGCCTAACCAGGCCCCGACCTTACAAAATCAAATTTCTTCCCAAACGACGTTTGTTAATCAGAACTTCTTCTTTTCGATTCCAAAAGATACGTTTGCCGATGCTGATCTTCAAGCCGGTGACCAGCTCAGATACGAGGTTTCCTTGGCCGATGGTAGCCCTCTGCCAGGTTGGTTAACCTTTGACAGCCTCAATGGCTTTCTGGTCGGCACACCTAGCCCTATAGACCTAGATAATCTAACTCTTAACGTAACCGTAACCGATCAAGCAAAGCGATCGGTCAGTACTGAATTTAGGCTAGATGTATCTGTATCCCAAGATGACATCGTAGGCCCTGCTGCCATCAACACCGCCACCCGATTTACAGGCAACAGTGACAACAACATTTTCAGGGGCAGCAGTGCAGCAGATATTTTTGATTTAACGGCTGGTGGTGCAAATATTGTTAAAGGTACCATAGAGCAGCTTGATGGCGACAAAATTATTGGCTTTGATCCGAATGATGTTCTTCTATTCAAAGACATCCCATTTTCACCCAGTCAGCTCAATATATCTTTTGACTCTGGATTAACAACTCTATCGGTAGTAAACCTTGCCAATGATGATGGTCAGATAGCGGGCAAAGTTATTCTGGAAGGAAGCTATGACGTTGATCAGTTTGTCGTCTCTTCGCTAGATGGCTTCACAAAAGTGACTTATAGCGACGATCCTAGCGATACCTCAGACCCATCAGAGCTATTCACCCCCATCCAAACGATAGGCGACCTCACCCTAGGGGCAACGCAGCTGGGCTACGCGATCCAGTTTAGTGATGGCACGCTCTTGCCGGTGACCAACAACGGCGCAGTGGCGACTCCAGTGGATGGCTGGCAAGCGCTGGCTGTGAACCAGGGGGCTAACGGAGTCGGCTTTACACTTTACTGGCGCAATGGGGTGACGCAACAGACGGCGACTTGGTCGCTCAATGCCCAAGGAGCATTCACATCGTCAGCCCTGATGACACCTGCTCAGGGGCTCTTTGCAGAGACCAACCTGAATGTGGATTTAACCGGGGATGGTCAAATTGGCCTGGCCTTTATCCCCATCCAAACCGTTGGTGACCTCACCTTAGGGTCAACACAGCTCGGCTACGCTATCCAGTTTGGCGATGGCACGCTCCTACCCGTGACCAACAACGGCGAGATGGCGGCTCCAATAGATGGCTGGCAAGCGCTGGCGGTAGATCAGGCGGCTGTGGGTGGCGGCTTTACGCTCTACTGGCGCAATACAGTGACGCAACAGACGGCGACTTGGTCGCTTGACGCCCAGGGCGCATTGGTGTTGTCGGCGCTATTGACACCCGCCCAAGCCCTCTTTGCAGAGACCAACCTCAATGTGGACTTAACCGGGGATAGTCAGATTGGCCTGACGTTCACCCCAATTCAAGCGGTTGGTGACCTCACCCTGGGCTCAATGCAGCTGGGCTATGCCATTCAAGGGGGAGATGGCGTGCTCTTGCCGGTGACCATCAATGGCGCGGGAGCGACTCCCGTGGATGGCTGGCAAGCGCTGGCGGTGGAACCGGGGGCTGGCGGAGTCGGCTTCACGCTTTACTGGCGCAACGCAGCAACGCAACAGACGGCGACTTGGTCGCTCAATGCACAAGGCGCATTCACATCATCTGCCCTGTTGACGCCTGCCCAAGCCCTCTTTGCTGAGACCAACCTCAATGTGGACTTAACCGGAGATGGTGAGATTGGCCTGGCGTTCACCCCCATCCAGGCGGTGGGCGACCTCACCCTAGGTTCAACGCAGCTGGGCTATGCCATTCAAGCGGGAGATGGTCCGCTCTTGCCGGTGACCATCAATGGCGCGGGAGCGACTCCAGTCGATGGCTGGCAGGCACTGGCGGTGGATCAGGGGGCTGGCGGAGTCGGCTTCACGCTTTACTGGCGCAATGGGGCGACGCAACAGACGGCGACCTGGTCGCTCAATGCACAAGGCGCATTCACATCATCTGCCCTGTTGACGCCAGCCCAAGCCCTCTTTGCTGAGACCAACCTCAATGTGGATTTAACCGGGGATAGTCAGATTGGCCTCACGTTCACCCCAATTCAAGCAGTGGGCGACCTTACCCTGGGTTCAACGCAGTTGGGCTACGCTATCCAACTTGGCGATGGCGCGCTGTTGCCAGTGACCATCAATGGCGAGGTAGCAACTCCAGTAGATGGCTGGCAGGCGCTGGCAGTGGATCAGGCTGACAGTCAGGGCTTTACGCTTTACTGGCGCAACACGGCAACGCAACAGCTGGCGACTTGGTCGCTTAATGCCCAATGCGCGTTCGTAGCATCTGCACCGTTGCTCTCTGCTCTGGCGCTCTTTGCAGAGACCAACCTCAATGTGGATTTAACCGGGGATAGTGAGATTGGCCTGGCATTCTCCCCCATTCAAACCGTTGACAACCTTACCCTTGGGTCAACGCTACTTGGCTACGCCATCCAAACTGGCGATGGCACGCTCTTGCCAGTGAACCGCAGCATCGAAGGGATGACTCCACATCTTTCTCCGATAGTCGGTCCATCTGACTTCCCCACCTCGCCTGTGGTCAACAACGGCGAGGTGGCGACTCGACCAGTCGGCTGGCAAGCGCTGGCTGTGGACCATGCGGCTGACGGTGCAGGCTTTACGCTTTACTGGCGCAACGCGGAGACGCAACAATTCCTCGCCTCGTCCCTCAATGCGCAGGGGACCCTTCTCTCGACCAAATCGTTGACGCCTGCTGAGGTTCTGCTAGCTGAGGCAAGTCTTAGCCTCGATTTAGTGGGCGATGGGAAGATTATCAAATGTCAAGTACATAGAGGTGACGCGACAGCTAGATTGGCGGATTGCAGGGTCTGAGAGAAGGTCAGCACCCCCGTTCATGAGCGCTGTAGCAGTGGTCGCCTTTCGAAGAACGACTGCACG
>NZ_JADEXE010000041.1 GCF_015207265.1 Nodosilinea sp. LEGE 07298 | reverse complement strand
CTTCCTCGCCCCAGGGCGACGTAGACCCGCTCTTCCTGCTGCGAGGCAAAAACATAGCCCGCGCGGCTGCCGAGACCGCCAACGGTGGGCTGGGGAACTACATGGCCGAGCCCGCCATGCACGGCCCCACGGCAAACGCTCCCATGGTGATCAATGAGGATGGTTCCCTGCTGTTTACCTTTAAGGGCTTTCGCCCCGAAGATCGCGATATCAACGGCGACCCTATCTACTCCTTTGAAACAGAGGTGCTGGTAAACCCCAACCGAACCTTTCAAGTCCTCTATAACGGTCCCATTCGCCCGGTCAGCCCTTAAAAGCCCTTTAGAGTATCAATAAGATAGGTTAGGGGCGTGCCTCTTGAGAAGATAAAGTACCGAGAGTGTTGATCGCTGTAGGGTGCATTCGCGCAGCAATGCACCCATAGGAAAGTCGGCAATTGGTACCTTATTTTCTTGCGTGTCCCTTAATACCCGCTCAAAGAACCCCGCTGTTTGGCAGTGGCTTCGGCCCAGCGAAAAACCAGCAGCCCCAGGGCAAAATAGACCATCCCATTCAACAGAGCCAGACCATAAGTAAACCAGTCTAGCCCCAGGCCACGCGCCATCAGGTCGCGCAGCAGGCCGGTGCTGGGCAGCATGGGGATGAGAAACCGCAGATACTGCATCAGGCCGGTGGCTTCCTCCAGGGGAGCCGCCAGCAGAAACAGCAGCAAAAACTGAAAAATTCCCAAAATTTGCTGCACCCGCTTAAACACCAGCGCCACCGCCCCCATCAAAAAGGCCAAACCGTAACCGGCCAGCAGCAGCGAAACCAGCGGCAGCAGCAGCATGGGCGGAAAGGCCAGCCGACTGCCAGAAATCCCCATCAGCAGCAGCAACACCACCATCAGAATCACCAACCGCAGGGCCAGGCTGGCAAAGGCTCGGGCCAAAAACACACGCGGTGCCCCATAGGGGGAGAGAAAGACCTGCTCCAGGGTGCCGGTTTCGGCTTCGATTTGCAGGTTGATAGCAATGTCGTTGTTGACGGAAATAATCAGCGTCCACATGGCGTAGCCGAGCACCACGGCATCGAGGCGATCGCCAAAAGCAAACCCCGGCCCGGCCATGTACTGAGCACTGGCAAACAGCCCGTAGAAAACCGCCATGATGATGACGATCCCAGAGATTACCTCCGTGGGGTAGCGAATGAACTGAATCCAGGTGCGCTTGAGTTCGGCTTGCAGCAGATCGATCATGAGTTAGCATCCGGGTGGTCTTTGACCAGTTTGAGAAATACCTGGGTGAGGTCGGCGCGATCGCGCTGCACCGCCACCAGCGGCACCGGGCTCAGTGCCCCCAGCAGCCCGTAGAGATTTTCTGGCGTGCCCGCATAGGTAATCTGTGCCCCCTGCACCGTCGCCCCCAGCTGGGTCACGGTGTGGATCTGTTGCGGGGAAAGCTCGCCTTCCACCTCCAGGTGATAGGTGGAGCTAGAAAATTCTTTCAGCAAGGCCTCGGTCGACTGCTCGGCAATGATCTGCCCCCGGCGAATGATCGCCACACGATCCGAGAGTTCTTCGGCTACATCGAGCTGGTGGGTGGTCAGCAGAATGGCGCGGCCTTCCTGGGCAATCTGGCGCACCAGGGCTTTGACCATTTCGCCCGCCTCCACGTCTAGCCCCAGGGTGGGTTCATCCAGCAGCAGCAGCTTAGGATTGTGGATTAGGGCGATCGCGATCGCCACTTTTTGCTGCATGCCGCGCGAGAGCTTTTGCACCGGGGTACTGCGCTTCTCCTCTAGCCCAAACCGGGCCAGCAGTTCCAGCCCCCGGCGATGGGCCACCTTGCGGGGTACCTGCCGCAGCACACCGAAATATTCCAGATTTTCTTCTGGCGTTAGCCGCCAGTACAGGTTGCGGTTGCCCTCTAGCACGGCCCCAATGTGGCGCAGGGCGCGGGGCTGGCGGTGGGGGTCTTCTCCGGCCACGGTCACCTGCCCCTGGGTGGGGCGCACCAGCCCAGCAATCATCTTGATGGTGGTGGTTTTGCCCGCCCCGTTGGGGCCTAAAAAGGCTAGTACCTCTCCCTGACGCAGGGTGAGAGAGACCTGTTTAACTGCTTCAAACCGCTGTTTGCCCCGCCCGTAGACCTTGGAGAGATCGCGGGTGTCTAGCACGATGGAGCCGGGTGACGAATGTTCAGTCCAATCATCGGTTGGACGATGGGCAAGTTGCACGAAAGGATTCAGCTCCCAGCGATAGGTAGGGTGTTTACTTATCTTAAAGTTTTTGGCGACTGAAGGGAGGAGGGGTAGTGGAGTTGCAGGATGTTGGTGGGTACTGCCAAGCGCCATGGGCTAGTTACAATTGAACCAGTATCAGAATGCTGACATTTAGGCAGCTCAACGCACTATGCTCTCAACGAGCGATCAACAAATTTTGGCCGAATTTGCCAGCAAAATTCGTGGACAATTTCCCTCCGCCAGCATTTGGGCGTTTGGCTCGCGGGCCAGAGGCAATGCTCAGCCAGACTCAGACCTTGATATTTGTGTTGTGGTTGACACCTTAGACCGCACTACTTGGAAAGCCATTAGCGATATTGCCTGGGAAGTTGGCTTCTACCATGATGTGATCATTACCACGGTCAAATATTCCCGGCAACAGTTTGAGGCTAGCCCTTATACAGCCAGCCCTCTCGTTCACAATATCCGCGCAGAGGGTATTGCTGCATGAGCTAATCAGACAATATTGGGGCTCTGGTTAAGGCGCGACTTCAGCAGGCCCAAAATGCCCTAGATGCTGGGCAGCTTTTATTTGAGCAAGACCTTTATTCTGACTCCATCAATCGTTGCTACTAGGCCATGTTTTACGCTGTCTTGGCGCTGCTCGTTACGCGACAGCTTGGCACATCGAAGCACAAAGGGGCAATTTCTTTATTTGATCGCGAGTTTGTCAAGACAGGAATTTTTGACAAAGAAATGTCTATGTGGCTGCATCATACCTTTGAGCAGCGCCTAGAAGCTGACTACGGCGACCTAATCGAATCTTCGATAGAAGCAGCCAATGAATGCTATGTGCAGGCCGAAATTTTTGTGCGCCAAGTGAGGGAGTACTTACAAACCGTATGATCTTCCTTAACCTCACTGGCGCTACTTTTTCTTACGCTTTTTTGAACTCGATACATTGCCGCCAAAGCCAGATTTATTCGCTAGTTTTTTACTGCCCTTCTGAGCCGCGATATCACCGAACTCTGGTGGTTTGGTGCCCAGATGTCTGGGTAATCTCTGCTGCTGCTGAGCCTCTTGCCGCTCCACAAAGGCTTTAACGTTGGCCATCATCTGCTCCTGCCTAGGGGTGTAGCGAATTTCTAGCTCTTCAGGGGTGAAATCAGATTTTTGCTTGAGCCCTAGTTCAATTTGCACCGTGGCCCACGATCCGACAAACATCTCGTCGACCTTTTTCGCCCCGTAGGCGGCCTCCATCACCGGCACCGCTTCGAGGGCATTGAAATCGAGCAGTTGTGCGATCAGGGCACCATTGACGGAGCGATGGTGATTTTTGAAGTGGCTGAGCTGCCGGGTGAGCGCCTCCACAGTGCGATCGCGCAGGTCGGGAGACATCTTGGCAATTTTGCCAATCCCCTCGACCAGCGTAATTTTGTTGTTGTAGTCAATTTTGGTGGAGAGCAGTTCCTCTAGTGGGGCGATCGCCGCTTCACCCATCAGCCCAAAGACCTGGGGCAGCTCTTCCCAGCACCAGTCAACGTCGTGCTGCTGCAAAACCTGGGCGAGGGGCTGAATGGCCTCAATAGCTTGCAGCTGACCCAGCGATCGCCAGGCATGTATCGGTGCCCACAGCGCCTCTTCCGGATCGATGTCTGCCTCTAAGGATTCGTCTTTGCGATCGTAGTTCCCATCAAAAAATTCCCACAGTTGCTCGTCCTGGGCCATCTGAATCAGGGCGGGAACGTGGTCGGTAGTCAAGCCCAACTCCTGCACGTAGTTGGGCCAATCTTTGGCGTTGATACCCTCGCCTTCGCCATAGCGCAATAGGGCATCAACCGGGGGCTCGTAGGTGTGTGGTGCCAATGCCAGAACCTAAATCTCCAATTCCATCCTAACGGTTAGACGACACCACCCTCAGCTGATGGCGGCGATAGCCTAATCTGAGTGGGTTTCCTTTGTTTCATTCCTGCATCACAGAATTTGCGTGAGCCCAAACTGCCGTTTGAGCAAAAAATCCATCAGTCTGGGCGGCAGCACCTGCTTTAGCAACGGCAACCACCGGCTCTTTTTCCCTAATCGGACTGTCGTCGAGGGATGGGGCCTCAACACTGCCGTCGTCAGCTGTTCGGCAAACACCTCGGCTGGTGTCGCTTGCACCTGAGATAGCGTTGCCCTGGCTCGCAGCTTAGCTTCCAGTGGTGCGTACCACGACTCTGGCGAGAGCACCTGCGCTAGACCCTGCTCTGCGGCCTGACCAAAATTTGACTGAATGGCCCCCGGCTGCACGGTAACCACCTGGATGCCAAACGGGGCTAGCTCCAAGCGCAGCGCCTCTGACAGGCTGTGCAGCGCGGCCTTCGACGCACAGTAGGCTCCGGCAAAGGGGGTTGTCACCAGCCCCGAAATACTACCGATATTGACGATCGCCCCCGATCGCTGCTGCTTCATGATCGGGGCAACCTGCTGCACCAGCGCCAGGGGAGCGATCACATTCGTCTGAAACTGCACCTGGAGCTGCGTCGAGCTGATATCCATCAGCGGGCCAAACTGCCCAAATCCGGCATTGTTGACCAGGATGTCAATGCGCCCTTCGCGGGCGACCACGGTTTCGATCGCGGTCTTAATGCCGACTGCATCCGTGACATCCAGCGGCAGGGTGAGCATGCCTTGGGCGGCCAGGTCAGCGATCGCCTCTAATCGTCTGGCCGTGGCGACAACGCGACAACCGCGACGATGGAAGGCCAAACACAGCGCTTTGCCAATACCAGAGGAACAGCCAGTGATCAGGACGACGGGGCGTGTCATGGGGTAAATGGTTCAGAGCATAGCGAGGTTAAGTTCTGCATCTCGGTTGAACTCAGGCGATCGCGATCGCAGTAAGATCATAAGTAGTTCTACTTAAGGGCCAGATTGCCCTGAGGTGAACCATGATCATTTTCAAAAGCATTGTAGTTTGGCTGGTTTTCATTCTGGCCGAAAGCGTGAACGGGACGGTGCGAACTCTTTGGCTGATACCGGCTCTGGGGCCGAGCCTCGCCCACACTGTGTCTTTTATTATCGGGTCGCTGTTGATTGTGACTCTTGCCACCTTGTTTGTACCGTGGCTCAAGCTCTCGCGCTGGCAGGGGTTGGGCATTGGCCTGCTGTGGTCGAGCCTGACCCTGGCCTTTGAGGTTGGGCTGGGGCGGCTGGGTTTAGGCTATTCCTGGTCTCAAATTGGGGCCGACTACGATATCGCTCACGGCGGGCTCATGCCCTTTGGGCTGGTGCTGATGGCGCTTTCGCCGCTGATTGGCCGCCAAATTTGGCGTGGGCTCGGCGATCGACAGCAGAACAATTAAGGTGATTTCCGGGAAAGAAGGTACCAAATCAAGCAGGGCGAATCAGGATATCCCACTTGGGTAGCAAAGGATTGCGTTCTAACCTGCTCTCCACTGCTTTCATCGCTACTTTGGAAAGTGAGATACCTTTTTGGTAAACCTTTTGATTCAACTGAACAATGGGTTGAAGACCTTTCCAGGTCATGCTTTGCGCCCAAGCAAGCATCGTAGCAACATCTTTTAGCTGAGTCCCATTCCAATGCTGTTCTAGGATTCCCCAGCATCGCTCAATGGGATTGTACTTACTATGGTACGGAGGATAGTACAGCAAGTGAATGGGTTTGCCAATTGTATCGACAAACTCCACCATCCGATTCAAAAACTGAGTTCGCACCCCACTACTTTCAGGACCATTATCCATTTTGAGTTGAATCTGTCAATAGTCCGGACACTTTTTCGGACAAGCGCTGAAACCCTTGATTTCTCGTTGCCCAGACCACTGTAAAAGAGGGCTGAAACCCTCATTCCACCGTTTCCTATCAAAAACTGTCCGGAGTGTTGATCTGTTGGGTTGTCTGCTGCTGAGCAGGCGTTAGGCTCTTCCACCATTGTTGAATGGTATCGACCATGAAATCACTGGTTTTGTAAGAGCTGCCGAAGTGGATGTGCAGCGCCCCGCTGTCCTCATCGACAATGCCGCAGGGAATGTATTTCTCAGTGCATCCCATATCGTGGTCACTCGCTTGATGATTTCCTCGAGTTTTGCCACCCCGCGAGTAATCTCCAAGTCTGACGGTCGCTTTACAATCCATGCTCAATCGTCTGATGCTGCCGTCATTGGGTCGCTCGCTGTGCCGATGCAGGTTATCAAAAATTGTGTCAGTTTCTAGGAGTTTTTTTGGGGTTTTGCTTTCACCACTTTCCTCAACCGGTAGCCCATCCGATTCAGCACGACGGCCATTGTACTGGCTGAGGGCAACTGTTCGACAGCAAATCCCCGTTGCGCTAACTGCTCCAACGCCGCTGCTGCGGTTAATCGGGTATAGGCGATGGAACTTGAAAACGTTGGGTCTTGTTGAGCATGAGCTTCGGCAAGTTCTCTTAGGGCTTGCGCCACTTCAGGATGCCGTTCTTCCCACCGTTTTGTACCGCTTGCGCTCGCTTGTGCCCCCACGCAAGTGATGCCGCTGCTCTGCTCTGCCAACCCTAGCTCGACGGTGGCTCGATTCCAGCCAAATACCGTTTCAGCTAATCTTGCGCTCCCATCGCAATATTTCAGGCACATCTCAGCGTGAAAACTCCGCCGCTTCGCCCCACTGAGTTTTGTCGATGCCAGCCGCAGGTCTTCGATTTGACTCTTGCTTAATTGCTCTCTTTCTAGGGTTGATAGCAACATAACTCGCTCTACCGGTTCATCTGCCTATACTGTGCTCAAGGCCAAATTGTACGGTACTTTTATTCTCGGAAATCGCCTAAGCCCGATCGCAACCTGGAGGTCATTATGACTACAACCCTGGCTAACGCTCCATCGGTATCGCTAGAAGACTTGTGGCGATCGCAAAGCACGGATCCAGAGGCATCACCGCTGGCTACTGGTACCCCCTTCAACCCAGACGCCTTCACTCATCTGCCCTCTCTGGCCCAGCGCTATTTAACCCAGGCGATCGCCCCCAGTACGCCCCTGGCCGCTGCCGTACGCCTGCACATGCACGGCAACATCAAACTCGACCAAACCTGGCACCGCTTCCAAGGCGAAGAAGTAATTCGCTGGCCAAGGGGTATGGTTTGGCGTGCCACAGCCTGGATGCGGGGCTTGCCGGTTGTGGGGGCCGATCGCCTGGTGGATGGCGTTAGCGAGGTGCAGTGGAAACTGCTGGGCCTGTTCCCGGTAATGCAGGCCGCCGGTAACGATGTCACTCGCTCGGCGGCGGGGCGGGTACAGGGAGAATTGGTGTGGTTGCCCTCGGTGCTGTGCCATCCCGATGTGGGCTGGACGCAGCGCAACGAATCTCAAGTACAGGCCAGCTTCAACGCCCTGGGAGAACCCGCCCACCTCACCCTGACCCTGACCCCAGAGGGATCGCTGCAGCAGGTTAAGCTCAGCCGCTGGGGCAATCCTGAGGGCGGCGACCACCACTATGTCGACTTTGGGGTCATCGTTGAGGCCAATGGCACCTTTGGCGGCTACACCATTCCTACCAAAATGCGGGCTGGGTGGTTTTTTGGCACCGATCGCTTTGAGCCAGAGGGTGAGTTTTTCCGCTGCACAATCGATCGAGCTAGCTATCATTAATCGGCGTTAATCGGGCGCTTTTCTGATCACCGCGATCGCCCCCTACAGCCTCACCTAGAAACTAGCCGCTCGACAAACCGACTATTGCACAGCCAGCTCATGCTGCGGCATCAATCTATCTCTGGTAGGTATTTTTGTCCTAGCTCAGCCTCAACAATCAAACAGAATCAAACGAGGCCCAAACATTATGATCCGAACGCTGACGCTCTGGTTGATCTGGCTTGGCTTTATCGTTTATGTCCTGTTTTTTGCCCCTCCATTACCAGCCGATGCGTTTCAGCCCATCCAATCGCTCCTAGCCGGACAGATTCCGTCAATCAACCCCGTGATTCTGTCGCTGTTTAGCCTGGTCGGCATTTGGCTGCTGATTTATAGCAGTCTCATTTTTCCAGATGGCAGAATGCAGTCTCTGCCAGCCTGGCTGTTTATGCTGGCGTCGCTCGCTACCGGCGTGATTGCGCTAATTCCTTACCTGGCCCTGCGCCAACCCAATCAGGAATTTACCGGCGAACAGGGTCTCTGGATTGCTATCTTAAATTCGCGTTTAACGGGTGTAATTTTGACCATTAGCGCGATCGCTCTGGTGCTTTTTGCCGTGCTGTGGGGCGACTGGGCTGGCTTTAGGCAGGCGTTCCTAACCAATCGCTTTATCCACGGCATGAGCATTGCCTTTGGTTTGTTCTGTGTGCTGTTCCCCTATCCAACGCTGCTGAAAGACGACATGGCGCGACGGGGGCTGACGCCAAATTCCCAACTATTTTGGCTGGCAGCAGGGGTGCCCCTTTTCGGCCCGCTCGCCTACCTTTGCCTGCGTCCTTCGCTACTGGCACTTCGCTTTCGCAATCCGTGAGGTGTGCTTAGGCTAACGCGATTGGTTTGGCACAATCACCCCACAGGCCAGGCGATCGCCGCTATCGCCTGCTGGGTCGGTGATGTAGTCATCTGGGCCGGAGTGAAGGACAACAGCGCTACCGTCGCTGTCGAACAGGCTGCGATCGCCCATCTGGGCCGGTCTTTGACCATCGCCGGGTTCCAATGTAATTAAGTTGGTGGTTACGGTATAGTCGGCGCTGCCGTCGGCCTCAATCCAAATATTGGGAAGGTCTCCGGCATGGGGGCCGTCGGGTTGGAGCAGACCATGCTCTGCATCCGTTGGGTTGAAGTGCCCACCAGCGGAGGAAAAATCGGGTGCCGTGCATTCCCCTGTCTCGTGGATATGCAAGCCATGCTCGCCCCTGGCCTCGTCGGTTACGGCGGTGTCAAAGCCTTCTATTAGAGTTTGAATTTGCACGCCGTCTTCCACTGAGGTGAACTCAACGATACCGACTCGATTGCCCTCCGAGTCGAGCAATTCGGCGGTTGCGTCTGGCCCAGTCTGAGCCGCAGCGGGTAGAGCAAAAACACCCAAGGCTGCGATCAGCCCCAGGCCTCCTAAACGCTTATTCATCGTTGATATTCCTGTATGAAAATCAGGAGTTCATCCTAAGAATTAGGTCGCCAGTGCAGCATCTAACCCGTGGCAGAGACCTCAACACCTCTATCGGCTTGCCAGTCTGGCGATCGCCCCACGAGGACCGAATTTTAGCCCTCACGTTTCAGTTCTGGTAACCATCTCTGACTACATTCAGGCACCAGAGATCATAGAAATAGGGCACAGCAAAATTCTGTCACACCGTGCGGAATGGCGCTATATCCCGCTGAAGTACCGTGATGGTATTGCCCTCGTCCATTTCAGACGCGTCGTCTCAGGCTAGAAGGCAATTACCGCTTATTCCCCCGGCTCCTGTGCCTTGCCCCGCCCGTATCAGGCAGCGACGGCGAGGTTCGAGAGCTTTTCTCGCCCCTAAAAACCATGAGCATCTCACGTCGACTTCCAGCCCTGGCTGGGATAGGTTTAGTCTCAAATGTTTTAATTGCCTGCGCTGGGGTGTTGCCGATGGCACCCCAGCCCGCTCCACTGTCGGAAACTGGGGCCGTCGTCACCGAACTGGCCGCCACTGCGACCGGCTGGGCCGATATTTTGGGGCCAGTTCCGGCCCCTGATAACTGGCAGGTTGAGCCCTGTGTCAATGAAGTGCTGCTGTGTGTAGAAGCCAATGGCGAGCTGATTGGCACCGTAGAACGGTTCAGCTACCCGGTGGGTGAGGTCGCCCTGCCAACTGGCGAAACCCTAACGGCAGGGGCAGAACGAGAGTTTCTGCGGGCCTGGGTAGCCGACCACTACGGGTCGATTGAGCGCGATCGCAAAACCGCCGACCCGGCTCTCACCTTTACCAGCGAACCGCCGCAAGCCATCGATGTCGGCTCGCTGCCGGGGCTGCGCTACGGCTACACCGTCACCCACCCCAACGGGGCGCTGTTTGACCGGGGGATAGGCTATGTGGCCACCGATGGCAACCAGGTGCATGTGTTTGTCACCGGAGTCATTAGCGGCGACCCCACCGGGTCTTTCTCTGACCAGGCGGCGGTGGAAGCGTTTGAGCCTCATCTAAACACCATCATTCAGGGCCTGCGGCTATGAGCGTGTCTAAGCACCTCTAAACGAGCGATCGCCTCCAGGTCTCAATAGTAGGTCTGGTACAGGGCTTAAGCTGGGCCGCCTACGGCCTGATGACAAGACTTTTGCTAGTGGGGCTTATTCCCCCTTAAAGGAGCCGGTATGAAAGGATTGAAGTATTTTGGTTTAGGTTTGGCGCTGGTGGCAACCGTAGCCGGGCCGATGGCCGCAGTGGTGCACGCGCAGGTTGACCCCACTGGGCAGCGAGTTAACTGGGCACAGGCGCAGGCGGTAGATTTTGGGGCGCTGCGATCGCACCTAGCCGCCCAAAACTGGCAGGCTGCCGATGCCGAAACCCGGCGCATTTTAGACCCCTGGCTTCATCCTGGTGGCAATATTTTAGGCACACCGCTGGCCACCAACATTCCGCCCGAGGTGCTGCAAACCCTCGATCGGCTGTGGGTAGAGGCCAGCGACGGGCGGTTTGGCTTCAGCGTGCAGCAGAAAATCTGGCAGGAGGTGAGGGATCAAAATCCAGCGGATTCGACGGTGGCGGCCAAGGTCTTTGGCGATCGCGTCGGCTGGACTCGCCCTCCCGGCGTCGAAGACCCCACCGTCGTCGCCGGAGACTGGCTGACGGAGATGGAAATTAACCACTCCCTCAATGCGCCGGTGGGCCATCTGCCCTGGGCCGGGGTGAGCTGGGCGCAAATTTCAAAGCTGATGTCGGTTGAGAGCTGCGGCAGCTGCACCATCGACGCTATGTACGTGCAGGGTGAGCGGTTTAACCAGTACCTACCTATTCTGTACAACTGGGTAGAAACTGCGCTAGATCTGGCGCTGCCTGCGGCTGGTTCGTGGCAGCAGCCCCAGCTGGCGCGCACCATTGACCTCAAATCACTCTACCCCGAGTCCCAGTGTCCGATTCGCACCACGGCTTCTGCCATTAGCCCAAACGGGGCGGTGCTTGCGATCGGCAGCTACAGCTACGAGCGCGGCTGCCCCACCCCCGGCGAAAGCGCCCTGGCCCTGTGGAATGCCCGCCGGGGCAATCGCATTGTCACCCTGCACCGAGGGCCAGCCCTAGAGGCTCTCTCCCAGGGCACACCGGCCCAAGAGCCCGCCGGGCAGGGGGATAGAATTGTGGGTGATGTCGCCAACGCGGTGGCCTTTACCTCCGACAGCCAGTACGTGGCCGCAGGAATGTCTTACGGGGTGGTGCGGCTGTGGTCAACGACGACCGGGGAGCAAGTGCGACTGTTGGAGGGCCATCGCTACGCGGTTAGGGCGATCGCCATTGGCCCCACCGGGCAAACTCTGGCCAGCGCCAGCGCCGACCACACCATCAAACTCTGGAACTGGCAAACTGGGCAGCTCTTGCAGACTATCCCCCTCCAGGCCGCCGACGGCATGGTGCACAGCCTGCGCTTTAGCCCCAATGGGCAGAGCCTGGTCACCGCTACCGACCAAAACACCCTCCAGCTCTGGGATGTGCCCACCGGACGGCTGGTCCGTACCCTAGTGAATCGGGCAGGTAACGGCATACCGCCCCTGCCTATGGCCTTTAGCCCCGATAGCAACACCCTGGCCACTGGGGATGCCGACAACAGCCTCAAATTGTGGAACGCTGCTACCGGAGCCCGGCAGCTCACCCTGACTGGCCACTCGGCCCCCATTCGCCACCTAGCCTATAGCCCTAACGGGGAACAGCTGGCCACCAGCGACGGCACCACCGCCCGCCTGTGGCACCTGCCCACCCGCGAAACGCTGCACACCCTAACCCTCAACCAGAGTGCGGGGCACCCCATTCAGCCCACCAATCTGGGCGAGGTCGCCTTTAGCCCTGATGGTCAAACCCTGGCCACCAGCACCCTGCTGCTGCCCCTGATCGAGAGCGAACCGATTCCCCGCCAGGGCATTACCCTCTGGTCGGTGGCAACTGGGCAGCCACTGTCGCAGATCCACAATGTCGGCCCGTTTCAGTTCAGCCCCTATGGTGAGTTTTTGCTCGCCCAGGGGCAGCAGGCGCAGCTCTGGCAGCCCTACAGCCGCCTAGTGCAATAATCCCCTGCTGAATAACGGCCTGAATTTGCGTAGGGGCAAACGGTTGTTTGCCCGAATTTCCCGAATTTGCGTAGGGGCAAACGGTTGTTTGCCCCCGCGAGGGACAGTGCTTTTTGGCGGTTCCTACCCGTCTTCAGCGGCCCTTCTTTTGCCCTGTCGGCTCTGCCCTGTAACCAAATCTGTAACCAGAGCTACAAAGTCTTTGGGGCTGGCTATGGTGATGAAACAACACAATATATCGAGCTTGTGGGGATTAAGACTATGACTTCTTTCACCATCAAAACGAAAACCCTGATGGCGCTGGTGGGCCTACTGGCCCTCGGCACCACGGCTGTCGGCGCAGTAGCCTGTGCCCCCCTGCCAGAGCCTGGGGCCACCCCTAGCGACACTGCCGGATCTCCCTCAAACCCTGAGACTCCTCCCTACAGCGGAGAAATGGGGCAGGTGGATGATGTGCTGACACCAGAGGTGCGAGAGACCATTCTGCAAACCGTTGCGGCCGATGTCGATCGCCCCGTTTCTGAGCTGCGGATTGCCTCCGCCGAAACCGCCACCTGGGATGGCTGCATGGGCATCTACGTCCCCGACCAGATGTGCACCATGATCGCCATTTCGGGTCTGCGCGTAGTGGTTACCGATGGCGAGCAAGGCTGGGTCTACCACACCCGCGAGGATGGCCAGAATGCTGTGCAAAACCCCACCGCCAGCGGCAGCCAAAACGGCCTGATTCCTGACTTCATTCCTCGGGTGGAGGGACAGCCCAATGAAACCCCCGAAGCCTATGTCTTTCGCTCAGTCGTCAGCGGGGGGCTGGCCGGTAGACAAGAGGTCATAACTCTCATGATCGATGGGCGACTGCTGCAAACCGAAGGTGACACCCTAGTGGCCCAAAGTCAGGTAACCCCCGAGCAGCTAGAAGCCTTTCAGCAGGTGCTAGAAGATCAGCGTTTTCCCAACCTGAATCGGATGCGCTACATCACCGATGCCGCCTTCGCCGACTATCCCACCGTGCAGCTCTCATCCTTATCCACTCAGAGCGAATACATCGACCTGGCGATCGAGGATGCTCCGACTGCCCTACAGTCCGTAGTGCAAGCCTGGGACACTCTGGTTGCCGAAGCTCAGTAGGCCAACCTCGCGGCAATAGCTTGATTGACCAGCCTTATGCATTCAGGGCGAACAACCGTTCGCCCCTACGGGGTATGGGCTTTAGCTCAGGATGGTTGAATTCGGCCTTGACGTTAAGTTCCCTCATTTATCCCCTAACCGCTGATGGAATTTCCATTGAAAATTATGTTGGCGCTGGCTGTCGGCACCGTCTTGTTAGCCAGCTGCCGCAGTGCAAGCGATCGCGCCCCCAGCCCTGCACCAACGACTCCCAACCCCGATGACACCCTGGCGCAGCCCTTTGGCACCTTTATGTCGCCCAATGTTCAGTTTGAAGTGGCAGCAGAGACGGGCACCTGCCCAGAAACCGTCAGCCTGTGGGAATTTGGCCTGGGCTTTGAGGGTGGAGCCGACCATACCGTAGTAGCCGATTTTGCCCCCCTGGCAACGGCCCCCGCCGAGATCCTTCAGTCCGAAGATCGCCGCATTGTCTACGCTGCCCCGCTTAAGGCAGGCTTTGCCGACTGCACCGGCACCGCCACCTCGCAATACTTGAGCATGTATGCCTTCCAATTCGGCGACGGCACAGTGCAGTTCAAGCTAGATTTACGAGGCGACGACGGCTTCCGTGACATCCGCTATGCCGATATTTCAGCCAATCGCCCCTACATTCACTGGCGTGCCGCCGAGTAATCAGCGAGATTAGCAGCCTGCATCGCCTTGCACAGGAATCTCGACGGTGTCTCCGTCCTGCTGAAGCTGTAGCGTGCCTTCGACTGCGACCGATTCAATTTCTCCGGGTTCGCCGAGGGCAGTGTCTACCTGGAGCTGAATGTCATCGTCCTGACTGACAAAGGTTTGAGAGGTTTGCTGCCCGTAAAACTCCTCGCCCGCTGCCGCTGTACGGCTAAAGCGCACAAACTCACCGTTGATTTTCATTAGGGTAAAGCCGTCGCCTGAGGGCTGGGCCAGGCCGTTAAAAAATAAAAAACCCTCCGAAGGCGAACCCTCGGACTGCTGCCAGAGGGTCATGCCGCAACCGCCGCCGCCCTGGGCAAACAGCTCATCCACCGTAAAAGAATTTACCTCGAAGCTGCCTGCCTGGGGCGCAGTGCCGGGGGCAGAGTCACCTGTCTCAGTTGATTCGGAAGCTGGCGATTCAGGGGATGGGGATGGCGGACTAGCAGTACCGCCATTAATGCGATCGGTGGTAGGGGTACAGGCCACTAGACCAGCAATCAGTAGAACAGCCAGCGGTAGTCGTCGCATCGCCATAGCTTCGCCTAAAATCGCTGGCCAATGAAGATCGATCGCACATCGCCGTTGCGGCGAATCACCGCCTCTTCGTTTGACACCGATACCAGACTCCAGCCGCTGCTGCCCACGCGCTCGCCAATATAAACCCGCTGGGAAACGCCGTTAATCTCGAACAGGGCGGCTGAGCGAGAGCCCAGTTCTAAAATCCCCACTAGGGAGTGAATCAGGGGGGTCGCCGCCGTACTCTGGGTCGGGGTGGTCGGGGCTACCGGAGACGGTGCAGGTGCCCCCGGCTGCGGTACCAGAGCAGGGGCACCTGCAGCGGGTTGCTGTTGCTGGGCCGTTTGGTAAGGAATATAGACCCGCTCGATCACGTTGACGGGGCCAGTGCCCAGGCTGCCTACGGTGCCTCCAGCCCCCAGGGGTGGCAGCATGGGCGGAGCGGGCACAGCGACCCCGGTCGGAGTTTGAGCGACAGCAGTAGTATTGCCCAATTCACCGCGATCGACCTTGCCAGAGATCACCTCCAAAGAGCGCTGTAGGTAGGCCAAAAACTCTTCGTCAGACTGCTGAGCGGCGGTTTCTGTTGCCGATCGCCCCAAGGAAAGCCGGTTGCCCTGCTGGCCAAACCACAGCAGCCCCCCAACCCCTAGCAGCGATAGGGCCGTGATCGACAGCAATAGGCGATCGAATAACTTGCCAAAGCGAGTTTTGGTCTGAGTCGGGGGAGTGGCTGGGGTGGCATCGTCAGCCCGAAAGAAGTCGATGTCGCTACTCAACGGAGCCAGGGCCGTATCGGCAGCGGCTGGATTGGCGGCAGGCGAGTCTGCCGATTTAGCTGAGATATCGACAATGGGCGCAAGCGCCGTGGAGGCCGGTTCGGGGGAAGCTTCTACCGCCGCCAGGGCGTCTTCATCGCCTTCTAAAATTTTGTCTACATCATCAAACAGCTCGGTAATCAGGCTGTCGGCGTAGGTGGTAACCAGAGCTTCTGGATCGACCGTGGTAGGCTCCTCGGGCGGTAGGGTGGCAGTATTGTAGGCTTCTTCCTGGCTCATGGGTGATTTATCCTGGCGTTGGCAAAGGGAGAATTTTGAGGTGGCCTTAGCGGTTATACAAGCAGCTAGAACAAACCTTGGCTAAGGGCTAAAACAGGCTTCTAGCAGACACTCCCCCGATAGTCTGATGAAGTTTACCCCATGTTTCCAAATCTTTCATCTACTGAGTACAAAACCCAACAATTTTCTATCAGTTTTCGATTTATAGCGGTGTTGGTTCATGGGGTTGGGGTCAGGCTAACTACGGCCTAGGCGGCATCCACAGGTCGCGATCATCGTGAACATACGTTGCCAGGGTGCGGGCAGGCCGCCCCAGCAGCGCGGGCACTGTATCGGTCACCGTCTCTGCCTCGCCTACCCGCAGGCCTCGGTGCAGAATGGTCTGCACTAAAATTTGCATCCATGGCAACCCCTGCCGTTGCAGGTGGAGGGCATAACCGAGCAGGCTGGCGGCTTTGTAACAAATGGGGCGGCCCAGTTCGGCGGTGAGAATGCTGGGGGCCACATCAATAAAGGGGTTGAGGGTGGCTTTGGTGTTGGCGATCGCAGGCGGACGCAGCAAAAATAGGGCTTTGCAGCCCGCGATCGCAGGCTCGTAGGTCTCGGCTTTGAGAAAATCAAACGGCACCGCATTAGCTTGCCCTCCTACCGTGCGAACACCGATACGATAGGCCACACCTCGCTCCTGTAGCTGCTGCACCAGCGCCCGACCCACGTTGCCCCCGGCCCCGGTAATAAGGATCGTGGCGTTACCCATCGCTTTAATCCGCGTCTAGTCGCTGCTTCAAATCGCGAATAGCTGTACTGGTATTGCGGCTGTAGGCCATCTCTAAACAGCGGGCTACGATAGCTTGAAGATCGCGATCGGGGAAATATCGACTTTGGTGACCTGGTACATAGTCCTCAGCCTGCAGTTGATAAATGACAAGCTGGTTGCGCTTTAAGAACCAGCACTCCGGCAAACCATAAGGAAGATAGTCGTTAACGTTTGAGTAGCTGGTAACGTCAATTTCTAGTACCAGATCGGGTGGTGGGTCAATACTCCAGTTGATGCGCCGCTTGCCCGATACCGCTTGCCAGTGCTCAATGTAAAAACAATAGTCAGGCTCAATACCGCTCTCCTCAGGCAGCTCCATCGTCACTGGGGTAAATGCATCGTACTCCTGCTCTGTCCAGTCCAGCAGGGTAGTAATGATGCTGGCTATTAGGTGAGCATCGCGACCATGCTGGGGCATGGGTGCCATGAGCAAGACCTCTCCATCGCGATACTTGAGTCGAGGCAGCGCCCCTGCCCCTCGCTGTTGACTTAGCGTCTGGTACTCATGCCAGGTGGCAGGCAATCGGACCACAGCTCCCGCCGGTAACTGAATTTTATCGGGAGAAACCAGAGCCAGCATAAGCGCCGTCGATAGGGGTTTAACCTCATTGTACGCAGCGGAGCTTGGGTCTACTCAATATAGGTGTGCAACAGCCGAATCACCGCCGCCACCGAGGCCAGCGAGGCAGTTTCTGTCGCGGTGTGGTACTCGGTCGTGGGAATTTGCAGCGTGGTGCCTGTCACCGCCCCGTCGGTCGCCGCCGTCAGGCGACCCATCTCGGTGCGGCCCAGGGAGTAGGGCTTGGCGCGGGACAGATTTTGGGTGGCGATGTAGTCGTCTTTGTAGCTGTAGGCGATGCCAAGCTGATCGCAGCGATCGCCCAATTCCTGAGTAATGGCGGGGGCAAAGTTGGCGCTGGCGTCTTTGCGGCGCAGGGTGACGAGCTGCTGGTCGGCGGCCTCGCGGCTGTGGTAGGGGCTGGTGTCGAGGGCAATCAGGCGATCGGTGCTCAGGCGCTGGCGCTGAAACCACGACAGCGCGTAGCGCCAGCTACGGCCCGACTCTTCTTGAGCGGTGAACAGAGCCGTGCCCTCAAACCCGCAGCGAAAGAGAAAGATGATGATGGCGGCACTAATCACGTTGTCGAGCTGGGCCGAGATATAGCCATCGTTAAACTGCAGGCGATCGAGGAACGAAACCGGCGTGCCCGGCTGCAGATATTCCAACCCCTCCACCTCGAAGATCAGGTTCTTGCGCTCGGGGCAGATGTAGGAGTGGGTGATAACGCCCTGGCCAATGTAGGTACCGGTGTAGGGCAGGTGGGCCTGCACCCGCTGGCCCTGAAAGCGGTTCTCGATCGTGTGCAGCATTTGCTCGGAGACCGAGTCGCCCGTCAGCTCGCTCTGGTTACCAGCGATAAAGGCCGCGTACTGAAACTCATTGGGACCGGTGCACAGCAACCCGTGGCGATCGATGTGGGCCGAGAGCATCAGCCCGTGGGGACGACGGCCCTGGGCAACCAGCACGCCGTGGTAGTAGCTCACCTCAGCGCCCACTTCCTCAAGCTCGCGGCGCAGCACTCGAAAGAAGGAATCTTCGCTGCCCACCACTGCGGGTTCGCGAATCAAAAACTGCAGAATTTCGAGAAAGTCGGCCAGACCGTCTAGGTGAATGGAATCAGCGGCTAAAGCGACCTGGGCAGAGGCAGCGGGGCCAACGAGTTGATCGACAACCAGGTTCAGTGGACTCATAGGACAAGGGCCTGCCAGAAAGGTGACTGTGGTGCTGAAACCGCGTCTCAGCACAGTATCCCGAAGCCCTGGGAGGTTTAGTGAATCCCAATACAAAAAGGGACGGTCTTTTTTGCGATCGCATAATCCTGCAAACCCCAGTGGAGAACCGGAGTATACTGATAGGTATCGCTCTTTACCTCGCCTGCCCTGTGGATTTGTCGTCTAAAAGTGAATACGCCCTGCTGGCCCTACTAGAGCTTAGCCCCCACTACCCCAGCGGCGAACCGCTGCAAATTCGGCAGATTGCCAGCCAGCAAAACATTCCCGATCGCTACCTGGAGCAGTTGCTAGCCACCCTGCGCCGGGGCGGGCTGGTGAAAAGCCAGCGTGGCGCACGTGGCGGCTATCTGCTGGCCCGTGATCCATGGAAGATTACCCTCTATGATGTGGTGAGCTGCATTGAGGGGTTTGAGCCTCAGGCCGACCCGGCTCAGGTGTCTAATACCCCAGAGGCGCAGGTGATTCAGAGCATGTGGACAGAGGTGCGCCAGGCCGCCGAAGGGGTGCTACAAAAGTACACCCTGCAAGACCTGGTCGAAAAGCGCAACGCCCAGCAGCAAGTCGACATTATGTATTACATCTAGGCCAGGCCCATGCGAATTGCCGAAAACGTGACCCAACTGATTGGCCGCACCCCACTGGTGCAGCTAAACCGCATTCCCCAAGAGGCGGGCTGCCTGGCCCGACTGGTGATCAAGCTGGAGGGCATGAACCCCTCTGCCTCTGTCAAAGACCGCATCGGCATCAACATGATTGAGGCCGCCGAAGCGGAAGGGCTAATTACCCCCGGTAAAACCACCCTGGTCGAGCCCACCTCGGGCAACACGGGCATTGCCCTGGCCATGGCGGCGGCGGCGAAGGGCTACCGCCTGATTCTCACCATGCCCGAGACCATGAGTTCCGAGCGGCGGGCCATGCTGCGGGCCTACGGAGCCGAGCTAGAGCTGACCCCCGGCGTGGCAGGTATGTCGGGCTGCATTCAGCGAGCGCAGGACATTCTCGATACCCTGCCCGATGCCTATATGCTGCAGCAGTTTCGCAACCCTGCTAACCCCGACATTCATCGCCGCACCACCGCCGAGGAGATCTGGGCTGATACCGATGGCCAGGTGGATATGCTGGTGGCGGGCGTGGGCACGGGCGGCACCATTACCGGCGTAGCCGACGTGCTGAAGCAGCGCAAGCCGGGGTTCAAGGCGATCGCCGTCGAACCCGTCAACAGCCCGGTGCTCTCAGGCGGTCGGCCCGGCTCCCACAAAATTCAGGGGATTGGGGCGGGGTTTGTGCCCGAGGTGCTGAATGTAGCGCTGATCGACGAAGTGGTGCAGGTGACCGATGAGGATGCGATCGCCTACGGTCGCCGTCTGGCCCGCGAGGAGGGCTTGCTCTCGGGCATTTCCACCGGAGCCGCCGTCAAGGCCGCGATCGACGTGGGCCGTCGCCCCGAAAACGAGGGCAAGCTGATTGTGATCATTCAGCCCAGCTTTGGCGAGCGCTACCTGAGCACGCCGCTGTTTCAAGACCCCGAACTGATGGCCCCGCTGGTGATGAGCTAGTTTTCTGAGTCCTGTAGATTTAGTTCTGTAGCGTAGTGACTGCTAAGGAATTTGATATCGACCGGGCGATCGCGCTACTGCGTGAGGCCGTGGCCCCGTTTCCCAAAGCCGCAATGTTTCAGCTGGCAGAAGAGGGCTTCGACACGCTCTACGAGCAGCTGATCGCCTGCATCATCTCGATTCGCACCTACGACGAGGTGAGTGTGCCGGTGTCGCAGCGGCTGTTTGCTGGGGCGCGATCGCCCGAACAGATGATCCAACTCGATGTAGAGGATATCTTGGCCCTGATTCAGGGAACTACCTTTGCCGAGAACAAGGCACCCCAGATCCGCCAGATTTCTGAGCAAATTTTGACTGAGTATAGCGGCAACCTGCCCGCCGACCCCGAGGTGTTGATGCAATTCAAAGGGGTGGGGCCAAAGTGTGCCCATTTGGCGTTGGGAGTGGCGCTAGGCTACCCCTGCATTAGCGTCGATGTGCATGTGCACCGGGTTACCAACCGCTGGGGCTATGTGCAAACCAAGTCTCCCGAAAAGACCATGACGGCCCTAGAAGCTAAACTGCCGCATTCCTACTGGGTTGAGATCAACCGGCTGCTGGTGCCCTTTGGCAAGCACATCTGCACGGGCAATCGACCTAAGTGCGGGCGCTGCCCTCTGGCCGATATGTGCGATCGGGTGGGAGTCGCTGAGGCGACTCCCTAGTGCTCCATAACTACAGCGCCTTCACCGATTCGGGCTGCGTCGCCAGGTAATGCTGAATCGAAGCGGCATCGTCTTGGCCCAGGGTGATCTGGTTGTAGGCTGCCTCCAGGTTGCTAGGGAACAACGCTTGGAAGAGGAAATCGCTGTATTTTGCAGGCAACTCTGTCGCGACAGCCTCCTCCTCAGACGTACCCGCCGATTCCCAATCCTCGGCCAGGGCGACTAGATCAGCCAGGTAGGTCTTGAAGCTTTCTAGGCCAGCAACGTCAGTTACCGGGCCGTGACCAGGTAACACCAGGGCATCAGAGTAGTCGACAATCAGCTCAGCCAGGGTAGCCTGCCAGGTTCGAATGTTGCCATCGGCTACGTAGGGAATCCGCTGATTGAACAACAAATCTCCCGTTATCAGCACCTTGGCATCGGGCACATAGACGATCGCATCAGTACCGCCAGAGTGACCTTCAAACTCACGGATTTGCACCTGACGTTCCCCTAGCCACAGATCCCAGGCTCCGTCGATCACCACCTCGGGCGGTGTGATGTTGGAATCGCTCTCGCCATTGCGGGTGAGCATGAACTCCCGAATCGGGCCGCGCCCGAGAATCGGCAGCTGACGACTGGCCGCAGCCGGATTTCCACCCGTGTGGTCGAAGTGGTAGTGAGTGTTGACCACATATTTCACCGGTAGGTCGGTAAGGGTGGCCACCGTTTCAAACAGCAGATCGCCCAAAGCTTCGCTCTGGAAAGGGTCGACCACCAGCACACCGTCGCTGCCGATGACGATGCCGCCATTGCAGATCGCCATACCGGGGTCGACGGGCGGAAAGTCAACGCTGGCGATCAAACCGTAAATGCCATCACCCAGTTCTTCTAAGGTGAGACCGGCGGAGTCTAGGGTGGCCGTAGATGCGGTCTCCTGAGCCTGGATTGCAAGACGGGGTTGCAGGGCAATGAGTCCCACCGCAGTTAACGCCACCAGTAACAACCCTAATCCCCATTGCCGTAGCTGTTTCATTGTTTCAAGTCCTGGAAAGATCATGGTTTGCGGTTTGACTAACTCTAAGGTGAAAAATGTCAAACTACAGTTGTTCCAGAATACCGAACTTTGGAAGTAACGGCTAGGTAGTCAGGCGAAGCTATCGGTATGGGCATTTGTCCCACATAGGTGGTGTCGAATCCTATCTCAACATCCTTGGTCGTAGGGACACAGCATTCTGTGCTCCTGCGGAATTGCTGATTTGAATCAGGTTACTCAAGTCAGTTTTCCTGTTAATCAACGCAGCCGCACCTGAGCCTGCACAGGCAGGTGGTCTGACGCCTGGGCGGCTTCGGCTACGATTTCAGCGGCTACCACCTCTAGAGTGGCGGGAGTGTAGAAGATATAGTCGAGAGTGTACTGGGGCTGGTCAGACGGAAACGTGAATGACGATGGGGCCGTGGGCAGTGCCGAAGCCAGCACCGGGGAGTCGAGCAGGATACCGATCGATCGCGGATCGTCGCCCTCATCGCGGTTGAGGCTGCTGTTGAAGTCGCCCAGCAGTAAAACGGGGTAGTCCTCGGCGTAGCCTTCGGCTAGATCACGTGCCACCTGGGTTTGGCGAATGCGGGTTGGGGCGTCAAACGCTTCGAGGTGAACGTTGATGACGATTAGGGGTTGGCCGGAGACGTCGATCTCGGTGACCTGAGCGACGCGATCCAAATACAGCGCATTGTAGTAGAACGGGTTCGTCGGCACCTTCTCCAGCACCAGCCGTTCGTTGCGGCGAATCGGGTAGCGGCTGAGCACGGCCTGGCCTGAGATCACTTGCCGGTAGTGGACCGCAGGCGGCCAGTAGGGGAAGGGCACGTAGCGCTTGTCCCAGTTGACGGCGATCGCACCAAAGGCCATCTCCAGCGCTGCCGAAACCGCGTACTGCTGGTTGCGGTCAAACGATCGGTAGGCGTCAAAGTCGATTTCTTGCAGGGCCAGAATGTCGGGTTCGAGGGCCTCCAGGGCGGCGATCGCTGCAGCCTGATTCGCATCAAACAGCGCCTGATCGCGCTCGACCGCCTGCTGGTTGGTCAGCCCCGACAGGTAGCCAATGTTGTAGCTAACTACGTTAAGCTGCTCAGGGTTGGTCGTTCCAGGCGGATATTCTTCGTAGGTGACCAGGTTGTCATAGTCGGCCTCGGCCCAGTTGGGAGAGCTGATGTAGATGAAGGTGCCTACCAGCGCTGCTGCCGGTATCCCCAGAGCGATCGCCCCTGCCACAAGAGTGTTTTTCATGGACTAATTTTATGGCCTCCGCTGACCCCTCGCGCTTACCCCTGCGGTTTTGGATTGCCGCCCTGGTAGCGTTTATTAATGCGGTGGGGTTTACGCTGATTATTCCGCTGATTTACCCCTACGCGGTGGAGTTTGGCCTCAGCGACTTTCAGGCCAGCCTGCTAACTACGGCCTATGCGGCAGCGCAGTTTGTGGCGACCCCTATCTTGGGGCGATTGTCCGATCGCATGGGTCGCAAGCCCCTGCTAATTGTCAGTTTGCTGGGCACGGTAGGGGCAAACCTGATGGCAGGGCTAGCTCCGGTAGCTTGGGTGCTGTTTGTGGCCCGCTTGCTTGACGGGATAACTGGCGGCAATACGTCGATCGCTCAGGCGATCGTCGGCGACATTACTACGCCAGAGCAGCGGGCGCGGGCCTACGGCATTTTTGGGGCGGTGTTTCGGCTGGGGTTTGTGGTGGGGCCACCGCTGAGCTACGTGGCGCAGCTGGTGCCACCGCTGCCGGGGTTTACCAGTCTGGGCATGGGGTTTTTGTTTTCGGCGGCGATCGCCCTGTTTGCCACCCTGCTCTGCCTGGTGCTGCTGCCCGAAACCTTAGAAAACTGCTGCGATACCTTCCGCATCTCCTGGCGCGATTTTGGCTTTGGGCGACTGGCTAGGTCGGCTACAGACTCTCGCTTTGGCCGCGTTTTTTGGCTGACCTTCTTTAGCGGCTTTACCTTTACAATTTTCACCTTTGCCTTTCAGCCCTTCTTTCTCAAAGTGCTAGAGCAAGATGCCCGCAACCTGGCGATCATGTTCGCGGCGGTGGGGATCATCGGCTTTGTCACCCAGGTATTTGCCCTGGAACCGCTGCGACGGCGATTTCAGCTGGTGCAAATCTTGGTGGGGGCGCTGGCGGCGCGAGGGCTTTTGTTTTTGCTGATGCCTGCGTTCCCCAACATCGTGGCGTTTTCGGCGATCGCGGTCGTCTTCAGCGCCGTCAACTCATTCCCCATGCCGCTGATCGATGCGCTGCTATCGCTCAACAGCGGCCCCCGCGAGCAGGGCGAAGTGCTGGGGCTAAACGCCTCGTACCTGAGCATTTCCAATGCGATCGGCCCGGCCACGGCGGGGCTGCTGGTCAGCGTCAGCTACAGCTTTCCGTTTTGGATTGCCGGGGCGCTGACGCTGCTAACCGCCTGGTTTGCCATGACCCTTTCCGGGCGAGGAATCGCCAAGGTGTGATGAGTCAATTGTCGCTTTAGAATTTATTAGCGCCGGGGTTGCTGAACACAGGTATGAACCAAGAATCCAACGCCTCTCGTAGGGGCAAACGGCCGTTTGCCCCCACCCAAATTCATGCCTCAATTCAGCAACGCCTATTAGCGCCAGTGTTCATTCATTATCCTTATAGTTGTGGCCCTTGGCGGACAATCCAGTGACTGTCCACAAGCAACTCCTGCTAGAAAACAGTAACGCTATACCACCTCCTCCAGTGCTTTGCCCAGGGCTTCTCCTCCCATCTCAGATTCGCCCAGCACGGTGAGAAACTGGAGCGCCATAGCGATGTAGGTGGCACACTGGGTCGGCGGTAGCTGGTAAAACGCGTTCCAGGCGGAGGCTTTATCAGACTCATAAGCCCCGAGGCGATCGGGCTGCTGGTCGAGCCAGCCCAGGCGCACGGCGTGGCCAATCAGCACATCAAGGTAGATGTGGTCTTCAAAGTAGAGGTCGGGGTTGACCTTAAAAATTTCGCCCATTTCGCGCAGCGCCTCTAGGTTGACGTGGCGATACTCCGGGGCCTGAATCTTGTTCAGCAGGTGGGTAATGCGGCGCTCGAAGTTTTGCTCACCGGGGGTCATCTCAGAGAGAATGCGATCGCTATCCAGTCGATTCTTGCGATCGAACTTGTTGCCGATCACGATGCCCTTGGAGTGCTTCAGCACCTCCCACACCTGAGTGTAGAACCCGTCTGAGATGCGGACAATTTCGCCGTCGATAATCCGCTTGCGCAACCAGTCTTGAGGATTAAGCACTTCGGCTGCTTCGGCCACGGGCTCAATGCCGAGCGGCACCACCTGCCAGTTGATTGGGTTGTGGGGCTTAACATGCAGCGACTCACGGCGAAAGATGGACTGATTTAACCCGTCGAACCCGGCTAGCACCTGGCGCAGGCGAGTCTTGAGTTCAAAGGGGCTGAGGTCAATCAACTGGCCGTAGGCTTCGTCTTGAGTAATGCCGTGCTCACGGGCTAGCTCGCTGGTAATCAGCAGCAGCAGGTAGCCGACTCGCAAGGTCATCAATCCGTTAAATAGCGAAGGTTCAGCCTTGATCAAAATGCTTAGATCAATCAGCACCTCCTGGGTCAGCACGTGGTCGCGTACATCGTCGCCGCAGAAGGTGCGGATTTTGTTGATAATTTCGCTGTGGCCCATCGGCTCGGTAATCAGCGACTCTTCGCTGTAGGACTTACCCACCGAAATCTGCTTCTGGCGCACCAGCAGCTCGGTCACGGCATCTGAGAGGGTAATGTCGGCCTTGCCCAGCAGGCCAGCGGCCCGGCGCAAAATGCCCCACTGCTCTAGCTGGCTAGCCTTGGCGTAGACCTCATCGAGCAAATCAGCGACGGTGATGGCGTGACTGGGGCCGCCAAAGCCGGTATTAAAGTCGCTACCGTGCAGGTGCTTGAGGGTGGCCAACAGCTCTAGCTGCTCGTAGACGTTGTTCGACTCGCGCAGCTGGGTGAGCAGGCGTTCGAGATCGGTTTCGTTCTCCAGGTTGTACTCTTCGAGCAGCGACAGGGGGCCATCGTGGCCTGGCTCAAAGCCTAGATAGGCCGTCCATAGCGGCGAGTAGCCTATCGAGGTACTGCCCAGCTGATAGCCGTTGACGTTGTCGACCCGCTCCAGGTTGGTCGTCATCGACAGCTGTTGAAGGGGGCCAAGTTTGACCGGCACATGATCGCAGCGATCGCCCTGGAGTTCCTGCATCAGCGCCATCAGCGGCGATTCATAGATGGGTTTGCGGCCCAGCTGAAACATGGCGTGGGTGAGCAGCAGTGTCACCGTAGGGCGGCCCGGTTCGCGCCAGTGGTCATAGATATAGGCCAGCTCACTGCGAATTTGGGCCACCAAAAAGTGGTAGTCGAGAGTGAGGTAAAACCGCTGCTGGTCTAAGAACGACGGCAAAAACACCACCGACTCGCCCTTAACGCGAAAGATGCGCGAGGTAGTCAGACTGCGCAGCCGCCGCACCGGACGACCGCTAAGGCCCAGCTTGTCATTTTTGCCAATTTCGGCATAGATCGATGACAGCTCGGCGGCTGGAAACACCTGCACAGGGGCAATTTCGGCCAGAGTTTGGGTAGGTAGACCGTAGGTAGCCAGCTCAGTTTGCAGGGCCTTATCTTCGGCTAGCAGAGCCACCTGCACCACGGGGTAGCGGTGGTCGCCTAGGGCGTGGTACCGTCCCAGGGGGTCAATATCGCTGGGCTTGAGTAGCCCGTCTTGCATTAGCTGACCCAGTAGGTAGAGGCTCTGAGCCCACACCAGGGGCAGGTTATCGTTGGGCAGGCGAGTCTGGCTGCCGGGCTGTTTGCGCTCGGAATCTAGGCTCTCGGCGGGCACGTAGTACAGCTCGGGTAAGAGGCCCAGGCCATCGCGCTCGACCGTCAGGGCCGCCAGGCGCTCCTGGTAGAAGCGGCTCTGGTCTTTGTCGCCTGCAAATAAGCTATCCAGCCACAGGTAGGTAAAAAACAGCGGCCACTCGCACTCGATGTGCTCAAACTGCTTCAGTTCTTCGGGTTCGTAGTGCAGCCGGGTGGTGTCTTCAATTACCGCCTGGTGGCCGTCGCGCAAAAACCGCTTGCAACCGTAGGGGCCTTGCAGCTTGTCAATAATTTTTTGCCGAGTTTTCTGGGCAATCTGCGCGTCGTCAATGGCAAAGGCAGGATAGCCCACTACGCTCAGCAGGGCCGCATCGATTTCCTTCGACCCCGATTCGCGGGGCAGCAGCGACTCTAGGGTAATGCGGGCGCGAGCAATTTCATCGGTCAGCACGTGAATGGTTGAGGACTGGCCCCCGCGCATACCAAACAGGTTAAAGCCACGCAGGGCTTCTAGAGCCGCCTTTGCTAGGCCTACGGAGCTGGCGTTAAGCTCGGGCTTACCGTGGTTCATTTTGTTGCCCCGCTCCCAAATGCCGTAGTCGGGGGTGCGGTAGGCCCGACCAATGTAGTAGACCAGGTTTTGCACAAAGTTGACTTCATCCTGGGTGAAGATGATTTGCAGCCCCGAGGCCGTCATCTGGGCCAGCATGAGCAAATATATTGAGGTGGCGTCGATTTGCAGGTGGCCCCACTCGTCGTCGCCCACCACCGGCAGCCCAGTACCGGTGTCGTACTTGGCATGGAGCGCCTGTAGGGGGTCCTGCCGTTCTTTAAACCGTTCCACCTTCTCAGCCTGGCGCAGCATGGCCTGGAGCAGCCCCCGCATGAGCTTGACAACGCTTTGCTCCAGCTCTACCGTGCGGCCCTGGTCGTCATCTAGATGGCGGTAGGCCAGCGCCACCCCCCATACGGCCAAAATGCTGAAGACATTGTCGCGTACCCAGGCGTCGGTGTAGTTGCCGTGTACATTGACCGCCGTGCTGGCCGGTAAGAGGCCACTGACCGGGTGCTGCCGCGACAAAATCACGGTTTTGACCTGGCGGTAGTAGCGATCGAGCTGCTCCTGAAGGGCGGCTGAAGACATAGGCGATGGCGATGATAACGACGAAGAACGAGAGTTAATCGGTTTTTAACTCACTCTAGGGGCAATTGGCCAGATAGTAGTCACGGAGATTACAGAACTCTGACTGAGCCAGGCGACATTGCTAAGCAGAGGTGTGAAATGCGCCCTCTGCTTCAACTGAGCGCAAAGTCAGAAAAGCACCGTATCTTCCCACTAACAGCTCTCTTAAGATGAGAGAAAGCCAGCATGGTGTTACCAATGCAAACCACCACTCTCTACGAGCAAGACTTTTTCGCCTGGACTCAGCGTCAGGCTGAACTGCTGCGCGCGGGTCAGCTCGGGGAACTCGACATTGAGAACTTGATTGAGGAGATCGAATCATTGGGTCGGCAGGAGCGGCAGGAGTTGCGTAATCGATTGGGGGTGCTGCTGGGGCATCTGCTCAAGTGGTACTACCAGCCCGAGGTTCGCTCTAAAAGCTGGGTCTACACCATTAGAGAACAGCGTCAGGAGATTCAGCGTCAGCTCAAAGAAAACCCTAGCCTAAAGCCCTACGTAAGAGACGCGATCGCGGTAGGTTACCAGAAGGGGCTGAACCTGGTGGGTCGCGAAACACCGCTTGACCCTAAAAGCCTTCCTCAGTCCTGCCCGTTCTCTGAGACAGATATCTTTGAAGCACCCATCGATTGGCACCCGTAGTTGTAGATTGGGTGGCGCACCAGCCGAACCCAACAAAACTGAATCTGTCGTTGGGTTCCACTCCGTTTCACTCAATCTACGATTTGCTTAATAACTAACCCTCGGGTAGTGTATCCAACCAGTCTACCAGCAAGGGGTTAACGACCTCAGGACGCTCGTCGTGGGGGCAGTGGCCGGTGTTGGGGATGCTGTGGAAGGTGACCAGGCCGGGGCGGGCCACGTCTTCAGCGAGTTTTCGGTAGACCTCGGCCCCTTTGATCGGCGTCCAGGGATCGTTTTCGCCCCAGAGCACCAGCAGCGGCTGAGTAATGTTGGGCAGCAGGTCGTCGGGCTTTGGTCCCGGCGGAGCGGTAACAATGGAGGCGAATACTTTTTGCGCGGTGGGCCGACATGCGGGGGTGTAGAGCATATCTACCAGCTCGTCGGTGATGGCGGTGGGGTCGCTGTAGACCTGTTTGAGCGAGCTGCGAATGCGGCCCTTGCGGCGTACCTGGTTAAACACAATTGGCCCAACGCTGGGCGAACTCACCAGCCAGGTGAAGGCTCCCATCACCCAGTTAAGGGGCGGGTGCAGCTCTTCGGGGCGGTGGTTGAGGCCCCCGGCGCAGTTGAGCACGGCCCCGGCCCTGGCTTTGTCGGAGTGGTTGGCCAGCATCATCAGCGTTAGCAGGCCGCCGATGGAGTTGCCAACGTAGATAGCGGGAGTATTGATGAACTCGACCCAAAAGTCGGCCAGCAGGTCTTGCCACAGGTCAAGGGTGTAGGGCCGCTCGGGCTGGTCAGAGTCGCCAAAGCCCAGCAGGTCGATCGCATAGACCCGGTGCCCCGCTGCCGCCAGAGCGGGAATATTTTTGCGCCAGTGGCCGAGCGATGCGCCAAAGCCGTGAATGAGCACAATGGGGATGCCTTCTCCAGTGGCGGTATAGGCGATCGCATGGCCCCGCCAAACCCAGGTTTGCTTTTCGATTGACGCCAGCGACAGGGACAGTTCAGCAACCATAGTCAGAGATGTAACAAAGTATGACTATACTCATCATACAGGGTTGGTCTGGGTCGCTTGATTTAAACACTTGATCTAGCCAGTCGACCCTTTAGGACTACAGAACTAAGACAGCATGCCAGCACTCAAGCGGCGAATAGCTCGGTGGGCTACCTCTCCATAACTAACCTCTCCGCAAAATATCTGGGCCATAGTGAGGGTACTGGAGGGGCGCTTGATACCAGCTTTGTAGGCTAGTGCGGGAGCCTGGTAAACCAGACGGGCAAGGCGTCTAGCCCAGCGCATTTCTTCACCCCATTCTTTGTTCATGGTGTGGGTATAGGCGGTGAGGGCAGTATCGCTGCCCTGAAGCGCTTGGGCGATCGCCTCAGCCGCTTTCATGCCGCTAAAGATTGAGGGCCGAATGCCTTCAGCTGTAAATGGATCGACGACGCAGGCGGCTTCGCCCGCCAGCACGGCTCGGTGAGTATGCAATACTTGAGGCCCATCCCAAATGAAAATAGGATGCCCGAAGTGCTGTACGGTGCTGGCATCGACATCAAATGCGGTGGCATAATCGGCTACCGGTGTACGCAAGTCTTGTTTACGCTGCGTCCCAGAGCGAAAGACGCCACCCCCAATGGAGTAGCCGTCGGCCTTCGGGAAGTTCCACAGATACCCCTGCTGAAGCAGACCCAGGTCGAAATGGATTACCGGCTCTTCAGGCACCTCCAGGCGGGGTTCAGCTTCTAGGGCGGCAGCCAGCTTATACTGCCGCGTAAACCCTAGCCACTTGGCTATTACCCCCCGTGCCCCGTCTGCTGCAATTAAAAATCGCCCGTCTACTGGGCCTTGGGTGGTGTTGACCTGCCAGTGGTCGCCATGGTTTTCAATGCCCTGGGCTTTGGTGCCGTCCCAAAGCGTGGCTCCCTGCTTTTGGGCTTGCTGGACAATGAAGTAGTCAAACTCGTCGCGTCGCACCATCCATAGAGCCTTTTCAGCGGGCAGTTCGGCTTCAATGGGGTCGGCTAGGTTAAAGGTGTAGCGCACTTTGCGTACCTTGACCGAGATAACCGGGGAAAAGTCAAAGTCAAACCACTGAGCCACCTGGGGCGACACGCCGCCGCCGCAGGGCTTATAGCGGGGCAGTTTGGCGGCATCGAGCAGCAGCACCTGATGGCCTGCTTTGCTGAGATGGTAGGCGGCAGTGGCTCCGGCCGGTCCGGCCCCGACGATAATGCAGTCATACATGGCTCTAGACTCCTTTGTGCCAGTCGCTTTGCTTAAGCTAGCCAACAGGCCAGGGGAAACAGGAGATATTGCAGAAAGAATAGTTTCCAAATGAACTGGTAAAACTGGGGGTAAGCCAGCTTGCTTTGGCCTGTGGCCATCGGGTTACGATGGGGCATCTGTAAGCTCACATACCACAGCAGGCCCAGCAGCAGCAGGTGAGACCCAGCTAAAAATAGCCGGTTGATGCCCGTGAGCCAGGGGGCCACTAGCACCATACCTAAGTAGCAGACGGTAAGAATGCCTCTGGCTAGGTTGAACACAGTACGCTGGCCTAGCTTGACCGACAGGGTGCTAATGCCGTAGCGGCGATCGCCCTCAATGTCGGGAATATCTTTGAACAGAGCGATGGCGATGCTAAACAGCAAAATAAACACCGTCAGCGCCCACACTGTATTGGGAATCGTGAGCGGCAGGTTAAGGCGATCGCTAATGTGCAGAAACAAGCCCAAATTCACAATCGCACCCCGTACCGCCAGAATGCACACCGAGGCCCAAAAAGGAAACCGCTTTAGCCGCAGGGGCGGTAGCGAGTAGGCGGTGCCAATAGCCAGACTGAGGCCTACGGTGGTCAGCAGCCAAGGGCCGCCGATCAGGGCTAGCACTACGGCCCCTAGGCCCGCTATGGCTACAATCAAGTTGCCATCGGCAACCGAAAATTCTCCAGCGGCCAAGGGTAGGTGGGGCTTGTTGACGCGATCGATCGCAATATCTTCGAGTTGGTTAAGCCCGACAATGTAGAGGTTGCCCAGTAGGCAAGCCGTTGTGGTAACCCCCAATATTTCCAGGAGTAACCCAGCGGAAGGAATGCTATCACTCCCTAAGTAGGCCAGTACAATGGCGGCAATGCCTAGCACGCTGAGGCTAGTGCCAATAACGGTATGGGGTCGCCAGAACTTCCAGAGAGCGTAGAGCCAGGATAGGGGAGCCTGGGTAAAGCGCAGCCGCTTCCCCTGGGGAATAGAGGAGTCTGGCGGAGCAGCGTTGGGCATAAGTCGAAGGAGATTGCCAAGGGGGTTCAGTGTTCTAGCTTATCGGCTGATGGCGTATTTATCGGCTGACTTGTGCCAGATTTGGCTGTTTTTTAGTCTTGGGCGGGCTTGCCCCGCATGGCCTCAATATCGAGCCAGGTAATGATCACCCCCGCCACGGGCACGGCCAGAAAAAGCCCCAGCACCCCAGCTACAGTGACACCGACAATGAGCGCAAAAAACATGACCACCGGGTTGATGTCTAGCGAATCTTTCATGATGTAGGGCAGCAGCAGGTTTTCTTCAACCTGCTGTAGCCCTACGCACACGACCAGCGCTTGAAGGGCCAGCCACACACTTTGGGAAAGCAGCAGCAGCGCCACTAAGCCCACCCCTAGCGTGGCTCCAATACCGGGAATGAGGTCAAACACTCCGGCAATCAGGGCCAGCACTAAAGGAAAGGGAACGCCCAGAATCAAAAACACAACAAAGGTAGAAACCCCAAAAAACACCGATAGCAGCAGGCGTCCCCAAAAAAAGCCGAGTAAATTGCGCTGCAGCACGGCGTTAAACCGCTCTTTGTGGTGAATGGGCACGTGGTTGAGCAGCCACCACCAAATTTTGGCTCCATCTAGCATCATGAACAGCGTAACTACCGCAATTAGGATAGCCAGGCCTAAGTTGGCTAGGGTGGATTGCAGCAGCCCTAGTCCTGAGGCTAGCAGGGTGCTAACTTGATCTTGAACCTGAGGTTCTAACCCCTCCAAGTTGATGGGCAGATTTAAGGTTTCTAATAGTTGTTCAACACTGTTGAGCCAGGGAACGACTGAGTCAGAAAAATCTTGAGCGCTGGCGACTAGCTGCTGTCCCTGAGATATGACCGTCATACCCAGGGTGAGGGAAAGGCCACTGGCCACTGCCAGGCAGATGAGAAACACGGCGATCGCAGCTACCCCATGCGGCATCCAGCGACTCAACCAGCGGGCGGGCAGGTCGAGCAAAAAGGCCACTATGGTGGCCGTTACAAACACGACCACTAACACCTCAAAGTAGGCCAGTAGCTGAACTACAGCCCAACCACTGGCAAATAACAGCAGAAAACGGACCAGGGCGCTGGCGCTCAGAACGGACCAAAGACGATCTCGATCCTGCGGTTCTCTCCCTGGGGCAGTCTCACCCTGCTGCTCCTCAATTTTCATCAGCGGCAGGATCCTGCACTAGCACGAAGGGTTGCACGATCAAGGATTGAAACTGTTTTTTAGCCGTTTGATCCCAGATTTCGAGTTGAAAGGGTGAGGGCTTGGTGAGCAAGGCTTCAGCAATCCAGTGGTTGACTACCGTGACATTGTCGGTGGCGATCGCGACGCCCACCTCAGCTAGATCCAAACTTTGATCGACCACCACTACGGCTCCTCGGTTGGCATGGGGGCTGATCCAGGCCCAGTCGGCGGGGGCAACCATTTCTGAGAGTTCGTGCTTGAGGTCTTGGGTCATGGTAGAGGGTGCGATCGCGGGTCTGTTTTAGGCTACCAGATGGAGATGGGGGTGGGGAGGAAT